>CAZJCR010000016.1:14209-24334 GCA_964544385.1 uncultured Bacteroidales bacterium
AATCGTTAAAAATAGCTGTAACCATGTAACAATAATTGTAACCTTGGTTTAAACCTAAGCCGTTGTTATTGTCGATAAACCGTGTTACAGTATCGCCATTAATTTCGGCAATTTTTTCATATCCGGTATAAATTGGTACGCCGGTTTCGCATTGTTGTGGCACATATCCAAAGGTATTGTTACTACGGTATATTGCAAAACCTTTAATATTGTTGCACAAGTAATTATCCCAATTAAGCTCTATTGAATTTGTTGATGCGGTAGCTTTTAGGTTAGCCGGAGCTGGCCCAATAACTTTTATGTAAGCTGTTTGCTGGTCGACAAGTTTAATTTGTGGGTTATTGTCGGATGCAATTAAAAGCAGCATGTAAGGTTGGTTACGAACATGTTGGCACTTGGTTTCCCATTTAAAAACACCGGTTACTTTACCTTTAGCTGGTGTAGATGTAAAAATTGCTGTAGTGTCGATTTCGAAAATTCCGCCCGAAGCCGAAAGTGTAATTGTTTCGTTGTTATTATCGGTAGCGGTAGTAACAAGGTTAACAGTTTGGCCGGCAATAATACATATTTGATTAATAGAATCGATAATTGGCGGCGTGTTATCGGTTTCGAAAACTTCAACCTGCATATCGCGGGTAATTTGGCCTATTTTAACACCATTGCGCCACTCGCTAATGTGAAAAGCAAGGTTGTATGCTCCTGTGTTTACAGGTGTATCCCACGTAAGGTTACCGTCGTTGCTAATAAAAATTGGGCGGTTTTGCGATTCGGGTAAAATATAACTGTTAATTGGCTGCCCGTTTTCGCCAGTGCAAACAGTTAAATCGTACGACAGGCTGTCGCCATCGGGGTCAAAAGCAGCCGGGTTATGAACAAAAACCCGGTTAACAGCAGCTTTGTCGACAGGTGGGTTTAACAATATTGGGGCGTTGTTTACTCCTAAAACCGGGTTTATTTGCATAATAGTTTTTATCGAAAAAACAACGGCAATTGAGTTTGGAATGTTTATTACACCTTCGTTACGATTGGGGTCTTCAACTAAAACTTCATAAGTTCCGGGTCCCGGAAAAGTATGTTGACCTGTGTAAATGTTTTTTTGATAATAGTCGGATAGTTTTATAATTTGTATACGCGGCAAAATTGTATATGTATTGTCGCCCCAGTATATTGGCAAGCTGTCTCGGTCGGCTGGTGGAAACCCGTCGGATGTTACCTTAGTGTTAGTTATGGTTGTAATTGTAAACTCAAAAGTAAGCCCCGATTTATGTTTGTAAGTAATTTCGCCAGCCCGGTTATGAGTTGCGTGCAATTGTATAAAAGCAAATAACAAAGCAATTATTATGGCTGTATACTTAATCATAATTCGATTGGTTAATTATTTAAATTAAAATTTTACTGATATTTCAGGTTCTTCAATACTTGTAATATGACCACTTTCAACACCATTTGCATTAATTATTATCATATTTTTTTGGTCGGTAAACCATGGTAATAATATTTTGTTCGATACAGTTATTTCGGTAATATTTTTACGGGTTTTGCCCGAGTAATTAAGCCAAATGCTAAAATCGCCATGTTTTTTATCGATAAATTTAAGCTTTACTTTTTTACCGTTTAATTTTACTGTAAAATTTGTGTCGATATAATTGTTTATAGCTTTTATAGCATCGGTATTGTTTGGCAATTGGCTATATGCCGACCCTAATATTGAATTAATTGCTGCAGTAAAATCGTCGTCGAATACTTTTATACTAATTGATACGGTATTTTTTACAATATCGATATTTGTAATAGAAAGGTGCAAAGGGTGCGCGTTACAAATGCCTGTAATTAAAATAAATATAACAATATACAGTGTTTTTTTTATCATCGAAATAATTTGTTAATACTTGTAAATATTTTATTGTTTTAATTAATTAAAGTATACAAAATAAAATATTGTGTAAGTAAATATTTTAATAATTATGGCTAAACCAATAAACAAAATTACTTTTTGTTTTTTTAATAAGAACAGTTTTAGTGTTAATTAAACTAAAAACAACTAAAATATACAGCTATGATTATCGAAACATTTGGCAGTACAATTAAAGAGGAGAGCGTAAAAACTTTTGAACGCGATATTTTAGAAAACACATTAGTGCTCGAAAACGAGGGCCGTTATCCGGGTTACTATGGGCGTAATGTACCTGACGATGGCATGCCCGATTCGTTATTTTTTGTAATAACTGACAAAGAACCTACCGAAAAAATATTGCGAATGACACATATAATAAACACCGAAAAGGGTTTATTTTTTGACGGTACACCGTCGACAATAGGAATAAAAAATGTAGTTTACAATGCTATAAGGGTACGCGGGCTTACCAGTTTTGAGCAAATTGCCCCTTTACAGGTTTTTTATCGCGAACTTGGGATAAACTACATGAAACCACGTAACATTAACGAAACAGGCATAATAACAGTTAAAAAACTTTTCAGGATTAATGCCATCGATAACAATATTTATCGCGATAGCAACCCTTACAAGTACTATTTAAAAATTGATAAGTACCTTGACTGGGAAACCTTTAAAAAACTAACCATACAAGTGCGTAGCAACGTAACAACACTTGCTTTTGATGCCGCCCTGGCCGTTGTATATGCTGCACAAGTTATGGATCTTATACGTGTTTACACAAAAGAGCTTAATATTGACGAACTTAAACATATACATTGTAAGTACAACGAGCTTATTAAAAAATTAGACATATAAACAGTAACTTTTACCTAAGTTTAGCGGTTGGAGCTATGCGAACAAACGCTTTACTTAGGTGTAATCCCGATGTAGAGTTTGTTGTATTTCACCAACGAAGTGCAGTGAAATACTTACAAAATCTAAATCGATTGAGCTAATCGCTCAATTTGGGTTTTATGGTAAAAAAATGGAATAACATTTTTACTAAACATGTTAAAATGTTGTATATAGTTTTAAATTTGCAGCATTAACTGTTATAAAACATTTTTTACCAAATTGAAAACATATAAAAACCAAAGGATAGCAATAAAATTAGGCAGCAATGTTTTGGCAATGGCCGACGGCAGCCTGAATTTTGAACGTATTGCAAGCATTGTTGAGCAAATAGTTTATTTGCGCCAAAACAAAATTGAGGTAATACTTATTTCGTCAGGGGCAGTTGCTGCCGGCCGTGCTATTGCAAAAATGTCGAAAAAAACCAGCGTAATGTCGGCAAAACAAGTTTGGGCCGCAATAGGTCAGGTTAAACTTATGGCCACCTATACCGAGTTGTTTAACAGCTATAACATTAACTGTGGGCAGGTTTTAACTACAAAAGAAAATTTTGGCGACCGCCGACACTATTTAAATATGCAAAACTGCATTACTGCAATGCTCGATAATAATGTTTTGCCAATAGTAAACGAGAACGATACAATATCGGTAACCGAGCTTATGTTTACCGATAACGACGAACTGTCGGGGCTTATAGCCTCCATGATGAACTGCCGCTCGTTATTTATATTGTCGAACATTGACGGTGTATACTCGGGGAACCCGGCCGAACCCGGCAATAAGCTTATACCTGTTATCGATGGAAATACAAAAAATTTATCGTCGTTTATTGCACCCGTAAAATCGGGGTTTGGCAGGGGAGGCATGTTAACAAAATGCTCAATAGCCCAAAAAATTTCGTCGCAAGGTATTGATGTTTATATAGCAAACGGTACACGTAATAATATACTTATCGATATAATTGAACATAAAAATATTCCCTACACACATTTTGTTGCTAATACTCATAAAAGCAAAAGTGTAAAAAAATGGTTGTCGCACTCCGACTCGTTTGCCCGCGGAATTGTTGTAGTTAACAATGGTGCTAAACTAGCCCTTTTAAGTAATAATGCAACCAGTGTTTTGTTTATTGGCATTGTTGATGTAAAAGGATTTTTTGAACCTGGCGATATAGTAAAAGTTGAAGACGAAAATGGCGGGCAAATAGCAATTGGCCGTGCCCAATATAGTAGCGATAATGTTAAAGATTACATGGGAACTAAACGTAATAAGCCATTTATACATTACGATTACCTTACGGTTTTAACTTAAATAACCTTGCACACCGGCAATATTTATTAACGACGCGGTGTTTTTAGCACCAAGTTTAATTATAAGGTTTTTACGGTGGCTGTCGACAGTTAGATGACTGATAAACAATTTTTCGGCAATTTGCTGGTTTGTTAAACCTTGAGCAATAAGCTTTAAAACCTCTATCTCGCGAGTGCTTAAAAATAAATTATCGTCGGTTGGTACTAATAGCTTGTTAACCTCTTTACAAAAATAGTTTTCGCCCTCGTGCACTTGTATTATAGCATCAATAATAATATTTGGCGGGGTGTTTTTTAACAAATATCCCTGAACCCCAAGTTTTAACATAGCATTTATATAGTATTGCTGATTATACGACGACAATACAATAATTTTTGAACATGGGCAATTGTCGAAAATTATTTTTCCAAGTTCAATGCCCGAACTATCGGGTAGTTTCATATCGAGCAGTATAACATCGGGAGTTACAATATTTAACAACCCAATACATTCTTTTGCTGTATTTGCAATTCCTTTAACAATAATTGAACCCGATGTTTCGAAATAACTTTTTAACCCATGCGCAACTACCGGGTGGTCGTCGACAATAATAACCGATATCATACAGTATAATTATTAAGGTTATTAATCTCGATTAACGCCTCGGTACCATTATTTAGTTGCGAATTAATATCGAACCTGCCATTATAAGCTGCTATTCGCGTTTTAATGCCGTCAAAACCAGTACCTTGGTTGTTATTATTTTTTATAAAACCAATACCGTCGTCGGTAACCGAAATAAAAAGACGGTTAGGTTCAATAATTAATTGTATAATAATGTTATTTGCATTCGCATGTTTTAGTGCATTATTTATAAGCTCTTGTGTAATCCTGTATATCGAGAGCTCGAAACCAGGTAAAAACCTTATATCGCTACCATAAAATACAAATTTTATATTTAAAGATGTATGGTTTAAGCCATTACAAAATGATTCGATAGCAGTTTTTATACCCGCAAGGTGCAAAACCTCGGGCATCATATTGTGTACAATGCGCCTAAGTTCGGCAACGCTCGAGTCGATAAACGATAGCGAATTGCTTAACGACTGAGCCATTTCGCCTGATAAAACATATTTTTCCTGCATGTTGTATAACGATAATTTAACTCCCGATAGTAAACCACCCAAGCCATCGTGCAAATCGCGGGCAACACGCGTGCGTTCGGCTTCCTCGCCTCGCAAAGTTGCCTGATTTGCAATAATGGCGTGCTCGTGTTCAAGAGCTTTAATTTTTTGATTATTTATTTCGGCTTCGGCTTTTGCCAAGGTTTGTTTTTGTTTATAATACCTGGTTAAAATTGCAATTGTTAAAATACTTATAAGTAAAAGCGTTATAAAAAAGGCGATAAATAAATTACGACGCACCAGTTTCGATTTTGCTAAAGTATTTTCGGTTTTTAACAGTTTTATCTGAGTTTCGCGCTTGCTGGCATCAAATTTTGCATTTAAAAACAGGGTTTGTTGTTTCGATTTGTCGGCAATATGTTTTTCGAACAAATTATTAAACTCTAATTGTTTTAAATATGCCTGGTCAGGCTTATTTTGCTCAAATAACAAATTTGCATGCAGCTCGGTAAAGCGCATTAGCAATTCGTAAAAATTGTTACTGGCAGCTATTTTTGTGCCTAACTTAATATATTGCAAGCATTTGGCTGGTTGGTTAATTTGTTTATACCTTACCGACAACCGCTCATAAATATCGGCAACCTGATATGGGCTGCCATACTTTATTGCATAGTTAAGGGCTACGTTTAAATAGTCGATGCTTTTATAAATATTGCCATATAATTCGTAATAAATTTTGGCTTTATTGCAATTAACAATAATGCCATTTTCAGTTATCGCGGCTAATTCTGTATTTTTTTCAATCATATTAAGCCAATAAATAGCCGAGTCGGGTTTATTGTAGATAATATAATAATTTGCAAGCGATATAAATGCCGAACCTTTAGCAAAACTGTTTTCGCTGTTTTTACCCAAGTAGAAAGTTTTTTTATTATAAACAGCCGATTTTTCAAGTTCGTTTAAGCGTTGATAAATTTCGGCAACTTTTGAGTAACTGTTTATAAGGTAGTTGTCTAATTTATTAGCTAAAAAAACTGGTTCGCCTTTAAGCGCGTAATCAACAGCCGTTGGGTAATCGGCTCCGGTAATGTAAACAAGGCTCATGTTTAGCCATGTTTTTGCCAACAAAATTTCCGATTCGGAGTTGTTTAACGCTGTAAAAACCGATTCGGCATTTTTATAGTAATACAATGCCGAGTCGACAACATTGTAATGATTATAAATAAGTGCTGCTGTACGATAAGCTTCGCCTTTGTCAATATTGTCGGGCATTTTAACCGATATGTTTAAAAGCTGGGCTAATATTTTATGCGCTAAAGCCGAGTCGTTATAATATACGCATAAATTATATGCCGAATCGGCTAAAACATTTACATTATCAGACAATTGGTAATTGTATTTGATTTGCTGGCTACACGCCATAAAAAGCAGACCAATTGAAACAATAATTGTTTGCAACTTGTTTGTATGTTTAAAATGCATCTTTTATTAATAATGTTTAAACAAAATTATACTACACTAATCTTTTTACAAATCCCTTTTTTCGTGGATTGTAGCAATACTAAACATAACATAAATTTGCATATATTATTTATATAATACCAAATGAGTGCAAAAATTACAAAAACTAAAAAGTTATGAAAAAATTACTTTATTTATTGGCAATAGTGCCTTTGTTTTTTTCGTGTAACGAAATTACAGATGAACCCGAGAGTTCAAACATTTTATCGGGCGAAATTTTAAAACCCACCACACTTACTGCCGATAAAACATATACTGTTGAAGGCTGGGTTAATGTTGAGAGCGATTTAATAATTGAACCAGGTACAGTTTTAAAATTTAAAGAAGATGCCGGCATATATGTTGGATATTCGAGCTATGGTTCGTTAAAAGCTAATGGTACTGCCGACAAACCAATATTGTTTACATCGGCAGCAGGCGTAAAATCGGCAGGCGACTACATTGGCATTTATTTTTATGCTAATGCTTCAAAATCATCAATATTAAGTTATTGTAATTTTGAGTATGCCGGCGGAAAAGAGTACAGCGAGGCTGCTATTTATGTTGAATACACTTCAGTATCGATAAATAACTGCACTATTACAAAAAATGCCGGAATTGGTGTTGAAAACTACAACGGGTTATTTGGCAGTTTTGCAAACAATAATATTAGCGATTGCCCTGGTTATTTAATTAAATGCCCGGCTTTATGCGCCGGCAGTATCGAACCTAATAACATATTGGTTGGAAGAGGTGTGTTAATTACTAATTCCGATATTGAATCGAAAGCAATAACATTTAGTAAATTATCGGTACCATATATTGTTGATGGTATTTCGGTACAAAACTCGGGCTCGCTTACAATTGAGCCAGGGGCTATATTAAAATTTTTAGCCAATGCCAACATTTATATTGGTTTTGGGTCGTATGGTAAGCTGGTTGCAGATGGTACACTTGCCAATCCGATTGTTTTTACATCGGCTGCAGGCAGCCCTTCGTCGGGCGATTGGGGCAGTATTAACTTTTATCAGGAAACCGAAACCGGGTCATTACTAAATTATTGCAAAATACAATACGCGGGTGGCGATACCGGAAACGGTGGGGCAGTATATTCGGAGTACAATCAATCGAAACTTACTGTTAGTAATTGCGAAATATCAAACTCCGAAACCTGCGGTATAAAAGCTTACGAATGCACACCAAATATTAGTAACGTTGTTTACCTTAATAATGCTAACGATTTATGTAACGATTAGTTGGTTTAATACTTAATTATGCAGTTTGCATAATTTAGGTAAAATAAAAAATCCGCCAAATTGTATGGCGGATTTTTTTGTTTTTATAACTCGTGAATTACCAAACCCGAACGTAATTTAGGCTCGAACCATGTAGTTTTTGGTGGCATAATATTCCCCGAGTCGGCAATGTTAATAAGTTGCTGCATCGAAACAGGGTATAAGGCAAAAGCAGCTGCCATATTATCGTTATCAACTCGCTTAACAAGCTCGTTAAGCCCGCGTATTCCGCCAATAAAACCGCAACGGTTTGTTGTTCGTAAGTCTTTAATATCAAGTATATTGTTTAGTATAAGGTCCGACAATATTGTAACATCTAAAACACCAATAGGGTCGTTGTCGTTATATGTACCTGGTTTTGCGTTTAGTTTATACCATGTTTTATCGATATACATGCTAAACTCGTGTAATTTAGTTGGTTTAAATATTTGCGAGCCCATTTTTGTTACTGTAAAGTTTTGCTCAATTTTATCGATAAAACTTTTTGTGGTTAACCCGTTTAAATCGGTTACAACGCGGTTATAATCAATAATTTGAAGTTGATTATCGGGAAAATGCACTGCCATAAAATAGTTATAAGGCTCGCTACCTGTATGGTTTGGGTTTTGTTGTTTTTTTTCGGCACCAATACGTGCGGCGGCAGCAGTACGGTGGTGGCCGTCGGCAACATATGTAGCCGGTACTTTAGTTTCGAACAGTTGTTCGAGTGTTTTATTTGTTTGGCTATTATTAATTGGCCAAAGTTTATGGCCAAAACCATCGTCGGCAATAAAATTGTATTCAGGAGTATTGTTACTAATAATATTGTTAACAATTGCATCAATTTCGGGTACAGCTTTATACGAGAAAAAAACAGGTTCAATATTTGCGTTTAGGTACCGGGTTAAAACCATTCTGTCTTCCTCTTTGTCGGGCCGGGTTAATTCGTGTTTTTTAATAACACCGTTATAGTAATCGTTACAAGCGGCAGCACCAACAATTCCGTATTGAGTACGACCGTTCATTGTTTGCGCGTAAATAATATTTTGCATCGGTGTCGGGTATTAACCAGCCATTGGTTTTAAACATGTTAAAATTGTCAACGGCTTTGTTGTACACTGTTTCCGAGTGTATATCGGTTCCGGCCGGGCAGTCAATTTCGGCACGGGTAATGTGTAAAAGCGATTCGGGTTTGCCCAATGCCATTTGTGTAGCCTCGGCACTGTCCATAACATCGTAAGGTAAACAAGCTAAAGTTTGTGCTAAGTTTTGTGGCGGGCGTAACCCTTTAAATGGTTTTATTGTTGCCATATTTATTTGTTTTATGTTTAACTAATTTTACGATGTCTAAAATAACTATATAATTTTAAAACTTGCCATTTTGCCTAAATATTTATGTGGTTGCTCATGGTGTTAAGCTTAATTAACTTGCGAATACCATATGTATTACAACAAATTG
Organism: uncultured Bacteroidales bacterium; assembly: GCA_964544385.1. GTDB lineage: Bacteria > Bacteroidota > Bacteroidia > Bacteroidales > SZUA-534 > CAZJCR01. The sequence continues at coordinate 23,645 of CAZJCR010000016.1, forward strand.
TATATTATATAAATTTAGGTTTTTGACATACCTGTTTAAAGGTTACCTGCAAATATAAAGTCGGGGGTTAAACTTAAATAAAGTACTTCCTAAAATCCGCAAGTTTTTTTTCTAACCACAGAGAGCACAGAGTTCACAAAGAAAAACATCACTGTTTTAAATGAGTCAAACCCAAGTTGAGCGATTTGCTCAATCGATATACCTAAGTAAAACGTTTATTTACAACGTTTTAACCGCTTAACTTAGGAATTAATTACAAGCGTTTTACAACAATTATAACACAAAAAGCCCCGCTGTAAACCAGCGGGGCTTAAAAAAATGTTGTTATGTTATTTTATTTGTTAACCTGAAACTGTTTGTTTCCTGTTTCAAAAAAGTCGATAATTTGATTAACAGCGGCAATGCCTGCATTAACATTAGCCTCTTCGGTTTGGGCACCCATTTTTTTAGGTGTAAAAAAGAAGCGGCCTTCGTACTTTTCGGCAAAAACATGGGCGCAATCGGGGGCAATATCCGAAAGGTATTTAAAGTCGGGGCGTGCTTGCATAAGTTTTAATATGCCGTCTTCGTCAATAACCTCTTTACGGGCAGTGTTAACAAGTACTCCGCCCTCGGGCATTTTGTTTAAAAGCTCAAAGTTTATACTTTTTTTAGTTTTGTCGTTGGCCGGAATGTGCAACGATACGTAGT
>CAZJCR010000016.1:24344-30434 GCA_964544385.1 uncultured Bacteroidales bacterium
TGCAGGTTGAGTATAACTCGTCGACCGAGCTAACCGGAGTTATTCCGTTTGCCTGCATAGTTTCGCTGTTAACAAATGGGTCGTAAGCATAAATAGCCATACCAAAACCTTTAGCAATTTCGGCAACATATTTGCCAACGTTGCCATAAGCGTGTATGCCAAGTTTTTTGCCACGTAGTTCGGTACCCGATTTTCCGTTGTAGTTTCCACGTGCCATCATAACCATCATGCCAAAAACAAGTTCGGCCACGGCGTTCGAGTTTTGGCCTGGTGTGTTCATGGCAACAATTCCGTTAGCCGATGCTGCTGTAAGGTCGATATTGTCGTAACCTGCACCTGCGCGAACAACAATTTTAAGGTTTTTAGCTGCATCAAGAACTTCTTTTGATGCAATGTCGCTACGTATTATCATTGCATCAACATTAGCAACAGCATCAATAAGCTCGGCGGCGGTTTTATATTTTTCGAGCATCTGAACTTTGTAGCCTTTACCTTCGGCAATGTTTTTCATTTGCGCAACTGCCGGTGCTGCAAAAGGTTTGTCGGTAGCTATTAATATTGTTTTCATCTGTTTATAATTTTATTTTTAAAGGCCAAATGGAACATCCATAAATAATCATTTTCGTGTGCGATAAACTTTCTTATCATGAATGTTTCATTATGTATTAGTTTGGTTTTAATTAATTGGTAACAGTTTTAATTACTCAAATTGAGTAATTAAAACAATTTTAGCAACAAGCTCAATTATTGTTTTACTTGTTTTTCAAAATCTTGCATACATTTTACCAATGCGTTAACATCGTCAATTGAGCAAGCATTATATGTTGATGCACGAAAACCGCCAACCGAACGGTGTCCTTTAATACCAACAATATTATGTGCCGATGCAAATTTCATAAAATCGTCTTGCAGGTTTTCGTTACCTTCGGCCCAAACAAAAGGAATGTTCATGCGTGAGCGCGAACCTTCTTCAACCGGTGCTTTAAAAAGCGTGTTACGGTCAATTTCGTCGTAAACAATTTTTGCCCTTTCAATGGCAAGTTTTTCCATAGCTTCAACACCACCCAACGATTTAATCCATTTTAAAGTTTCGTTTAGACAATAAATATTGATACACGGAGGAGTGTTATACATTGAGCCGTCGTTAATATGAGTGTCGTATTTTAGCATAGTAGGGATAACGCGGTTTGTGCAAACACGTTCGAGCATGTCGTTACGTATAATTACAAAAGTTACACCAGCGGGGGCAAGGTTTTTTTGCGCACCGCCATATATCATTGCGTATTTTGATACATCAACTTTGCGGCTTAAAATGTCCGACGACATGTCGGCAATTAATGGCACAGGGCTGTCAAGGTCTTCAAAAATTTCGGTGCCCCTTATAGTGTTATTGCTTGTTATGTGCACATAATCAACATCTGATGGGATTTTAAAACCTTTAGGATAGTAGGTATGGTTTTTATCTTCCGACGATGCTATTATTTCAACTTGGCCAAAAAGTTTGGCTTCTTTAATAGCTTTTGCCGACCATGCCCCTGTATTAACGTAAGCTGCTTTAGTTTTTAAAAAGTTCATTGGTATCATGGCAAACTGGGTGCTTGCACCGCCACCTAAAAATAATACCTGATAGTTTTCGGGAATGTTTAAAACCTCTTTAAACAATGCAACAGCTTCGTCAATAATTGGTTGAAAATCTTTGCTTCGATGCGAGACCTCTAAAATTGACTGACCGCTGTTGTTTAGCTCGATTATTGCTTTGGCTGTGTTTTGTAAGCATGGATCCGACAATTTACATGGTCCGGCATTGAAAATGTGCTTTCTCATAATTATTTGATTTTTATGTAATTAAATTCAATAAATTTTTATCTACTGGGTGTTGCAAATTTATAACAATTTGTATTTTTATAAAACATTATGTAATTTATTGCATTAATAACCTATGTGTTACAATAAATTTTTAAATTAGTTTTGTTTGTTATAAATCGCAAGCAAAATTAATTTTATGCTTTAATAAATAAACTAAATTGCCAATTTATTTTTTAAAATTTTCGAACCAGCTCAATATATATACAATCGACGGAATTGCTGCAGTGCCATGGTCCATATCATCGAGTATATATAATTCAACATTTTTGGTGGCTGTTTCAACAAAATCGGCGTATATTTTTGGTGTTACTGTAGGTGTAACATCGGTATCGGCCGAACCATGTACTAATAATAAAGGGGTTTGACAGTTCCATACAGTTACCGAGTTGTTTTTAAATGCCTGAGCAAGTTCATTGTATATTCCGTCGGGGTAATTTTCAATAAAGCCAGGTGTAAACAATTGTTTAATATTTGTATTTAGTTCAGCGTTAATTTGTTCTTCGGTGTAGGTTCCATTATACAGGTAATCAATTTTTTCGGCATATGGGCTATTAATATATGTACTGTATGGTTGTTCTATTTGATTGTAATTAAGGTAACCCGAAAAAACATATGCTAAGTAATTTGGTTCATAATAATTTTGATAATTAAAAGTAACATCCATAACGTGGTCGAGGTAATAAGGGCCTGCTCCACATGCAGTTGCAATTACCTGCCAGTTGTTAATATTATTAGTTGTTTCAAAATACTCGAGCATTGCCAGGCTAAGCCAGCCTCCTTGCGAGTATCCCGAAATAAATAAACTGTCGCTAATAATTACACCCGACAGTTGTCCATCGGGTATTTCAAGCATCGAGTTTAACATTGCAACCACATTATTTACACTTATATCTTTAACTAAATATGGGTGTTTATAGTTTGCCGATGCTCCAAAACCAACATAATCGGCCTCGGCAAAAATATAACCCATACCGGCAATACTTAATATGGCTATATTGTCGATACTATTATAGCTTACCGTTGGCGCACTATTATGATTTACCATTGTGCCATGCTGGAATGATAATACCGGAAACGATTTGCCCGCAGCAGCTGGTACTGCAATAATTCCCGAGCATTTTATATTGTTGTTATTATGTTGCATTACATATTCGTATGTGTAAACGTCGATATTATATTTAATGTTTTTTGCCATATCCGACAAGCCAAATGTGTTTAGCAGTGTTTTAATATCGGCCGCATTTATTGTTTTAACTAATTTAAAGTTTTTAGTTTCGGGTTCGGGTTCTTTGTTATTATCGCAACTAAATACCATAAATAATGTGGCTAATAGTAAAAATAATTTTACATGGCTAAGTGTTAATGCATTCAATTTCATAATTATAATTCTTAATTTAGGTTACAGTAAAAAATACAAATAAGCTGTTAAAACAATTTTGCGGTTTGTAAAATTTGAGCCAATTGCTCAATTAAGCTATTATTTATAATAGGCTATATGTTATTTTTTACAAAAGTAAATTTTTGACTCGAATGTTTTACTCGTTATAAAAAAATGTTTTATAAATAAATCGAAACTGGCTAAAGAGCTAAAATTTAGTATTGGTAACGATACAATCGTTATAATATTCATTTATACAATCAATCAAAAATAAACATATTTCAATACTTTTTTTGTTTAAAATATAATCGTAAATTGCGGTTAAAAACTAATCACAATGTATTTTGCAAGCAACATAAAACTTTTACGTAAACGTAAAGGGCGCACTCAAGACGAAGTTGCAGTGGCACTTAGCATGAAACGTCCAACACTTAGCGGCTACGAGAACGAGGTTGCCAAACCGGGAGTTGATGTATTAATTGCTTTTTCCGATTATTATGCAATATCAATCGACACACTATTAAGAGTTGATTTGAGTAGCTTAAGCAACAACATGTTATCGCAAATTGAACGTGGGCTTGATGTTTACGCCCGTGGTGGTAAATTACGGGTATTGGCTACAACGGTTAACCAACAAAATGTTGAGAATATTGAACTTGTTCCCGAAAAAGCAAAAGCAGGTTATACCCGTGGTTTTGCCGACACCGAATTTGTTGAAAAACTACAGGTTTTTAATTTACCATTTTTACCCGATGGTAAAAAATACCGCACTTTTCAGTTGCATGGCGACAGTATGTTGCCAATACCCAACGGGGCATGGGTTACAGGCGAGTTTGTTGTTGATTGGTTAACAATACCAAATGGTATGGCCTGTATTGTATGCACGTTAGACGATGGTATTGTTTTTAAACTTGTTGAAAACAATATTATCGATAACGGTACAATAATTTTACACTCGCTTAACAGCGGTTATAAACCATATAAAGTTAATGTTAACCAAATTACCGAAATTTGGAAGTTTGTAAATTTTATAAGCCATAAAATGCCCGATGCCGAAAGTATTAACACCGAACTGCTTACACGAATAAAAAATATACAAACCGAATTAACCGGAATTAAACAAAAACTTGATATATAATTAATTATGGCGTTAAGTAGTGAATATTTATAAAATTTAAATAACAATAACCCAAAAGCTATTCGCTCAACCGGTTAAGGAGCTGTATGCATTTCAATTCATTTGGTTAATGAAACGTAACAAACTCTTACCCAAATTGAGCGAATCGCTTAATCAATGTAGAGTTTGTTCGCATAGCTCCAACCGCTCAACTTAGGTAATAAACTGCTCAAGTTATGTATTAATAGGGTTTTGTACACGCTCCAGCTTTGTTCAAAAAATAATGACTATTTATTTAGGCTTATTTACAAGTAAAGATTTGAATATGGTATTTTTGTCGTTTCAAGGTTACATATTACATGTTAATACTATGCTTCAAAATTGTTATAATTCTTAATTTTAACATTTTATGCCTTCACTATATTTTTGTTGTTTGGAGTAATTCTTGATTAATAAAAATCCCATCAATTTCGTGTACAATACCAGTTTTATTATTAACAGCCACTTCATTTAAACTAATACAAATAAATCCTTTTTCTTTAAAAAAATTAAATATTTCAACAGCACTCCACAATACATTTTCATATATAGGTTGTAATGGTATTTCAATTTTAATTCCTTTTACATATTTAAGTAATTCAATAGCACCATTTAATACTTCTTTCTCAAAACCTTGAGTGTCGATTTTTAGAAATATTTTTTCGTTCTTATTAAAATACTTGTTTTGTAACGAATCTAATTTGTAAACATTAACCTTTTCTGTATCGACAATAGAGGAACCTGAATTATATGATGAATATTCGGCACTAATTTTTTTTATTGAACTAAAAAGCGAATTTTTCGAAATATTGATATCTATAATTCCATCGAAGTCTCCAATTGCGCATTTTTCAGCAAGTTTCCAATTTCTATATTTTGATACTCTTTTTATTAATTTATTATACGGAATGCTTGTTGGTTCAAAAGATACAATCTCTCCTTTAAAACCAAAATCAATTAATGATTCAGCAAATTGTCCTGTATTTGCTCCAATATCAAGAACTTTGTTAAAACCAAATGAATTTAAAATTTTAACTGTTCTATAATCTTCTGAAGATGATGGAGATAGACGTTTTAATTTGATATGCATTCCTGTAATTAATGCAGATTTTCTTTTTACTCTTTCAATTAATTTTGAGTTTATCAATTTTTCAATTAGTTCCATATTATTTTCAATTTTATGTTTGCTAAAGTATATATTTTATTTTAAACAACGCCGGCATATACCTTGTGTGTATTTATTATGTTCTGTCTTAAAAGTCAGACAAGTCAATTCTATTTTCGCAGCAATATAATAATCTTATTTCGGAAATTAAATAAAACTGGCGACAATAATTGCATTCATGCTACATAATGTAACTATTTGATAATATGTTGTTTGTATAATATATTGCATGTGTTTGTTTTATTTCGTGGTTAGTAATTGGTTAATATTTTGTTGTTTTAGTTTTTATTTTCTTTTCTAAAACTAATATATTTTTGTTAATTATAAACTAATTATCTATTATTTATATTTACTTTCATATTACAATTATATTACGTAATTAATTCAAAGTTAATTTGAAAGATTTAAACCGAGCGAACAAACAATTTATTTGTAAACAAGTTTGTCTTCGTGCAAAAGTCAAGTTTCAAATTAGTCGAAAATTATAATAACGTTAACAAATATTCTACATTCTTTTTTTTCAAT
>CAZJCR010000017.1:0-29598 GCA_964544385.1 uncultured Bacteroidales bacterium
GGTTGGTAATGCCTTTTAAAAATTTATAGGCATCGGGGTTTGCAAATTGCTGAAACCCTGTTTTCGACAGTAAAATTTCGAAAAGCTTTACAGTTGCATACGCATCGCCACCCGCGCGGTGTCTGCCATTTATTTGTATTTGTAAGTTTTCGCAAATATTACCTAAACTATACGATTTATGCCCAGGTAAAAGTTTCCGGCTAATGCGCACAGTGTCGAGTGTTTTACGTTGATAATCGTAACCTAAACGTTTAAACTCCTCTTTAACAAAAGTATAATCAAAACTTACATTGTGCCCAACAAAAATGCAATCGGTAGTTATTTCAACAATTTTACGGGCAACTTGGTAAAATTTTGGGGCATTTGCAACCATTGGGTTTGTTATGCCTGTTAGTTGTGTTATATATTGCGGAATATAGGTTTCGGGGTTTATTAGTGTCGAGAACTCATCAATAATTTTGTTGCCATCGTGTACAAATATAGCAATTTCGGTAATTTTACTATTATAAGCACTGCCACCGGTAGTTTCAATATCGATAATTGCATATTTAACCATATAGTATTTTACCTTTATTTACTTTTAAAGCCGCTTTACGCTATTAATTACGATACAGTATATTTTCCTGTGTTATTGCTTACTAAAACGCGTATTATAAACAATTGGCTATAGGCTTTTCAAAATATCGTGTTTTAAACCAAAATTATTTGCCAACTAAAAACTGTTATAATGTATTTTATGATATTTTAAACTTGTATCGGCATACGGAGCCTTGTTCTCGGCTTTATAACCTATTGCCAACACGGCTAAAAGTTCGTGTGTTTGTCCAAGTTTAAGCAAGTTTTTCATATTTTGAGTTGCCGACACCCCGTTACTTGTACCTCGTTGGCGCATTTGCACCCAGCAACATCCCAAACCAAGGTTTTCAGCCTCGAGCATAACAAATGTAGCAGCAATAGCAGCATCCTCAATCCAAATATCGTATATCGATGTGTCGGCTACAACTGCAATAGCTAAAGGAGCATTAGCTATTAACGCGGCACCATGCTCTTTTGCTGTCGATAATGCTGATAAAACACTTTTATTTGTAACTACAATAAACTCGCAAGGATATGTCGATTTACCCGATGGTGCCAATAAAGCAGCCTTTACAAGCTTTTCAATTTTACTGTCTTCAACCTTGGTTGACAAAAATTTACGGGTGCTCCGCCTGTTTTTTATAATTAATTCAAAATCGGCCATATTTGTATTTTTTATTGGTGCTAAATTATAAGTTGTAACACGTTTTGCAAAAAGTTATCCACATTTATATTAAACCATTTTTTTTAATAAACTAACACTTTATCTTTAGCCCGTAATGTTATTAAATAGTTATAACATTAAATATCAACAATATAATATTAATAAACTTTAAAAAAACAGTATGAATACCTGGTTCGAATGTAAAGCTAAATATCAGAAAAACGACGAAAACGGAAAAATTAAAACAGTTTCGGAAACGTACCTAATCGACGCGGTATCGTTTACCGAAGCCGAAGAACGAATAAACAAAGAACTTGAACCCTACATTAGCGGCGAGTTTAACATTACAAATATTAAAATAGCCAATTATAGCGAACTTGTGCCAAACGATAACGGCGACCGCTGGTTTAAATGTAAAGTTACCTTTATTACCGTTGACCAGGAAAAAGGCACCGAACGCCGCGCCAGTACATATATGCTTGTTCAGGCAAACAATGTAAAAGAGGCTTACGAGATGTTAGAAAAATCGATGTCGGGAACAGTTTCGGACTACGAAATACCGATGATTCAAGAATCGTCGCTGCTCGATGTTTTCAAGTATTTTGATAACGACGATAAAAATTCGGAAAACACACAAAATACCAAAAAAATTACTAACTCAGTAAGCGACGACGACGACGACATATACAACCAACCAGCGTACGACGAAGACGAGGATACTGATGAAGAACAAGACGCTTAATGAAGTAAATAAAACCCAAATTGAGCTATTAGCCCAATCGATATAGGTTTGTAAGTATTTAACAATACTTGTTTAATTAAACACAACAAACTCAATATTACAGTAATACCTAAGCAAAGCTCTGGTTCAAATTTATTCAACCACTAAATTAGGTAAAACATAAAACAAAATATTACGAGGCTGTTTTTAAAAACAAGCCTCTTTTTTTTACTATAAAAAAAAGCAACCTAAGCCGGTTAACAAACGTCATTATACCGTGTTAATAATTTTAGTAAATTGCATTTAATAAAAAATACACACTTAAACTAAACCCAAAAGTATTAAAGCAACATGTTTTACAATAATATGATGCAAAATACAACCTTATTAAAAAACAAAAAAATATGAAAAAGCTAACCAAAGTATTGTTTGCCCTGCCAATTGCAGCATTGGTTTTTTTGCCTGATATTATTGAGGCACAAACATTTGAAGAGTGGAAAAAACAAGAGCAACAAAAAAAAGCCCAATACATTGAAAACGAAAAAGCTGCCTTTAAAAAATTTGTACAAGAACGCGACGAAGCCATAAAAAAAATGGACGACGAGTTTAAAGAATTTTTGAAAAAAGAATGGACAAATTATGAACTATTTAAAGCCCAGGACTTAAAGGCCGAGCCCAAACCAGTTTCAAAACCTGTATTTGAAGCCAAAGAAAAAAAAGAGCCTGCCCAACTAAAAATAACCCAACCCAAAACAGTTGAGAGCGGTGCAGTTGCCCCACGATTACCAATACTTACAAAAACTGCCCCCGAAAACCTTACAACTAAATCGTCGTCGTTTAATTTTTATGGTGCCGACCTTAATTTTTCGTACGACGACAAATTTATAACATCTTTCCCGGCAAATATTTCGGAAGATGTAATTAGCCAAAACTGGGAAAAAATGAGCAATACCCAGTTTGCCGTTTTAATTAACAACCTTAACAGTTTTAAAAACGATATGAACCTAAACGACTGGGGTTACTACCTGTTAATAAAAAACGCATCAAAAAAAATTGCATCGGACCGCAACGGACAAGTATTTTTAGAATGGTTTTTATTAACAAAGTCGAACTATAAAGCACGCTTAGCTTTTAAAGGCGACCAACTTTATTTGCTCTTACCATCGTCGAACAACATTTACGGAATGCCATTTTTTACATTCGACAATTTACGCTACTACTTAGTAAATGGCACCGAAAGCGATATTTTTACTTACGACAAAGACTTTCCCGAAGCCCGCATCATAATGGATCTTAACCTGTACAAAGCCATTAACACCAAAACCGAAATAAAAAAACGTAACCTTACATTTGAATACGACGGGCAAAATTATGTTTTCGACATTACCTACAACCAAAATGCAATTAACTTTTATAACGATTACCCATTAGCCGATATCGAAGTTTATTTTGATGCAACAATAACACCACAAACAAAAGAATCGTTAACCGACGCTCTTTTACCCATAATTAAAGACAAACCCGAACATGAGGCTTCGCTAATATTACTGAGGTTTGTGCAATCGGCTTTCGAGTATCAAACCGACCAGGAACAGTTTGGACACGAAAAATTCTTTTTCCCCGACGAGCTATTCCACTACAAAGCAAGCGACTGCGAAGACCGTTCGGTGCTTTTTTCGTACCTTGTTAAAGAACTTTTAGGGCTCGATGTAATTGGGTTAAATTACCCTGGCCATATGGCCACAGCTGTTTGTTTTAACGAAGATGTTGTTGGCGACTACATTATGTACAACGATAAAAAATATGTTGTAACCGACCCCACTTACGTAAACGCACCAATTGGCCAAACAATGCCACAATACGCCGAGTCGAACGCAATTATTGTTGAACTTAAAACATCGCAAAACCTTATTGGGCGTGGACGTAACCTTTGGCGTCTTGCTAATAAATACGGTTTATACCAGGGTGGTAACGGTAAAAACATAATTTTCGACGAGCAGGGAAATGCCTACATGTGTGGCTACTTTAGCGGCGATGTTGACTTTTTTGGGCATAAACTAAACTCGTCGCAAAATAGTAACGACATTTTTGTCGCCAAATTCCCCGTTTCGGGGCCTCCCGAATTTGCTTTCAGAGTTGGCAGCCCAGGCAACGACATTGCTTACAATATAGCTTTAGGTAAAGATAACAGCTTTTATTTTACAGGCTCGTTTAACAAAGACATTACAATTGGTTCACGCACATTACGTGTTAAAAACAATGGCGATGTGTTTTTGGCAAAATGTAACCGTAATGGCGAAATGCAATGGGTTAACCAGGCAGGTATTGAGCAGCTCGACAGTATTAACAACATGTTTGTTGCCCATTTTGACCAAAACGGGCAAAAGCTTTGGACAAGGGCTTACGAAGAATCGGAGAGCTTTAGCGATTATGGCATTACTGTCGATAACCAGGGAAAAGCATTTATTACTGCATCATTAATAGCATCGGCTGGTATGGATGTAAGCACTAAAAGCTACGAAAGCTATACCGCTTTTGACCCCGTTGAAACCCTTAAAAAAGAAAACGACAAGTTAATATCGCAAAATTACGAACCCGGTATTGCCGGTTTATTTGCAGTACTTTCGCTAATTAACAATAGTGGAACATCGCTACCCGGAACCCAGGCTCAAAAAGCCCTCGATGTTTATAACCCAACTTTTAAAAAGAAATCGCCGGCAATTTATCAAAACATAGGAAAAATAGAATTTATTAAAAACTCGCAAGGTATTGTTACTATCCGCACCAGCGACGGTAAAGATGTTAACTTTGATGCTGTTAAAGTTCAAAATAATTCGAAAATTAAAGTTTCGATGTTTAACAGCGGAAATGCACAAATTGATATTTTATCGGGGGTTATGGTTGGTAAAGCTGTAATTTGGTATAGCCTTAATTATGTACGACTTTTTAAAGACCATGGCGACTTATTATTCGATTACGACCGTGACCATACGCAAAAGAAAGTAAATATTAAAAAAGATATTTTGTATTAAAATACATTAATTTGGAATTAATAAAAGCCCCTATTAATTTGGGGCTTTTATGCTTTTTGTAACTTTGTTAAAATATTTTTTTATGCGATACTTATCTTTTTGCCTTTTAATAGTTACAGTACTTTTAAGCGCATCGTGCAACGACAAAGATAAAACCCGAAAATCGGTATTAGGTTCGTGGAACTGTAACGAGTTTCCTGAAATAACAACCCCGCGCGACTATATGGTAAACATTGAACGTAACAACTATTTGCCCAACGACACTAACCAATATTTTATCAGAAATTTTTTTAACCTTGGCCACGACGATCAAAATATAGTGTATTTTGAACAACTTACCGATACAACCCTTATAATACACACTCAAATAACCGAAAGTGGTGTTTGGGTAAATGGTACTGGCAAAATTACAGGTATATACGAACGTATTGAATGGGAGTATTCAATAAACAAAACCTATAAAGAAAACGTTAGGGCGGTTTACTACTAATTATTTATATATTGTTTGAGTAGTAACCTTTAACTTTAGTTCGTAAATTATACTCAAACGACATAATTTCGCCGTAAGCTCCCGCGCTCCTAATAACAATAATGTCGCCACGATTGGTATCATTAAGTTTTACAGCTTTGCCAAAACAATCCGACGATTCGCAAATAGGGCCAACAACGTCGTACTCGCTACAAGGTTGGTTGGAGCTTAGGTTTTCAATTTTATGATATGCCTGATAAAGGGCGGGCCTTATAAGCTCGGTCATTCCGGCATCAATAATTGCAAAATTTGTTTTTGCACCTTTTTTTACATAAAGTACTTTTGAAATAAGGCTTCCGCATTGAGCAACAACAGCTCTTCCAAGTTCAAAATGTAGTTTTTGTTTTGGCCTTAGTTTTAACAATTGGTTAAAAACGGCAAAATACGAAGCAAAATCGGGCATTGGTTCACCATCGGGGTCGCGATAATTAATACCTAAACCACCGCCAACATTAACATGCTCAACAATAATTTGGCGAGCATAAAACCACTCCTGTATTTCGTTTATCCGTAGGCAAAGACTTTTAAATGATTGTAAATCGGTAATTTGCGAACCTATATGAAAATGTATACCTATTAGCTCAAGGTTAGGCAGGTATTTAAGTTTTTCAACAACACTTTCGAGTTCCCACATACTTATGCCAAACTTATTCTCCTCGAGCCCGGTTGTAATATAATGATGAGTACTTGCATTAACATTAGGGTTTATACGCAGGGCAATTTTTGCTATTTTGTCTTTTACCATTGCAAGGTTGTTAATAACCTCCATCTCGGGCACCGACTCGCAGTTAAAGCAAAAAATATTATTGTCTAAACCCAGGTTTATCTCGTCGTCCGATTTGCCTACACCTGCATAAACAATATCATCGGGTTTAAACCCGGCTTTTAACGATTGAGCTATTTCGTTGCCGCTAACACAATCGGAACCCAAACCTTTTGAACATATTTTTTGTAAAATTGGCAGGTTAGCGTTTGCTTTAACTGCATAATGGACAAAATAACCATACTTTTTCGATTCAATGTTAATTGTATCAAGAGTCTTTTCTAATAAATCAAAATCGTAATAGTAAAATGGAGTTTTTATCTGCGAAAGCTTGTTTAAGTCAAAATTCATAAAAATATAGTTATTGTGCCAATAATTTGCTTTTAAGTAATTGTAAAGCGTTGTCTTTAAATTGTTTATTAATTACAACCGAAATATTGTAATTGCTTCCCCCAAACGATATCATACGTAAAGGGATATTTTTAAGTGCACAAAAAATATCGGAAGCTATATTATGCGCCACGTTTGATAAATTACCTATTATACCAATAAGCACCATGCTTTTATCAATATCGACAATACCAAATTGTTGCAAATCAAAAATTATAGGGTCAATATATTTTGTATTATCAATTGAAACCGATACGCCAATTTCCGATGTTGCAATAACATCGATAGGGGTTTGGTAAGTTTCGAAAACTTCGAAAACTTTACGCAAAAAACCATAAGCATCGAGCATACGCCCCGATTTAATTTTAATAACAGTAATATTGTCTTTAACTGCAATTGATTTAACCCTTGGTTCCGAATGGTTATTATTTATTAGTATACCATTGTTATAAGGGTCGGCAATATTTTTTATCCTAACCGGAATATTTGCAGCTTTTGCCGGGGCAATAAATGCAGGGTGTACAATTTTAGCTCCAAAATAAGCTAATTCAGCGGCCTCGTCGAACGATATTTCGGTAATATTTGATATGTCGTTTTGATATATATCATATTTTGAAAAATCGGCCCAAAGTTGTATCTCGTTACAATTAATTGCGGTGCCAATAAGAGCAGCAGTATAATCGGAACCACCACGTTTAAGATTATCGATAGCACCATATTCATTTCGGCAAATATAACCTTGTGTAATAACAATTTTACCCTCGCCAGTTTGTTTTAGTTCGGCTAAAAGTTTCTCACGTATATATTGCAAATCGGGTTCGCCTTGTTTATCGATACGCATAAAATTAAGCGCGGGTATTAACACTGTTTTTATACCGGCCTCTTCTAAATATAAATGCATAATTGCCGACGACAATAATTCACCTTGAGCTAAAACGTCTTTCTCTTCGAAAAGTGTAAATACATTATAAGCAAATAACCTAATATGTTCAAAAAAATTTTGAATTACCTGCCCGGCTTGTTTTTTTACCTGACCCGATTTAAAAATTTTATTACTTCCGTTAATGTAGTTTTGTTCAAGCTCGGTTATTTTCTGAAGAGCTTTATCGGTATCTTTTTTGTATAAGTACCGGGCAATATCTTCTAAAGCATTTGTAGTGCCCTCCATAGCCGATAATACAACAATCAAGGGTTGTTTATTTTTTATAACTTCGGCTACTTGTTCAAAGCTTTCGCTCGATTTAAGTGTTGTCCCGCCAAATTTTAATACTTGCACAAATTTAAGTTTAATTATGTTTATAATAATTTTCAACAAAAATATCGAATAATTGTAAATTTATGATATTGATATTGCTATTTGTTTAATATATATTACTTTTGGGTTATCGACAGTAAATGTCGACATGGTTTTAAGGGTTAAATAACAAGCGGGAGGTTTACCTCCCGTTTTTATTATAAGTTTTCGATAGCAAGTTCTAATGCCATGCCGCGCGAGCCTTTTAAAAGAATCGATTTTCCCTTAAACTTACATGATGATAAATGTTTGTTTAGCTCATCAATTGTATCAAAAAATGTAAATTGGCTGTAGCTACTAAGGGTTTTAAAATTTTTGCCTACCAAAAGTACATCTGTAAAATTTAGTTGTTTTAATTTATCAAGTAAAACTCCATGTTCGCGTATCGATGCCTCGCCTAACTCAAGCATATCGCCCAATATTAACACTTTATTAGGCAGGTTTATTTCAGCAAAATTTGTTATAGCAACGTCCATACTCGATGGGTTGGCGTTATAATTATCGAGCAGTAATGTATTAAACTGTGTTTTTAGTAATTGCGACCTGTTGTTTGTAGGTTCGTACTCTTCAATAGCTTGTTTTATGTTTTTAATTGCAACATCAAAATAATTACCTATACATGTAGCTGCCAAAGCATTGTCGAAATTGTAATTACCTATAAGCTTAGTATTTACCCTATAGCTCAAACTGCTTTTAACACATTCAATATCTGAATTCGATAGTTCACGTGATGGTATCCAATAGTATGATAAAAACATTGTATCGGTTAATATCACTCCTTGAACATGATTAAATTTGCCCTTACCGTAATAAATAACCGATCGCGGCGGGTTCATATCTTCAAGATATTGATTGTCGGAGTTTACAAAAGCAATTCCATTGCTATTATATAAATAGTTATAAAGTTCGGCTTTAGCCTTTCGCACACCTTCAAACGAACCAAAACCTTCGAGATGGGCTTTTCCCACGTTTGTAATTATACCATAATCGGGCAATGCAATGTTACACAGTTCTTTTATTTCGCCAATATGGTTTGCTCCCATTTCGAGAACGCAAAACTGATGTTCTTTTTTAAGCTTTAGTAATGTTAAAGGCACCCCAATATGGTTGTTCAGGTTTCCCTCGGTTTTTAAAACATTAAATTCTGTTGATAATACAGCATATATCAGTTCTTTTGTTGTGGTTTTACCATTGGTTCCTGTAATTGCAATAACCCTGGTTTTTAAGCTTTTACGATGATAAGTAGCTAATTTTTGTAATGTAGTTAATACATTATCAACAAGAATATACTTATCGTTAACTGCAACCTTAGGGTCGTCAACTACAGCATATTCACATTTTTCAAGTGCTTGTGATGCAAATTTGTTGCCATTAAATTTGTTGCCTGTTAATGCAAAAAATATTGAGTTTTTTGCAGCAAGCCTATTGTCAGTACAAATGTTTGGGAATTTTTCAAACAAATTGTAAATGTTCTCAATATTCATTTATTGTGTAATAAAAAAGCCCCATTATAATGGGGCTTAATATAATAATACTTCGATATTAGTTTCCTCTTGAACCACCAACTTTAATCATTGAGCAACGGAACCCAAGGTCATCTTGGCATGAGTTTTCATCAAGATAACGACGTGTACCTGCTCCTAACCAATAAGTACGGTCGCGCCATGAACCACCTTTATAAACCCTTGAATGGTCGGTAATCATTGATGTCATATTTTGGTCGTTACGATTTTTACCGCTAAAGTACATACGGTCGCTGCCTTTAACGCGTGATGCGTCTTCAAGGGCATAATCAATGCTCGATTCAAAATCGCCATCAAGGTAGTTAATGTTGTCTGATTTTTGATAGTTACGACGGTCAATAGCCTCTTCTTCGGTAATTTCGCGCCAACGTAAACGGCCTAAACTATCTTTTTCAGCTACATTTCCTTCTTCGTCGCGTACTAAAGTTTTAAACACATTACCACGGAAAGGCCTGAATTCGTCAAAATCTTGTGTTGATAAATTTCGATAAACATCTTGTACCCATTCGTTAACGTTACCTGCCATACAGTAAAGGCCAAAATCGTTAGGCCAATATGATTTTACAGGAGCAGTTATATCGGCATTATCGTTAAGTGCACCTGCAACACCCATCATGTCGCCACGTCCACGTACGTTATTAGCTAATATTTTACCTTGGTCGCTTGGTTTTGGGTTACGTAATCCATCGCCAGTCCATGGATAAATACGGCGTTCGTAAACACGTTCGCCAACAGTTGTCCCAACTAAAGCTAATGCTGCGTATTCCCATTCGGCTTCGGTGGGTAGCCTGTATTTTGGTAATAATATACCATCTTCGATGCGTACCCTTCGGTAGTCTTTATTTGGGTCTAAGTCTTCAAGTTGTTCACCTATAGCACCTTCGTACTGTCCGGCTAAATATGCGTCGGTATTAAAGTTTTGGTCGCCTTGTTGGTTAGGGTCTACTAATAATATTCCCCTATCGATAAGTATTTGCTCGTTAACGCGGTCGGTACGCCACTCGCAATAGTTGTTTGCTTGTAGCCACGAAACTCCAACAACAGGGTATTCCTGATAAGCCGGATGCCTGAAATAATACTCAACAAGTGGTTCGTTGTAGGCGAGTTTACGGCGCCAAACTAAGGTGTCGGGCAATGCTTTTTTATAAACCTCTGGGTAATCAACAAAAACACGGTCAATCCAGTAAAGGTATTCGCGATAATCAACATTCCTTACTTCGGTTTCGTCCATATAAAATGATGATACTGTAACCCTACGGGGGATGTTGTTCCAATCGTAAAGAACATCTTGTTCAACCCTGCCCATAGTAAAAGTACCACCTTCGACAAAAACAAGCCCTGGACCGGTTTCTTGTTCATAAAAATCACCATAATACTCAAAGCCGCCGTTTTCGGGGTTGTTATAGTCCCATCCGGTTGACTGTGATGATAGTTTTGGCCCACACGAAACAATCGACATTGTTGCTGCGGTAGCTAAAAATATACTTATCGTTCTCAGTTTCATAGCATTATACTTTTTGCGGTTCATCTAACTTTTACAAATATAAATAAAAACTTCAATTATCTATTTTCATTATAATAAAATTGTTTTAAACCGGTAATAATAATATTTAGGAAAAAACCCGGCAAAAAATTCATTTTCAATCAAATGATTGAACACTTGTATCGTAATTTTTGTTTAATAACTTTTTTATTTGTGTTCTTTAATTTTTCCTTTGTATCGAGCATTAAGCATTGGTTAACCTATAAAAGGTAATCGGGACACTTTACTACCTTATGTTTTTTTTGTTTAACTGTTTCAAAAATACTTGTTATCGAAATTTCGTGTGTACCGCCGGGGTTAATTCCCGACATAAATAAACTAATGTCGTAGCTATACGATAAGCGATATTGTTTTGTTCGTATTCCGAACGAAAAAATTAATGTATTTATTTTAGGTTGTAAATTATTGCGTACCCAAATACCACCTACTAATTTGTTATATTGGTAATTAGCTCCCCATGTTATGTTTGATTGATAACCATGTAGCATAATTAAAATGTTTGGAGACACTGTTCTAACCTGTTTTATTAAACTTGTAGCATAATTGTGAATATAACCAATATGCATTAAACAGGCCATACTTAATTTTGTATCTTGGTGTTTTACTATATCAGACATAAATGGCTGGGTAACATGGTCGAGTTTTATTCCAAAATACCACTTTTTATAATAACCTGCGGTTGCTATTGCAAAATCGGGATATGTTTTTTTATATCCTTCATTAAGTGTTTCGGTATCAAGCATCTCAATACCCGAGTATGATTGGTATTTTTGGGCTACCCCTGCTTGTAATGCAAAGCCCATGTATAAATTTTTTGTAATATTTGTACGGTAGGCATAGGCTAAATGGAACGAGGGTGTAATTATTGTTCCATTTATATCGTTAGTTAACATTACACCTAAACCGCTGTTTTTGCCAGCAATGTCGTGATCAAACGATACACCCGAAAAACTGAAACCTTTGTCGTAACCTAACCATTGTGAACGATGAAATAAATTTAAACGGTTACTGGCCATCATACCTGCATAAGCCGGATTTAAATAAAACATGTTATAATAATACTGCGATATTGGCGCATCTTGCCCATAAATTTTTATTAATGGTAAAATTACAGTTATAATTACTAAAGTAATTTTATTTAACATTATATATTAATTAGGATACTACTTAAAACTTGCCACGGCATTGGTACAAAATAAACTAAAAAAATTAATGTTTAATTTAATGACAGCACAATTATTAAAACATTTTTTTTTTATAATTAGTGTGTACTTTGTAAATAATTAAATAAATAGCCAATAAAAAAAAATATTAAACGTTATTTTGCCTGATACAATATGGTTGCAATTGTATTTGTTTGCAATTAACCAATTTTAGTATAATCAAAAATTATAATTAAATAAACTAAAATAGTTGCTATGCCTTTTAATAGTGTAAAAAAATATTCAACATTAATATTCGTCTTTTTTGTAAATTATTTATATCCACAACAATATACTTTTTCGGGTATTGTTAAAATAAACAATTCGGCCGATTCAATAAAATATATTGATTTAAATATATTTAACATTATTGATTGTGATAATAGTTTTAAGCTCGACAGCGCATCGTTTATAAATGTTAGTTATAAAAATATTGATGCCGCTAAAATATCTACCGAAACAAAAAAACAAATACAAATTAGCATTAATATTAATGCTAATCAAACAATAAATCGCAAACAAAAGCAAATTACATGTTCGTTTTTACCCATAAAATATAACTCTATAACTGGTAATTATCAAATTATAACTAATTACGAAATTGGTTTTTATGGAGTTAAAATTAACAACAATAACAAGCAACTAAAAAGTAAAAAACAATCGTTATTAAGCAGCGGCAACTGGTATAAAATAAAAGTTACTGAAACAGGTATACATAAACTAACTTACGAACAACTTGTTTCGATAGGCATATCGGAACCCACAAATGTTAGGGTTTATAACTACGGGGGCAAACAGCTGCCGTATTACAATTTAGATTACATGCAAACCGACATGAACGAGAACCCAATATTCATGTATTATGGGCCTGACAATAATTTTGGGCCTGGCGATTATATACTTTTTTACGCTCAGGGACCTGTAACATGGTCGTATAACAGCTCATACAACATGTTTACCCATAATTTACATCCATATTCTGAATTTATTTACCTTTTTTTAACGTCGGACATGGGAAAAGGCTTGCGGATAACAAATATAAACCAGCCACTTAATGAACCTAATTACGTTACAAACGAGTTTGACGACTATCAATATCACGAGATTGAGAAAAAAAATTATATCCGTTCGGGTATAATTTTTTATGGCGAAAAAATTGCAGCCGGTAGTAGTTTAGACCTAAGCTTTGTTTTTCAGTCATTAGTAACAACCAAACCTGTTTCGGTATATTCGGCAATTGCAGCACACACATTGAATAGCGCACCAACAAGCAAAATTGTTTTTAGCAGTAACGGCACCGCGCTTAAAAATATCGACGTTAATAATTATGTAGGCGACCACAGTTATGGATATCGATATACAACTGCCTTTACATTTTTAAACAATAATAATACTGTAAACATTAACATTGCATATACTGGTGGCAACTCAATGTCCGAATCATATCTCGATTTTGTTGACCTAAATGCAAGAAACAAATTATCAATAGGCTCAAAAAACCAAATAGCTTTTCGCGATAAAGAATCGTTAAAATGGCAAACAATACAATATAATATCGACAACAACGGAAAAAACATAACAGTTTGGGACATTACAAACCCAACCTGCCCGTATAATGTTATGTTAACAACACAAAACAATATATCGTGGTTTAAAACTTCCGGAAATACAATAAACGAATTTATTATGTTCGACGGCTCGTCGTTTTTGGAGCCAATAATAACAGGTAACGATGTTGGGTTTGTACAAAATCAAAACCTTCATGCATTATCGAATATTGATATGGTTATTGTAAGCCACCCCGATTTTATTGAACAGGCAAATGAACTGGCACTTTTTCACGAAACCACCGACACTTTAATAATCAAAGTTGTTACACCACAACAGGTTTATAACGAATTTTCGTCGGGAACCCCCGATGTGTCGGCAATACGCAACTTTATGCGCTACCTGTACAACAATGCCAACAATCAAAACGATATGGTAAAATATTTATTATTGTTTGGCGATGGTTCGTACGATAACCGCACGCAAGGCAATGGTAACAGTAACTACATTTTAACTTATCAAAATAGCGAGAGCATGTCGGAAACACTAAGCATTGTTACCGACGACTTTTTTGGGCTGCTCGACGTTGGCGAAGGCGAATACTATGGAACGTTAGACATTGGCATAGGACGTTTTCCGGTACAAACAAAACAAGAGGCTCAGGTTATGGTTGACAAGGTTAAGAACTACATGTCGGATAAAGCCCTTGGTTCGTGGCGCACGCAAATTTGTATGATTGCCGACGATAAAGATTATGATGGACATATGGAAGATGCAAACCATATTTGCAAAATTATAAACGCAATTAATCCCGAATATAACATTAACAAAATATTTTTTAAGGCTTTCCCGTTAATATCATCACCTTCGGGCGACCGCTATCCACAAGTTACCGACGCTATTAACGACCAAATGCAACAAGGTGCATTTATTGTTAATTACATGGGGCACGGCAACCCGCGTATTTTATCGCACGAAGAAGTTTTATACGTTGAAGATGTAATTAACTGGAAAAATTACAACAAACTACCTTTGTTTGTAACTGCAAGTTGCGAGGTTGGGCGGTTCGACGACTACGAATTTACATCGCTGGGCGAATGGATGGCACTTAGCCCAAATGGTGCAGGAATTGCTGCATTTACAACTACACGCGTAGTTCACCAAAACAGTAATAAAGACCTTACAACTAATTTTTTTAGTTATGTTTTCGACAACAATAACCGATTAGGCGATGTTATCAGAAAAGCCAAAAACAGTACTTTCGACTCACATAACAAACGCAGCTTTTCGTTACTTGGCGACCCCGCTCTTAAGCTCAGGATACCTGAAAATAAAGCCGAAGTATCGTCAATAAACAATAATAACATTAACCCGTCAACTGCTAATAGTTTTAACAATTACATTAATACCAACAATAATGACCTTAAATTTGGATATTCAATTACCCAAACAATTGTTGATACACTAAGTGCATTGTCGAAAGCCCGCGTTCAAGGTTACCTGCTCGATAAAAACGACAACGTTATTTTTAAAAATGGCGTTCTTTACCCAACTATTTACGACAAGTCGGTACCACTTGTAGTATTAACCACGCGAACAAAAGAATCGGACACTGTTTTTGTACAAAACAATGTTTTGTACAAAGGTAAAGCCAGCATTACCGACGGGTTCTTCGATTTCGAGTTTATTGTACCCAAAGACATAAATTACAGGTTTGGTAACGGTAAAATTAGTTTATATGCCGTACTCGACAGTATGCAGGCAATAGGTTACAACACCCAATTTGCTGTTGGAGGCAGTGTAAACAATATCGAAAACGATACACAGGGCCCCGATATTAGACTCTTTATGAACGATACCTTATTTACCGATGGAGGGTTAACAAACGATAACCCGGTACTACTTGCATTTTTAACCGACAAATGGGGCATTAATACCGTAGGCAACGGTATTGGACATAACATTACCGCTATTATAGACAATAATTTTGACACCCCTAAACTACTAAACACTTACTACCAATCGGACCTCGATTTTTATAACAAGGGTACAGTTCAATACCCTTTAAGTAACCTTGAGCCAGGCAACCATACTATAACTGTTAAAGCATGGGATATTTATAATAACTCGGCCGAGGCTACTATAAACTTTGTTGTAAAATCACAAAACAACATTAATATCGATAAACTATTTAACGCGCCAAACCCATTTAACCACGAAACCTACTTTAACTTTGAACATAACCAGGCCGACCAAAACCTTAACATTACAATAACCATATTCGATTACATGGGAAATAAAGTTGACGAAATTAAAACCGTTAACAATAACAACGGGTTTAAAATAACACCAATAAACTGGAACGGAACAAACAGTTCAGGGTCGTTATTATCAAACGGGCTATATATATACAGGGTTACAGTAAACAATGGTTCAGGCTTACAAACTACAGTTTCGTCAAAATTGATGATTTTAAGATAATAAATACATTGAAAATTAGTTTGTATTTCTAAATTTGCGACACAAAAAAACATAACATGAAACATCCATAATAAGGAAATTTATCACACACGAACCCCGATAAACCGGGGCAAGCAATCTGGCCTTTAAAAATCAAATTATAAACAGATGAAAAAACAACTTATTTTATTGACAGCACTTACACTAACAATTGTCAACGTTAGCTATTCACAAATTTCACGTATATCGGGGCAAGACAACATATCGTCGAACCCAATAACTACAGCAGTACCGTTTATTACAATTTCGCCCGACTCACGAAGTGCATCAATGGGCGATGCCGGAGTAGCATTAAGCCCCGACGGCTTTTCGCAAAACTACAACTCATCAAAATATGCTTTTATCGAAAACAAAACAGGTTTTACCATTAACTATACCCCCTGGCTAAGCAAATTAATCGATGATATGAACTTAGCTTATTTAAGCGGCTATTATAAAATTGACCAAAACCAGGCAATTGGTGCAAGTTTGCGGTACTTTTCGCTGGGGCTTATAAATTTTTCAGACGATTACGGTATGCCAAACGGGAGCTTTAGCCCTCACGAGTTTGCTGTTGATGCATCGTATAACCGCAAACTTGCAAAAAACTTTAGTTTAGGTATTGCTGGTCGTTTTATTTACTCAAATTTAACCGGAGGCCAAGGAACCGAGGGTTCTAAATCGGGCACATCGGCAGCAATGGACATAAACGGGTATTACACAAATAATTTACAATTAATGGGCTATAATGGTAATTACGCGTTAGGTTTCAACATTTCGAATATTGGTGCAAAACTCTCGTACACCGAAGACATAAAAAACTTTATACCAACCAATTTAAAAATTGGCGGTGCCGCAACTATAAATATCGACGATTATAACAGCATATCGGCAACCTTAGAAATTAACAAACTGCTAATACCAACACCACCAATATACTACCAAAAAGGCGATACAATGCCTAACAACGAAATAGTTCTATCGAGCAACACTCACATAAAATATGGTACCGACAACGAGGTTGGTATTGTTCAAGGTGTATTACAGTCGTTTTACGATGCACCAGGTGGTTTTAAAGAAGAGATGCAAGAGCTAACTTTTTCGGCAGGTATTGAATACTGGTATGCTAAACAATTTGCTGTACGCGCCGGATATTTTCACGAGCACCAAAACAAAGGCAACCGTAAATATTTTACTGCCGGCATTGGTTTAAAAATGAGCGTGTTTGGCCTCGATTTTTCGTACCTTATGCCAGCAGGGGCTTTTAATACCAGCCCACTCCAAAACACTTGGCGTTTTTCGCTAACATTTAATTTCGACGATTTCTCGAACCAATAATAATTAAAATATAAAGGTGCACAACAAATGCACCTTTTTTATTAAAATAAACATATATGGGAATACGCGTTGGCTTTGGTTTCGATGTTCACAAATTAGCGCAAGGGGTTGCATTAACTTTAGGCGGAATTGTTGTACCACATACTAAAGGTTCGGTAGGGCACTCCGACGGTGATACACTTATACATGCCATTTGCGATGCCTTACTTGGCGCAGCTAATATGCGCGATATTGGTTATCATTTTCCTGATACAAGCGGCGAATTTAAAGGTATCGATAGTAAAATACTTTTAAAACGTACTATTGATATTATTGCTCAAAAAGGTTACAAAATTGTAAATATTGATTGTACTATTTGCCTGCAACAGCCAAAAATAAAAAACTTTATACCAACTATGCAACAGGTTTTGGCACAAACAATGCAAATTGATGCCGACAACTTATCGATAAAGGCTACTACTACCGAAAAATTAGGTTTCGAGGGGCGCGAAGAGGGTTTATCGGCATATGCAACGGTTTTAATCGAGAACTAAAAAAAGTCTAACCTAAGTTAAACGGTTAAACCGCAGCAAACAAGCGCTTTACTATGGTTAACCCCGATGTAGACTTTGTTGTTTTTCACTAACGGAGTTTAGTGAAAAACTTACAAAATCTAAATCGATTGAGTGATTAGCTCAATTTGGGTCTAAATCAGTGTTATATTATCGTCGTTAATAACAATAAGTTTTTGTTTATATAACTGGCCAATAGCTTTTTTAAAACTTTTTTTACTAAACCCAAATAGTGCTGCAATATGGGTTGGCGGTGTTTTGTCGCTAACATTTAAAACCCCGCCCGATTGTTTAAGTTTATTTAAAACCACCTCCGACATTGCATCAATTTTTTGATATCCGGGTTTATCGAGCGATAAATCGATTTTTTCGTCTTCGCGAATTTTTTTAATGTAACCGGTTAACCGTTGTCCTCGTTCAATTTTCCTAAAAACCTCGTTGGCGTATAAAATACCCGAATGTTGGTTATTTATAATTGCCACGTAACCAATATCGCTTTTGTTCGAAATTAACAAATCAACCTGTTGGCCAACAGTATATTCGGCTGGGGTATTGTCTAAAAATTTATCGAGTTTCGACGATGCTACAATTCTTTTTGACTCAACATCAACATAAATGTAAACTAAATAGCTTTTGCCCTGTTCCATGTTTTGTTTTTGCTCGCGAAACGGAACTAAAAGGTTTTTTTCGAGCCCCCAATCGAGCCACGCGCCGGTTTTATTAAGGTCTTGAACTCTTAAAACAGCAAACTGGTCAACAGTAGCAAAAGGTTCTTTACAGGTTGCAATTAAACGGTCTTCGGAGTCGTTATACAAAAAAACCTCTATTTCGTCATCAATTTGGGTAAATGGTGGTACTTGCTTTATTGGTAAAAGTATCTCGCCTAAATTGCCCCCATCAAGATAAACTCCAAAATCGAGTATTTTAACCACCTTTAAGGTGTTATATTTGCCTAAACCTGCCATTATTATTGTATAAATGCTATTGTTTATAAACGGTTAATGTGTCGCTTAATACTTGGTTATCGTATGTGTAAGCTACAAAAACATAGTCGCGTGCAGCTTTACCTGTAAATTTAAAATATGCTATGCTGTCGGTTAATGTATCGGGACATTCGCAACCGTCGTAAACAGCAATAACATGAATAAAAGTTGTGTCGCTGTCGGTATTGTAGTTAAAAACTGAGAATTTACCGCAACCATTATAAAGCATGTATTTAACTTTAATGTTAACAACTGAATCAATTAATGCCGAATCGGGAGCTTCGAGAGCGTAAACCGGTGCTTCAACCTGTTGCCAGCATTTACTCTCGAGTTTGCACGACGATAACGATACAACAAGTATTAGAAATATAACTGTAAAAGATTTTAACATAACTTTCATCTGTATATATTTTTTAATGAGATAATTTAACATTAATTAAACTAATTGTGCACGTTTTATTGAGCATCTTTATAATTTATGATTGATTTTTAATGTTATTAAAATAATGTGGCAAACTTAATCAAAATTTTGTTTAGTTAATCAATTAGTTTATTAATGATTAGTGGGTTTACAAAATTTGGTACTGTAATTTTAAGTAATGGCTCGGTTTGCATTGCCCTGTTAATAGCTGCTACTGCATTTTTATTACGAGCCCAGCTACGGCGCGCAATGCCGTTGTTAACGTCCCAACTAAGCATAAGTGTGGCACGTTGGGCAGCCTCGTCAGTGCCGTCGAGCAAAAGCCCGAAACCACCGTTAATAACCTCGCCCCAACCTACACCACCACCATTGTGTAACGACACCCATGTAGCTCCCCTAAAAGCATCGCCAATAACATTTTGAACTGCCATGTCGGCAGTAAATTTTGAGCCATCGCGTATATCCGATGTTTCGCGATAAGGCGAATCGGTACCCGAAACATCGTGATGGTCGCGACCAAGAACAACCGGTGCCGAAATGATACCGTTTTTTATTGCACTATTTATCGACAAAGCAATATTTAAACGGCCTAAAGCATCGGCATACAATATACGTGCCTGCGAACCAACCACTAAATTATTTTGGTGTGCATGTTTTATCCAGTGAATATTGTCGGCAAGTTGTTGTTGTATTTCGTCGGGCGCGGTAGTTTTTAGTTTTTCGAGTTCGGTAAGTGCAATATTATCAGTAATTTGCAAATCGTTGGCACTATTCGATGTGCAAACCCAACGGAATGGTCCAAACCCGTAATCGAAACAAATTGGTCCCATAATATCTTGTACATACGACTGGTATTTAAATGTACCATTATTATTAAAAATATTTGCACCTGCCCTGCCCGATTCTAATAAAAAAGCATTGCCGTAATCGAAAAAGTAAGTACCAAATTTATCAACACATTTATTTATGGCATTTACCTGTCGTTTAAGGCTTTCGGTAACTTTTTGCTTAAAAAGCCCAGGGTCATCGCCCATTAGTTTTTGGGCATCGTTAAAAGCAATACCAGCCGGGTAATACCCACCCGCCCATGGGTTATGTAACGATGTTTGGTCGGAGCCGATATCAACTTTTATATCGTTAATTGCTAAATACTCCCAAAGGTCAACAACATTGCCATGGTAAGCAATTGAAATAAATTTTTTGTTTTTTTTAGCCTCATTTACACGGCTGGCCAAGGTGTTTATATCGGTAATTATTTCATCAACCCAACCTTGTTTATGTCGTTTTTCGATAGCTTTTAAATTAACCTCGGCAATAATTGAAATAACTCCGGCTATTTTAGCGGCTTTTGGCTGAGCCCCCGACATTCCGCCCAAACCTGAACTAACAAATAGTTTAATATCGTTATTTATGTGTTTTGTATCAATTTTGCGACATGCATTTAGTAAAGTAATTGTAGTACCGTGAACAATTCCTTGTGGGCCAATGTACATAAACGAACCTGCTGTCATTTGCCCATATTGGGTTACTCCTAAAGCATTATAACGTTCCCAATGGTCGGGTTTGCTGTAATTTGGAACCATTATGCCATTTGTTATAACAACACGCGGAGCGTTTTTATG
This sequence comes from uncultured Bacteroidales bacterium, assembly GCA_964544385.1. Taxonomy (GTDB): domain Bacteria; phylum Bacteroidota; class Bacteroidia; order Bacteroidales; family SZUA-534; genus CAZJCR01. The sequence goes on from CAZJCR010000017.1 coordinate 21,200, forward strand.
CGATGGGTATAAGCCCATTGGGTGCCCCGAGTACATAACTAAAGTTTGCTCGTCGGTAATTTGTGTTAAGTAACTTACTGTTAGCCTAAACTGCGCCCAATTTTGAAAAACGGCTCCATTGCCTCCGTAGGTAATAAGCTCGTGCGGATGTTGAGCCACTGCATTGTCTAAGTTGTTAAATATCATCATTAAAATTGCAGCAGCTTGTTTTGAACGGTGTGGAAAAAAATGTGCCGGATAAGCCTTTATCTCATAATCGGGTCTAAAACGGTACATATAAATTCGCCCATATGTATTTAGTTCAGTATAAAACTCGTTTGCCAAAATTTGGTGATGTTCGGGCTTAAAATAACGGAGCGCGTTTTCAACAGCCAGTTTTTTTTCGTCGTTGGTAAGTATTTGTTTTCGGTTTGGTGCATGGTTAATGCTTGTATCGTATGGCTTTGGTACTGGTAATGTATCGGGTATGCCTTCGGCAACAGCGTTCTTAAATAAGTTAATATCCATAATAATAGTTTTTTATTGATGTTAACAAATTTAATATTTTACATTATAACCGGGTTTTAACAAATGGTTTTTGATAACATAAAAAAAGCCCCGGCAACCCGGGGCTTTATATTATAAATTAATTTTTTAAACTAATTTTTAACTATTCGTTTCGATTGGCGTGTACCGTCATTATTAATAACTGTAACAATATAAATACCATTGTTAAGCACATCGGTATTAATTTGTTCAACCGACGATTTTACATCTTTAACAATAACACTTTGGCCTAATACATTCGATAAAACAATAGTTTTTGCATTTACTAAATTGTTAACATAAAGTACACCGTTAACAGGGTTCGGGTAAACCGATATTTGCGTTGCCTGCTGTTGGTTAAACGATACTAAAACGTCGTTTTGGTCGCGTGGTAATAAACGGAAGTAGTTATACGAGTATGTACCGATACCTGTTATTGAACTAAATACCTGGCCTGGTAGTGCAGGTAAAAGGAACATGTCGTCGTCAATTAAAATGGTGTCATTAGTACTACTATAAGAGTACCACGAACCATATTTAGCTAAGCTGTTGGTGTCGCTACAAACAACATTTGCAATAGTTACTAAAACTCCTTCGTAACCTTCTTTAAAATCGGCTATCGATACAACTGTAGGTGTTGGTAATGTGTTGTTGCTATTAATTACTTCGACAGTAGCTTTTTCCATTTCGGTTAAGCCATAGTATTCAATAATTTTACCTGTAACATAAACAGAGTCTTTAAGAACAGCCCCAGGGTCTTTACCAACATAAACCCATAAACCATTATATGCACCGTTACCATCTTGAATAAAAATGCCATTAGATTTAACACCGGTAACAACACCTTTCGTTGTAACAGTTTTGTCTTTATATGGGCTGTCGCCCGATGCGTCGGTAGTATATTGAATATCGTAAACTTTAGTAACGATGCGTGGTGCAACATTTACAGTAACTGTCCATTCAACTTTAACAGTAGTATCGGCAGCAACAACGGTATATACAACAGGATTAGTAAAATCAACTGCACCTTCGGGTGTGTATTTTGCACCTTCCGATACACGAATTGTTGGGGTTAATGCTGTAATATTAGTACCATAAACTACTTCGCATGTAACTTTGCGGTTAGCCGAGTCAATAACAGCGTCGGCGGTTTGAGCTGCTAAAACAAACGATAAAATTTCGGCTTCGTTACTTGGGCGTTCGGTTTGCGATACGCTTACTTTCCAGTATTTTTTTGTAATACCGTCTTGGGCTGTAACTGTATAGGTTACAACTTTTGTAAAGTCTTGGGCAACTGTTGGTGTAACTTGTGCACCCGACGATACTGTTATTGCAGGAATAAGCGAATCAATTTCAATATTCCATGGCATTAAGGCTGTAATAGTTGTATCGGTTAAATTAATTACCGATGGTTCAACTTCGTTTTCAAAACTAAAAGTTAAAACATTGGCCTCGGTGCTTGGAATTATTGCGTTTGTAATTGTAACGGTCCAAACTTGTGTAGTTGTAGCATCTTCGGCAGTTACAGTATATTCAACCGCGGTTGTAAAATTTTGTGCTACACCCGATTCGGGGCTAATATCAGCACCATCTGAAACTGCAATAACTGGCACAATGGCTGTAAGTGCCTCTCCGGCAAGTAATTCGGCTGTAACAGTATGGTTAGCTGTATCAATAACTGCCTGGCCTACCTGGTTTGGAAAAGTAAACGACAAAATATCGGTTGCGGTACTTGGTTCCGATGGCTTAGTACCCTTAACCAAAACATTATCAACCTGGTATGTAGTAGTTTGCGAAGCTGTTGCATCGCCGGTATATTTAAAAGCAACATAAATATTACCATTGTACGACGATATGTCGGCAATACCAGCTGTAGCCATAAGTGTATAGCCCGTTGCATTTCCTTCGGGTATGGTAAACTTGTTGGTAATATCGTCCCAGGTGGCTGTTGCCAGGTTTGTACCATCAAAATTTTGCGACACTAAAACTGAGAACCCGTTGTGAGTAAAATAACCAATTGCCATATCAAACGACAAAGTTTCGTTCTCGGTTTGGTCAAGGTTTATAACCGGAGTAACTAACCATGTTTTGTTAGCCTCGGCCGAGTTGTACGACGACATTTGAGCATACAAATTGTTATTGTAAAGTTTTCCAATCCATAATTTTGTACCTACTTCGGCAATATTTTTCCAGCCTTCTAAAGCAACAGTTTCGTTGTTTACTACAGTTTCAAAATCTTGGTTTAAAAGAACAATAGTTTCGTCAACAAAGGTTACCGATGCAGTAAATTGTTTTGTAGTAGTACCATCGGCAGCTGTAACAGTGTAAGTTACAGGGTTGGTAAAGTTTTGTGCAACTCCTGAAAGTGGTGATACCGATGCTCCTGTTGCAACTGTAATCACAGGCGATAAAGCTGCAACGTCGGAACCTTTAACCATGTTAAAGTTAATTGTTCCAGCCTGGTTGTCAATTGTAGTTTCACCTTGTTGGCCTTCAACAGTAAACGAAAAAATATCGGTTACATTTGTAGCTGCACCTTGTGGAACAACCGAAAAGCCATCGAAATAGATAAAACCACCAGATTCAACTTCTTTATAAGTACGGATTTCGAAACGTAACTGTGTTGCAGTTTCAGGTGCTTCGAGTGTATATGTAACCTGTTGCCATTCCGAATTATTATCGGAGTATGTTGTGGGTTGAAAAACAATGGCATTATCGGTTAAAGCTGAAGTTCCGGCCATCCATGCCGACCACATGCGGCATTTTGCATTAACATCGTTATCTAAAAACCAATAGGTAATTGTATAAGTAGTACCACCTTGTACTGGCACAAATTGTTGTAATTTAACAGCACTGCCAGCCGAGGTTTGTTTAGCCGAAAAAGTGCCCTCTTTAACTGTTGTCGCTTCTTTTTCCATACCATCGGCTATAGTCCAACCTGTAGGTACGGTATTGCTTGTCCACTCCTCGAACCCACCGTTAGTTACAAGGTTTTGTGCATTTGCTGTTAAAGCAATTGCAATAGGGATAAAAAATAATAGTAGTTTTCTCATAATAATATTAATTAAAATTTTACACAAAAATATAAGTTTTACTTTACAAAAAAGTGTTATACAAAAAATTCAAAAAACGATAATAATTAACTAACCTAAGCTTAATATAACTTTTATACATAAATACAAAAAGCCCCAAATATGTGGGGCTTTTTGTTATATGTTTAAAAACTTAATCGGCTAAATTAATAATAATCGATAAGCTGTCGGTATAAAGTTTTACCCAACTATCACATTCTCCAGTTGTTGTCGAATTTGCACCAACCGAGAAATCGCATTTAATTTTCAATTCCGATGCATCGCCTTTATGCGATGTAAGTTCCATTATACCGCTTAGCAGATACTCACAGTTGGCTGAGTAAATAACATCGGTAAACGACATGCTGTTTAAAAAATTATTTGCATTTTGTTCAACAGTACCATTTATTACAAATTTATCATCGGCACCATCGGTTAAAGTTGCTATACCTTCGGTCCATGTAATGTTTTGATCACAATTCCATGTATAACTTGAGCTGCCATTTGTGAAAGTTAAAGCGTTATTTGTTTTTAAATTAAATTTTGCTTTTGTATTTAATACAAACTCGGTTATTTCTAACGACATTTCACCAGCAATTGCAGTAGCATTATCAACATAATTGTCGAAAGTAACGGTTGCTTTTAAACCAACAGCATAGGCGGGATTTTGGTTAAAGGCTACAATAATTTTACCAGAGTAACCGGTAACATTTGTGTAATCCATTGTAAGTGTATAATTGTTCCACAACAAAGCCGGGCCATTATCAACAATAAATGCCGACTTTCCAGGTATGCCTTCTTCGCTTATGCCGTAGTTGTTAACGTTTTCAAAAACTTTTACAGCATTAAGCTGGGCATTTGTATTATCTTCAACAATAGGGCTAACTTCTCTAATTTCTTCTTCGGTAACCATATTGCTTAATGGATCCGACACCTCACAACCTGTAAACAATACTACCGAAAAAAACAATGCCCCTAATAAAAATAAATTCCTTTTCATAATTCCTCCATTTTTAGTTACAATAAATATTTGAAAATTAAGCTAATTTGACCGTATTACAAAACAATATACATATAAGTAGTTAAAAAGTTGATATAATTATGCTTGCGCGGTTGGCCCACCAAAATTCATTGGTATATTAGGAGCGCTTCCCGATTCGGGATTTTTAATTTTACCGTGCATAGCCTCGTATTTCGAAATATTGTCTTGTAATGCAAACATTAAGCGTTTTGCATGTTCGGGTGTTAAAATAATGCGCGATTTTACTTTTGCTTTTGGCACTCCGGGCATTACCCTTACAAAATCGACCACAAATTCAGAACTTGAATGTGTAATTACCGCTAAATTTGAATATACTCCCTGTGCTGTTTCTTCGCTAAGTTCAATATTTAACTGGTTTGATTTTTTTGCTTCTTCCATAACTCTATCTTTAATTTAAATTTGTGGTGCAAAATAATACAATTTTATAGATGTTTATAATAAAAAAACGGCTGCTTTTGGCAACCGTTTTTTTTATTATTCTTCTTCGTAATGTATTCGCTCTCGTCGCGAAGCTAATAGGGCTTCGTAATCTTCTTTTGAACCCACTACAACACTTTGGAATCTTCGTGCTCCTGTACCGGCGGGTATTAAATGGCCAACAATAACGTTTTCCTTTAATCCGTCAAGGTTATCTATTTTTCCATTAATTGCTGCTTCGTTCAAAACTTTTGTAGTTTCCTGGAACGATGCTGCCGATATAAAGCTATGTGTTTGTAATGCTGCACGGGTAATACCCTGAAGTATTTGGTTCGATGTTGCAGGTATTGCATCGCGTGCTTCAATTCGTTTTAAATCTTTACGTTTTAAAATTGAATTTTCGTCGCGCAATTTACGAGCAGTAATTATCTGTCCTGGCCTTAAATTAGAATCGCCTGCATCAACCACAACTTTTTTGTCCCAAATCCAGTCGTTTTCACCCATAAAGTCGTTTTTATCAACCACCTGACGTTCTAAGAATTTAGTATCGCCTGGGTCAATAATTTCAACTTTACGCATCATTTGGCGTACAATTACTTCAAAATGTTTGTCGTTAATTTTTACACCTTGTAAACGGTAAACTTCCTGAACTTCGTTAACAATGTACTCTTGTACTTTTGTTGGCCCTTTAATTGCCAATATGTCTGATGGGGTAATAGCTCCCTCCGACAATGGTATACCAGCCTTAACATAATCGTTCTCTTGTACAAGTATTTGTTTCGATAGTGGAACAAGATATTTTACAACCTCACCGGTACGCGATGTAATTATAATTTCGCGGTTTCCACGTTTAATCTTACCAAAACTAACTTCACCATCAATTTCAGCAACAACTGCCGGGTTCGACGGGTTACGTGCTTCGAAAAGCTCGGTTACACGTGGCAAACCACCGGTAATATCACCTGCTTTGCCAACGGCACGAGGTATTTTAACAATAACCTGTCCTTGACGTACAGATTGTCCTTCTTCAATAATAACATGGGCACCAACTGGCACACTGTATGTTTTTAATGGTTCACCCGATGCATCAACAACCCTAATAATTGGGTTTTTAGTTTTATCGCGTGTTTCAATTATAACCTTTTCTTTGAAACCAGTTTGTTCGTCGGCCTCTTCGCGGTAGGTAACGCCCTCTTCAACATTATGGAACGATATTGTACCTGTTGCTTCAGAAATTATAACAGCATTGTAAGGGTCCCATTCGCAAATTACCTCGCCTTTTTTTACTAACGAACCGTCTTTAACAAAAAGTTTTGCACCATAAGGTATAGCATAAGTCGACAATAAAAGATTTGTATTATTATCGTATAATTTGGCCTCAGCCAATCGGCCTACAACAATATCTATTGGTTTTTCGGTATCGTCAACCGATATTGTCCTTAGCTCTTCAAATTCAACCCTACCATCGTAACTGGCAATAACGCTGCTGTCGGTGGCTATGTTACCCGCAGTACCACCCACGTGGAAAGTACGTAAGGTAAGCTGGGTACCAGGTTCACCAATCGACTGTGCTGCAATAACACCTACGGCCTCACCCATTTGAACCATTCGTCCGGTTGCAAGGTTACGTCCATAACATTTTGCACAAACTCCGTTTTTCGATTCACATGTTAAAACCGAACGTATTTCAACTTGTTCAATTGGCGATTTTTCGATAATATCAGCAATTTCTTCGGTAAACTCTTCACCAGCGGCAATAACAAGTTTGCCGGTTATTGGGTGGTAAATATCGTGTACCGATGTACGCCCTAAAATGCGTTCGTAAAGAGTTTCAACAATTTCTTCGTTCTTTTTAAGAGTTGTGGCAACTAAACCACGTAAAGTACCGCAGTCGTTTTCTTGTATAATAACATCTTGCGAAACATCGACCAACCTACGTGTAAGATAACCAGCATCGGCGGTTTTTAAGGCAGTATCGGCCAAACCTTTACGCGCACCGTGTGTCGAAATAAAATATTCGAGTACCGATAGTCCTTCTTTAAAATTCGATAAAATCGGGTTTTCAATAATTTGTCCACCTTCGGCACCTGATTTTTGTGGTTTTGCCATAAGCCCCCTCATACCCGATAACTGGCGAATCTGTTCTTTTGAACCACGAGCACCTGAATCAAGCATCATGTAAACTGAATTAAACCCTTGGTTATCGGTGCTTAATTGTTTCATGAGTATTTGGGTAAGTTTGGCATTTGTATGTGTCCAAATGTCGATAATTTGGTTGTATCGTTCGTTATTGGTAATAAAGCCCATGTTGTAGTTATTTAATACCTCTTCAACCTGGTTATAACCTTCCTGAACGAGTGTTTCTTTTTCGGCAGGTATAATAACGTCGCCAAGGTTAAACGATAAACCACCTTCGAACGCCATTCGGTAACCAAGGTTTTTAATATCGTCGAGGAATTTTGCAGCAACTGCAGTACCACAAACTTTATAAATTCGACCAATAATGTCGCGCAACGATTTTTTTGTCAAAATTTCGTTTATGTACCCTACTTCGATAGGAACAAACTCGTTAACCATAACTCGTCCTACCGTAGTTTCTATCATAACTTTTTTAACTTCGCCATCAACAATATCATAAGTTTTAACCTTGATATTGGCGTTTAAGCTAACTTTTTTCTCGTTATAAGCTATAGTAACTTCTTCGGGCGAGTAAAAGCAAAGGCCTTCGCCTTTAACACCTGGCCGCGCTTTTGTTGTATAATACAACCCCAAAACCATGTCTTGCGATGGCACTGTAATTGGCGCGCCATTAGCCGGGTTAAGAATATTGTGCGAACCGAGCATTAGCATTTGGGCTTCTAAAATTGCTGCATTACCTAATGGTAAATGCACAGCCATTTGGTCGCCGTCAAAGTCGGCGTTAAACGCGGTACAAGCAAGCGGGTGTAATTGAATTGCTTTTCCTTCGATAAGTTTAGGCTGGAACGATTGTATACCTAAACGGTGCAAAGTAGGTGCACGGTTTAATAATACAGGATGCCCTTTTAAAACATTTTCTAAAATATCCCATACAACCGGATCTTTACGGTCAACAATTTTTTTGGCCGATTTTACAGTTTTAACAATACCACGCTCTATTAATTTACGAATAATAAATGGTTTGTAAAGTTCAGCAGCCATGTCTTTTGGTAAACCGCACTCGTGCATTTCGAGCTCGGGTCCCACAACAATAACCGAACGGGCGCTGTAGTCAACCCTTTTACCAAGAAGGTTTTGACGGAAACGGCCTTGTTTACCTTTTAAACTATCAGACAATGATTTAAGAGCTCTGTTACTTTCGGTTT
>CAZJCR010000018.1:0-29117 GCA_964544385.1 uncultured Bacteroidales bacterium
GGGTTAATTTACTTTGTTGGTCGCCGTGTACCGGAATACAGGTAGGGTGTATTTGTACAAAACACGGGTTGCTCATAAATGCGCCACGTTTGTAGGCTTGCCAGGCAGCACCACCATTACAGCCCATAGCGTTTGTCGATAAAAAGAAAACGTTGCCATACCCGCCAGTAGCTAAAACAACTGCATGGGCACCATGTTTTTTTACTTCGCCGGTTACCATGTCGCGAGCAATAATACCACGAGCCTTACCGTCGATAAGTACAAGGTCGAGCATTTCGTGGCGTGTATACATTTTAACTTTACCGGCGGCAATTTGGCGGTTTAAAGCACTGTACGCGCCAATTAAAAGTTGTTGTCCGGTTTGTCCGCGCGCGTAAAAAGTTCGGCTTACAAGTACACCGCCAAACGAGCGGTTTGCCAAAAGGCCTCCGTACTCGCGCCCAAAAGGTACGCCTTGAGCCACGCATTGGTCAATAATACTGCCCGACACTTCGGCTAACCTATAAACATTAGCCTCGCGTGCTCTATAATCGCCACCTTTAATAGTATCGTAAAATAAGCGGTAAACGCTATCGTTGTCGTTTTGATAGTTTTTTGCAGCATTAATACCGCCCTGAGCAGCAATAGAGTGTGCCCGGCGTGGGCTGTCCTGGTAACAAAACGCGTGTACATTATAACCCAACTCAGCAAGGCTGGCTGCTGCCGATGCGCCGGCTAAACCAGTACCTACAACTATTACATCGAGTTTACGTTTATTTGCAGGGCTAACTACATTTATATTTGCTTTGTGGTTTGCCCACTTTTGGGCCAATGGCCCCTGAGGTATTTTTGAATCTAACATTGTCATATCTTTTTTTTACTTTAGGCCATTAAAACTTAATGATGAAATACAACGGAATAATAACAAAACCTGCAGCTATAACAAATGCAAACAGGTTACCAAAAATGCTTAAGCGTTTGCGCCAAATGTTGTTACTAAAACCAATTGTTTGAAAAGCCGACCAAAAGCCGTGGCTAAGGTGTAAACCTAAAAATACCCCGGCCAAAATGTAAACTACATCGTACCAAAAGTAGTTTTTAAACAGGTATGTAACTAATGTATATGCATCGTGCATCTCCTGGCCATCTACAACTACTGCCGGAACATCGCCGGTAATTTTCATTTTCCAGTAAAAGTTCATTATGTGCAATACTAAAAACACAAGTATTAGCCCGCCTAAAATAAACATGTTGCGCGATGTCCATGAACTCGATTTTGATGCATCAACCTTATTGTACCTTACCGGGCGGGCTTTCATGTTTTGTATTGTTAAATAAACACCATACAAAATGTGCAATAAAAAACCTATTGCCAATACCGGCTCAACAATTTTAATAATAGGGTTGGTAGCCATAAAATGTGCCCCTATGTTGTAAAGCTCGCCACTATCGTCGAATATCAGCAACATATTTACAGCTAAGTGCACTGTTAAAAAAGTTATCAGAAAAAGCCCTGTTATACTCATAAAAAGCTTTTTACCGATTGAAGAACTTACAAGACTGCTCATAATTAAACAATTTATAGTAAAAAATTATTAGTTTTTAAATAAGCCGCAAAGCTAAAGATTTAAGACGAATTTTACTTTATAATTGTTTAAATCTTGCTCCTTATAAGCTCTATTTTTAATCATTCTAAAGTGCATTAGGTATAAAGTTTATTCGAATACTTATATAATTATTGTGTTTTTATACTTGATGGTGCTATTGATGCACCAATTGGCATTAAACAATTAATTTAAATGCTTGTTATTTATTTAAAACTTGTTTTATGGAAAGCTTTTTTACCCCTAAAATAAATAACCAGGCCAAAATATTTTACCGCCGCATGTCGAACCAGCCAAAAGCAAATTTTACCCGTGTTTACTTCGATTTTACAAGCTATAACAAAACACTTTGTTATAATTACGTTAATTGGCTGTCGTTTACGCAATTGCCCGGTAAAGAGCTAATGTTTACTTACCCAAACCTAACTGCCAATAAGTATTATTTTGAATAAAACCCAAATTGAGCTAATCGCTCAATCGATTTAGATTTTGTAAGTATTTCACTAACAAAGTTAAATGAAACACAATACACTCTAAATCGGGATTAAACCTAAGTAAAGCGTTTGTTTACTATGCTTTAACCGCTTAACTTAGGTTTAAATTTTAGTCGTTAAAATTTTACAATAATGCCGGCACCATTGGCCGATATTTTTAAATTTACATACCCGGTATAAGTTTGGTTACCTTGTATTTTTAAGGCCGAATTGTACATTTTTACAGCACGCAAGGTTTTTTTATTATACGACCTAAAAAGCGGGAACGAGAGCCCTATTAATGATACACCCGATAATGCCATAGCCAGCCTGATTTCGGAATTGGTATTTGTTGCAATAATAGGTGCAGCAATTAAACTTATACCTGCAACACAAAAAACCCCGCCAAAAACACGAGCCTCTAAACCGTTCGAATATAGTAAAGCAGCTTCGTCGTTGTTTTCGAGCATACTAAGCACATCGCTATTGCTTAATTCGGTACCTAAAAGATAGTATTTGTAACCGCCAAAGTTTTTTGCGTAGGTTATACTATCGACAATATTTTGCGAATTTGCCACTGATGCAAACAAAACTATAACTAACGGTAATAAGTATTTATACATAAAATTGTATTTATAAAACAAAATTAAGCTTATTATGCAATTGTTAAAATTAATCGATAAACATTTGTTCGGCTTGTATTATGCTGTTATAATGATTGTTATAGGCTTTAAATGTTGTGGCTTTTTTAAATCCCTTGTAAACTTTATGGCTGTTAACAAATAATAACGAAAAATATTGCCAGTAAGGTGCCATTTTTTGCAACAAGTGTGCCTGTCCGCTAAGTTTTTGCGAGTACTGGTTTACTATACAATTATGAAAATTATTAAAAACCTGGTTTACATTGTTAACTACACCGCCTTTAATTTTAAGTGCCAAAAAAGGGTTTGAAACTATACCCCGGCCTATCATAAAAGTATTTGTGCCGGGCAATTGTTGTGCAATGCTGTTAAAACTATTTACTGAGTTAATATCGCCATTATAAATTAGTTTATGTACTGTCAATTGTGTGGCAAGTTTAAAGTAATCGATATTTGCAGTGCCTTTATACATTTGCGTAGCAAGCCTTGGGTGTAAAGTAATGGCATTAAATTTATAATTGTTTAAAACTTTGAGTACTGCAGCCATTTGAGTTGGTGCATCAAAACCTATACGCATTTTAACCGATATGCCAACGTTAATTTTGTCAATCGACTGGCTAAGCATTGCATCAATAACTTGCGGAAACGGCAACAGGCCCGAACCAAGTTTATGTTTTGTAACCATTGGGTAAGGGCAGCCTAAATTAATATCGATATTTTTATAACCCATGTTGGCAAGCAAATTGGCAATTGTTATTAACTGTTGGGCACTGTTAACCATTACCTGCGGAGTAACATTAATATTAATGTTGTTTTGTGGCAGTATGTCGCGCAATTGTTTATCGGTTATTTGGCCTTTGTTGTCGAAACGCAGGTATGGGGCAAAATAATTATCGACACCACCAATAATTTGGCTATGTGCCAAACGAAAAACATTGTCGGTGTATCCCTGTAAAGGTGCTGCTAAAATTGTGTACATTAACTGGTAAGCTTTAAACCTATTAGCCCAAAAATTATTAACATAACCGATGCAACGCGTAAAACCGAAACATTGTCGTTAAAAACAAAAATGCCCAATAAAAAAGCCCCTGTAGCTCCCAAGCCAGTCCAAATAGCATAAGCTGTGCCTAATGGCAGGTTTTTTTGGGCCAGCCATAAAAAATACCCGCTGGCGGCCATACAAATAACCGAAAATATTATCCACCCTACTTTATTATTAGTGTATGTTTGCGACATTTTCATACCAAATGGCCAGCCAATTTCGAGTGCCGAAGCAATAAGTAAGTAAACCCAGCTCATAATAAAAAATTAAGTTTAGGTAAATCAATGGCACAAAGAAACTAAAAAGCTAACATTTTATCGGCCAATATTACTATTTTTACAACCATTACAAAAACTAATTATTTGCAAAAAATTTATGAACGTTTTAATTTTAGGTTCGGGGGGCAGGGAACATGCTTTTGCCCTAAAAATATCGGAAAGCAGTAAGTTAAAAAACCTTTACATAGCACCCGGCAATGCTGGTACAGCTAACTTAGTTATTAACCTCGATATTTTGCCAACAAATTTTGAGTTGCTAAAACAAAAAGCTGTTGAACTTGAAATTGACATTATTGTTGTTGGCCCCGAAGACCCCCTTGTTAAAGGTGTTACCGATTTTTTTAACAACGATGCCCAAACAAAACACATTACTGTTGTTGGCCCAAACAAACTTGGTGCACAGTTAGAGGGCAGTAAAGAGTTTTCGAAAAAATTTATGCAACGGCACAACATACCAACAGCAGCATACCAAAGTTTTACAATTGACAATATTGAACAAGGTTACCAGTTTCTTGAAACATTAAAAGCCCCTTATGTACTAAAAGCCGACGGCTTGGCAGCTGGTAAAGGAGTTCTTATTATCGACAATTTAACCGAGGCAAAAAACTCGTTAAAAACAATGTTGAACGGCCAGTTTGGCAACGCGTCGCAAAAAGTTGTTATCGAAGAGTTTTTGTCGGGCATCGAAGTATCGTACTTTATAATTACCGACGGTAAAAACTATAAGCTTTTACCCGAGGCAAAAGACTATAAACGCGTTGGCGAAAACAATACCGGGCTTAACACCGGCGGCATGGGCGCAGTTAGCCCTGTACCTTTTGCTAATAGTGTTTTTACAAAAAAAGTTATTAACCGTATTATTGAACCAACTATAAATGGCCTTATTGCCGACAAAATTGATTACCGGGGTTTTATATTTTTTGGCCTTATTGAAGTAAACATGGAACCTTATGTTATTGAATACAACGTTAGAATGGGCGACCCCGAAACCGAAGCAGTATTGCCACGTATTGACACCGATTTTTTATTGCTACTAAAAGCCGTTGGCAACCAAACAATTAACAACATACCATTTACTGTAACCCAACAAACAGCAACAACCGTAGTAATGGTGGCCGGTGGTTACCCTGGCAAATATAACAAAGGCGACATTATTACCGGACTCGACAACAACACCCAAAGTATTGTTTATCATGCCGGCACTACGGTAAAAAACAATAATGTTGTAACCAACGGTGGCAGGGTACTTGCAATTACATCGGTGGCCAACGACAAAAAAACAGCGCTGCAAAAATGTTACAATACTGCTAACAACATTAATTTTACAGGTAAATATTTCCGTACCGACATTGGTTTCGACATTTAACACTTTACTTATGCTACTAAAATTATTTAAAAGCAACAGCCCATTAGTTATTTTTTTTAATACCATTAGTTTGTTTTACACTGTGGCTACCATCGTTATTTGGTTTTTTTAACACCGCGCCCGAAAATTTTAACCAGGCTGTATGGCCAGGTTACCAGCTAATTAGCAATATTGTCGATAATAACAATTATCTATTCCAAATATTAGGTTTTATAATGCTATTGCTACAATCATTTTACATAATAAGACTAAACTACAAACACATTTTTATTGACCAAAAAACCTATTTAGTAGCAATAATATTTGTATTACTTGCATCGGTATTTACAAAATACCAAACTTTACACCCGGCTTTAATAGCCAACTTATTTGTATTAATAAGTATCGACAAAGTTTTTTTGAGCGAAAATAACACGGTGCCTGTAAAAAATTATTTTGACACCGGCTTGGCCATAGGCATTGCAGGCATGTTTTACACCCCGGTATTATTGTACATTTTTGTTTTTTGGATATTATTTGCAATAATGCAAACTTTTAACTGGCGCACAATAGCATGCTCATTAACAGGCCTTTTGTTGCCATTTGTTTTTTTAACAGCTTACAACTTTGTATTTAATAACCAACAACCAAACATAAATATATACTTTGAGTACTTTGCAATACCCCCGGTTAGTTATTTTTATACAATTAAAACTTTATTGCCATTAATTATTACAGCACTACTTACACTAATTGCAATTATAAATACCTTGCGCATAATAGGATTAAAAAAAATATCGACACGTAAACAATACATGGTTTTTTTATGGATAATTTTATTTACAATAACCATACATGCTATTATGCCAGGTTTAGGTGCAGCATTTTACATTTTCCTTATTTTTCCGGTATCGGCTATGCTAACCATGTACTTTAAAGAGATACGCAAAAAATGGTTAAGCGAGCTGGTTTTTACTATATTAGTTTTATCAATAGTTGCACTTATACTGTTATAAACCAAAGCACTTTACATAAACATGGACAACCAGTTGGCCGAACTTAAAAACTATATTGACAAGCTGCAAAACGAGCTTAAAAACTATAAAATTATTACCGATAAACAATTATACCCAACAGGTATAATTATATTCGAAAAAGAACTACCCGGAACTGAGAACATATTTATTATTAACGCCAACACCCAATTTTACGCGTTGTGCAATATCGCTCCGTCAGAAAAAAAAATAGCAATTAAATGGGCATTTAATGAATTTAATAATTTTGATTTCGACAGTTTATTCAAATATTTAAACCAACCCGGCCCCAAAAAAACAACCTTACCAATACTAATTAACAACAACAACTACCTGCTAAAATTAGATAGCGACAACGAAAACAAAACAGTATTTATAATTGAACAAAAAACCGAATATCAAAAACCAAAACACCCTGTTACAAATAAAATATTACAAATAGGCAGTTGGACATTCAGCTATAAAGACAACAACTTTACCATTAACGACGACATGTCAAAAATGCTGCAACTGCAACCGGGAACAACCAATATTAGTTTAAAACAGTTTTTACAATTTATCGACGATAACAACAAAAAACAATTTGTCGATACCCTGCTAACAAACATTAAAACTACTCCAAAATACAGCCTTGTTATTCCGTGCATTTTTAACAATGAACCACCAAAACATTTTAAAATAAGCGCGTTTACAGTTTTCGACCAAAACCTTGAACCGGTTACAAGCGTGGGCAACTTTGTTGAAATGCCCGAACAGGCTGTTAAATACATCGAAAACGAACGCAACAATTTTTTACAAGGTATCGATACCGCACCAATTGGCATTTTACTTTTAGGACGTGATTTTATTCCACGCGAAACCAACCAAATGTTTTGTCAAATGCTCGAGATTACGCCCGAAATAGCAAAAACAGGCAGCCTGCTACAGTATTGCATACCGTCGGAGATTGAAACCTACAAACGCGCATTTACAAACCTTTTTAGTGGTGGCAATGGAAATTTTTCGCAAACCATGCGCTTTATATCAAAAACTGGCAAAAACATACTTACTAATGTAAACGTGTCGGTAATCGACAGTAAAGCCGGGCCAATGGCAATATTACGTATTGTCGACATATCGCCACAGCAAATTGCCGCCGAACAATCAATTATTAGTCAAAAAAATTACCAGGTATTAATTGAAAGCTCAACCGATGGCATTGGCCTTTTTGATAATAACTTTAAAGCCGTTACCTACAATACAGCCCTTTATAAAATGCTTGGATATACTAAAGAGGAGTATCTTAGTTTCGACCACTCGAAACAAGAAATGTTCCACCCCGACGATAAACAGGCAGGTGCCAATGCACATAAAAAAGTATTGAACGGCGAAAACTGTTGCATCGAAAAACGCTTACGTAACAAACAGGGCAAATACCAATGGTTCTCAATAGCATACTCGCCTGTTATACACAACAACTGCCCAGGCGTGTTAATTTTTAGGCGCGATATTTCGAAACAAAAAGAAATAGAAATACAAAATAACGAGTACCGCCTTTTTTTAGAAGCTATTATGGATAACATACCGGTAGCCCTGTTTGCAAAAACAACACCCGATTTTAAATACACATACTGGAACAATACCGCCGAAAAACTAACAGGCATACCTGCCGAAAAAACCATTGGCTTTACCGATTTTGAACTACCATACAAACGCTCCGAAGCCGAAATATTTTACGACGAAGACCTTAAACTTGTAAGACACAAACATAAAGTTGAACGCGAGCACACCATTACAAATACCTTAGGCGAAAACATAACCCTTAGGTCAATAAAAGTTTTGCACGACTCGGTTACCGGTAACCCAATGATACTTGGAATATCGATGGATATTACCAAAATGAAAGAAACCGAACAGCAACTTGAACAAAGCAGCGAGATGCTTAAAGAAGCCCAAAAAATAGCAAACCTTGGCTTTTGGGAATACGATTTCGAAAAAAACCTTGTTTTTGATAACATCGAAAACCGTAAAATTTTTGGCACCGATAAGTATAACTACTTTATTACCGGCGAACATTTTTTTGAACTTATACACCCTACCGACCGCGACCAGGCACATTCGTGCTGGCAAAATGTTGAGAAAACAGGTTTGCCGCAATCAATTATTTGCCGCTTTATTACCGATAAAAACCCTAAACACGTGGTAATAAATGTTAAAGGCATATTCGACAAAAAAAACAACCTTATAAAATTACGCGGTACAAGCCTCGACATTACTCGTATAAGGCAAGCCGAAATTGACCTTCGCGAAAGCGAAACTAAACTTAAACAGGCCGAACGTATTGCTAAGGTTGGATACTACAGCTACGACTACTACACAAAAAACTCAACTTTTAGCGACGAGGTTTGGAATATTATTGACGCAAACACCGATACTAAAATTAACGGTAACGAAATTTTTAGCCTTATTTGCCCCGACGAACGCGATGCTGTTATTAAAATATTTAAAAAAGCCCGCCGCGACAACCTACCCTACGAGGTTGATTTTAAAATTATTACACGACAAAACCGCACTAAATACCTTAAAGTAAAAGGCGAATTTTTTAGTAACGGCAAAGGCGAACTCGAACGCTCCCTTGGCACTTTACAAGATATTACCGAAATGCGGGTTAACGAACTTGAGATTAAACGTATTACCGAAAGGCTTAAAACTATTCAGGCTTTAAGCAAAACAGGATATTTTGAATGTTGTTGCCAAACCGAAAAGGTTGTTTGCTCCGAAACGCTTTACAAACTGCTTAGTATTGATAAAAACCAAACAATTGAAACCGTTAACCAGTTTTACTCGTTTTTGCACCCCGACGACAAACCTACTATTATTAAAACAATTGAAACAACACACGCAAAAAAAACTAACCATAACATACACTACCGCATTGTGTTGCCCAATGGTAACATAAAGTTTATTAACGAAATATGCCAATACTCACCCGCCGAAGAAAATTATTGCGAATGTTTTATTCATATTATTCAGGACATATCGCACATAAAAGAGATGAACTACGAACTTGTACGGACATCGGTACAATTACAGGCTGCCGAAAATGCAGGCTTATTGGGCACATGGGAGTATAATTTAAACACTAAACAGTTTACAATTAGCGACGAACTGGCCAAAATTGTCGACAGCTCGTGTACTCTGGCACAAGCAAGCTTAAAGGAAATTATTGTGCTTGTACACCCCGACGACCGCCACTCGGTTTACACCGTACTTGCCAACAGCTTTAAACAAAAAATAAACTACCAGCTTACGCACAGGCTTATTAACCAAACAAACGGCAATGTAAAATACGTTAAAAACCGTGGACTGTTTTTTACAAACCAATACGGACAAACTATTTGTCAAGGTACTATTACCGATATTACCGAAATACGGCAAACACAAAACGAACTTTTTGAACTTGGCGAATTGTTTAAAGCAATTACCGAAAACAACATTATTGGAGCTTTAATTATACAAGGCAACAAACACATTTATGCCAATAGCAAATGGTGTAATTTAGTTGGTATACAAAAAAGCGAATTGGTTAACAAAGCTACTGTTAACGACGTTTTTACCGACGATTGCGCCGCATTTATTGTAGGTTTGTTTGATAACTGGAAAACCTACGGGTTAAAAGAGTACACTAATAAAATTAACTTAACACCAAAAAATGCCCCGGCATTTAATGCCGAGGTATTTGTAAAAGAAGTTTATTACCAGTCGGAGCCTGTGTATTTAATTATTACAGCTCCATAATTTATTTACTTAGCTCAGCAAAATATTTATAAAATAATGGTATAGTTTCAATCCCTTTATAAAAATTAAACAAGGGATAATTCTCGTTTGGCGAGTGTATTGCATCGCTGCCAAGCCCAAAACCCATTAATACCGATTTTACCCCAAGTATTTGCTCAAATTGCGATATAATAGGAATACTGCCTCCACTACGCACAGGTATTGGCTTTTTACCAAATGTAACGGTGTATGCTTTATCGGCAGCAATGTATCCAGGTGTATTTGTAGGACAAACATAACCATGCCCGCCATGCAAAGGCGTTACTTTTACTTTTACGCTTTTTGGTGCTATTTGCATAAAATGTTGGGTAAACAATTCCGATATTTTATTATAATCTTGGTTAGGAACCAACCTGCACGATATTTTTGCATAAGCTTTTGATGGTAATACAGTTTTTGAACCCTCGCCGGTGTAGCCGCCCCAAATACCACAAACATCGAGCGATGGCCTTATGCCGGTATGCTCGGTTGGGGCGTAACCGGTTTCGCCCAAAAGCTCGTCAACACCTATTGCCGCTTTATAATTATCTAAATTAAACGGAGCTTTTGCCATTAATGCCCGTTCGTTGTTACTAACCTCGATAACATTGTTGTAAAATCCAGGAATTGTAATGTGGTTATTATTATCGGTTAGCGATGCTATCATTTTTGACAAAATATTTATTGGATTTGCCACTGCACCACCATAAAGCCCCGAGTGCAAATCGCGGTTAGGCCCGGTAACCTCAACCTCCCAATACATTAAACCGCGCAAACCGGTTGTTATCGATGGTATATCACTGGCTATCATGCTGGTATCCGACACTAATATTATATCGCTTTTTAACATTTCGAGGTTTTCGGTGCAAAAAAGAGGCAAACTTGGCGAACCTATTTCCTCTTCGCCCTCAATCATAAATTTTACATTACAAGGCAAACAATTGTTTTTTACCATAAACTCAAAAGCCTTAATGTGCATAAACGATTGCCCTTTATCGTCGTCGGCACCACGGGCAAATATTTTACCATCGCGCACAACAGGCTCAAAAGGCGGTGTAACCCATTGGTCAACCGGGTCAACCGGCATAACGTCCATATGCCCGTATACCATTACTACTGGCAAAGCCGGGTTTATAATTTTTTGCGCAAATACTACCGGGTTGCCTGCTGTTTGGTATATTGCAGCCGTGTCGCAACCGGCGTTTAAAAGCAATTGCTTTACAAATTCAGCAGCTTTTTGCATTTGTGGTTTATGCTCAATACCCGAACTTATCGACGGTATTTTTATATATTCAAATAACTCGTTAATAAAACGTTGTTTGTTTTGCTCAATGTAGTTTAAAATTGCTGAGTGTTCAATTTGCTGCATAGTAGTAAGTTTTATATTCGATAAAAATTTATGCAATCTACATATTATATTTTAAAAATGCCATTTGCTACACTTACTGTAACTATTACCCAAATTGAGCGATTCGCTCAATAGATTTAAATTTTGTAAGTATTTCACTAAACTTCAATAGTGAAACACAACAAACTCTACATCGGGGTTATACCTAATTTGAGCGGCTTGAGTTTTATACCAATAAGCCCACCCAAAAAATTCAAAGCCGGCGGTATTTTATTTATATACTGTTTTCAAAATATTTTAAATTATCAACCCTTTACTTTGTAAAGTTTATAAGCCTATTGTATTTTTTTTGACAGCAATTAGGGCCTTGCCGCTAACTGCAACACAGCCAACAACCACATTGCTTTTTACAAAATACTGGCCACTAAAATTTGGTAATACCGGTAAAATAATAATTGATAACAGCCATTTTATAAAAAAATGCTTATACAATCATTTTTT
The DNA here is from genome assembly GCA_964544385.1 of uncultured Bacteroidales bacterium. Classification (GTDB taxonomy): domain Bacteria; phylum Bacteroidota; class Bacteroidia; order Bacteroidales; family SZUA-534; genus CAZJCR01. The sequence continues at coordinate 12,041 of CAZJCR010000018.1, forward strand.
CGATAAATTTGCCATACAATGTGAACAAATTTTTATTACAATGAAAACTACTACACTTTTATTGGCAATAAGTTTTATTGCTTTAAATTTATTTGGACAGGAACCTGCCAAAACCGAAGAAAAAGGTTACCAATTTACAATAGTAAAAAATATTGAAGTTAGCCCGGTAAACAACCAGCAACGTGCCGGCACATGCTGGAGCTACTCGGGCATTGGCCTTGTCGAGGCCGAGATGCAGCGCCAGGGCAACGAGTATGTAAACCTGTCGGAGATGTTTGTAGTACGTAAATGCTACGAGCAAAAAGCTGTAAAATATGTACGTATGCATGGCACTTGTAATTTTAGCGGCGGTGGTGCCGTTAACGATGTTTTTGATGTTATTGACAGTTATGGCATTGTGCCCGAAGATGTTTACAAAGGACTTAATTACGGCACCAACGTTCACACACATGGCGAACTCGATTTAGTTTTAAAAAATTATCTCGACGGGGTTATCGAAAATAAAAACAGGCAACTGTCGACAGCATGGCTCAATGGGTTTAAAGGCATTTTAGATGCTTACCTTGGTCCTGAACCACAAAACTTTACATATAACGGTAAAAATTATACCCCGCGTACATTTGCCGACGAAGTTGTAAAAATTAAAACATCTGACTACCTGTTTTTTACATCGTTTACTCATAATAAACTTTACAGCAACTTTATACTCGAACTGCCCGACAACTGGAGCAACAAAAGCTTTTTTAATGTAACCATCGACGATATGGTTGAAATGTACGAACATGCCATTGATAAAGGCTACACAATACTTTGGGCAAGCGATATTAGCGAAAAAGGGTTCTCGTCGACAAACGGAGTTGCCGTTATACCACAAGACGATATTAGCGAAATGGACGGCGACGAACGGCTTAAATGGGAACAAATGACAAAAAAAGAACGCGAAAAACAACTTTACAGTTTTGACAACCCTGTACCCGAAAAAAACATTACTACCGAAATGAGACAGGCCGCCTTTGACAATTACTTAACAACCGACGACCACGGATTACTTATAACCGGCACCGCCGTTGACCAAAATGGCTCAAAATACTTTTATGTTAAAAACTCGTGGGGCACCGAGTATAATAATTTTAACGGATATTTTTATGCATCGTACCCTTTTATTAAATACAAAACAGTAAACTGGGCCATACATAAAGATGGAGTGCCTAAAAGCATAAAAAATAAATTAGGCGTTAAATAAATATAACCAAAACCGGGCGGGTTTATAATAGTAAAAACCGCTCAGTTTTGTTACAACTGTAATTATTTTAAAATAACATCGTCTTTTTGTTGCTTATAACTTTATAAGCATGTATTATTTGGCCTGGCCATTTTGTTTAACAATTAAAACATTACGTTATGGATTCACAAAGGGTTGATATGTTTATCATGGCAAATGGTAAATATTTTGAGACACAGTATTTAACGCAAATACGCGAAAGGTTGCTGCAAATCGACGATTCGAAATGGGCAGTTATACAGTCGTTACAATTTAAAGATGCTACTGTTAGCCTTATTGTGTCAATAGTTGGCGGTTCGCTGGGTATCGACAGGTTTATTATTGGTGATATTGGCTTAGGTATTGGAAAACTGCTTACTTGTGGCGGTTTTGGAATTTGGTATATTGTCGATTTGTTTTTAATAATGAACGCCACTAAAGAAAAGAATTTACAACTGTTGCAACAGTTTTTATAATAACTTTTTGTGAGCCGTAAAAAGCTTTATAATACTATTTTGCTTGCATGCGGGTTGGGCTATGTTTGGTTGTTTTACAATTTGGCTACACATTATAATAACATTAATGGTATTACAGCTTGTGCCATAAAAAAAATAACAAACATACCCTGCCCTTCGTGCGGCGCAACAAGGGCTGTTATTACTCTTTTTAAAGGCAATTTTTATCAATCGGTTTGTGTTAACCCGTTTGGTATTATTATTGTTTTAATTATGATTTTGGCACCCTTAATAATACTTTACGATTATATTTTTAGTAAGCAGTTAATGTTAAACATTTACGTTGCTATTGAAAACATAATAAAAAAACCACCGGTAGCTATTTTATTAATAGTTTTAGTTTTGGCCAACTGGGCTTGGAATATTATAAAAGGCTATTAAACCAATAAGTTTATTGCACTGGTAAGCGAACTTACAACAATAGCATTAGTTGCCTGTAAACGCTCAAAACTTTGGTGTCCCCGGTTTACTAATATACATTTTGTGTTTATCAGTTTTGCAACCTGGTAATCGTGTATAGTATCGCCTATTAACATAGCTTTTCGAGTATCAATTTTTTTACTGTTTATTAACTCTTTAGCCAATTGGGTTTTACCTTCAGCAAAATGGTTGTCGAGCCCTTTTACTATATCAAAAAAACCATAAATATTGTGTTTATTAAGCATGGCTTCAAGGCTGTTTTGCTCCATTGCCGATAGTATAACTTGTTGTATGCCTGCCGTTTTACAAATTGTAAGGCATTTTAATACATCGTTAAATAAGCTGGCTTTGTGCAACAGTTTTTTATACCGGTTAATAAATTCCATTGCAGGTTTTTCAAAAGGTTCGGCATTAAAATCGAAACCTGCTTTTTGATAATAATCTTTAACCGGGAACCCAAAAATTTGTTTGTACCTTATTACAGTAAGCAAATTTAAGCCACGTTGTTTTAAAAGAGTGTTCATGGTATCAACACAAATGTCAACATCGTTAAGCAGGGTGCCATTCCAGTCGTAAATAATAGTTTTTAGGTTACTTTTGTAATCCACAAATAATTATTGTTTTATAAATTGTTTATTAATGATGCCATGTTTTGTAACAAACCTAATATAATAAAAACCCGGTGGCAGTATCGACACGTTAATGCCTGTTTTGCAACTGTCGGTTTTATGGTTTGCCGTTAAAATTGTTTTGCCATTTGTTGTAACCACTTCAATTTTCGAAACCGTTGTACTGCAAGGCCACTCGGCTTGTAAAACCGATTTTACCGGGTTTGGGCTTAACTTGTAGTTTGGGTTGTTGCTTTGTTGGTTTATTGTTGTGGTAATAAATGCAGGGTGTGGGGCAAGTATTTTGTAGTATGGGTCAAAAATAACAGTATCGACAATAAAGCCGGGATTTAATGTAAACACCTGGTTACAAACCGTATGGTGCAGATTTACTATTGTATTGTTGTTTTTACCAGCCAGGTACACCGGTACAACCATATCGAAATGTGAAACCGAGTTATGAGTTTGGCTTTGGTTTAATGTAATTTTTAAGTTGCCATTACTATTTTGATACCATGTAACCGAGTACACCGGGTAACCTTGATTGTAAACCCAGTCGTTAAAAAATTCGGTAAGGTTTGTATCGGCAGCAGCCTCAAAATGTTTTTGTACTTGCGCAGTGTTTGCCACTCCGCCTGCTAAGGCAGGGTCGGTAAGATAATTGCGGATTGCTGCAAAAAAAGCACTGTCGCCAACTTGGTAACGCAACATATGCAAAATTAAACCTGCCTTATTATAGCTTAATGTTGAGCTGTAAATACGGTTTATGCTTGTAGTGTCGTAGCAATAAACCGACCCCGATTTACCTGCGCTCACAACCGATTTAATATGCGATTCAATCCACAAATTATATTCGGCAGTATTTAGTTTTTCGAGAGCCAGAGCCTCGCAATAAGTAGCAAAGCCCTCATTAAGCCATATGTCGGCCCAGGTTGCGCAAGTAATATGGTTGCCAAACCATTGGTGCGACAATTCGTGAGTAATAAGGTGTTCCGAAAAATCGCCCATAAAACTCATAGTTTGGTGCTCCATTCCGCCGCCCCAACCAAACTGTGCATGTCCGTATTTTTCGGTATAAAAAGGATAAGGAATAAAAAGGTTGCTAAAAATTTCGATAACTTTTGTTGTAAAAGCTGTTTGGATTACCGCGCTCTCGTAATTTTCGGGATAAACATAATTAACCACAGGTATTGATAATGTATCGACACTTGCATAGTGCGTAATATCTTTATAATTAGTTACAGCCAGGGCAACAAGGTATGTTGCTATTGGATAGCGGTGTTGCCAATGAAAAACCACTGTATCGGCATTTTCGACAGCCGAAATTAATTTTCCGTTTGATGCGGCCATGTTACCTTTTTCAACTTTAATAAAAATATCGAGCGAGTCAATTTTATCGGTAAGACACTCTTTGCAGGGCCACCAGTCGCGCGCGCCCCATGGTGCCGATAATGTATAAATTATTGGTGTATTTTTATGGTACGATTGCGCAAACGAACCGAGCCCGCTGGTTGTTGGATAACCCGAGTAAGTAATTGTAACCGAATCGGTTTGGCCATTATCAATAATTTTACTAAGGTTAATTTTTAAAAGCGACGAGTCGTGTGTAAAGGTAAGTTCTGTTTGCCCACTGGTAACACTTTTTACTGTTAGTTTCGACGATAAATCGAGAATTATATAACCAACATTATTTTGCGTGGCATTAAAATATGTTGTTACCTTACCGGCAATAAATTTAACATGCGGGTTAATTTTAAAATCGAGCCGGTTATAAATAACATCAAAATTATTATTAAGCCCGTTCGACTTAAACATTGAAAGGTTTTTGTGCCTGTTAATATCGTTTTGCGATAAAATATGGGAGTTAATTTGCTGTGCTGCTATATTATATGTTAACAACACTAATAAAAGCGTTAAAAATTTATGCATAATTATAATATCTACATTGAGTTTTAAAAATACAAAATTACTTAGGGTTAATGCTATTAACACTTAATTTTGTTACATATTTGTTATTGCAAAAAAAATATACCTACAAAAACCAATTTTATGATATTTATAACCGGAGGTTCGGGAATGTTAGGCAGCAGGCTTGTTTACGATTTTTACCTGAAACAAAAAAAAGTTACTGTTTTGGTACAAAACCAAAATTCGGTTTTAAGGTTACGTAATAATATTGGGTACTACACCAATAATGTCGATAGCGTAATTAATAATATCGATTTTGTTGAAGGCGATATTTTAGATTACGATTTGCTTAATAACACCATTGAACCCGGTAGTTTTGTATATCACTGTGCCGCATATGTTTCGTTTAATAAACGCGATACCAACAAAATAAATACAATAAATATTAATGGTACTGCAAATATTGTTAACATTTGCTTACAAAAAAATGTAAGCCAACTATGCCACGTAAGTAGCATTGGTGCAATTGGCAGCTCGGCTAACGGTAGCAGTATTACCGAAAATACACCATGGACCCCGGGTTTAAAATCGGCTTACTCGTTAAGCAAATACTACTCGGAGCTCGAAGTGTGGCGCGGAATTGCCGAAGGCCTTAACGCGGTTATTGTAAACCCGGCAGTTATGATTGGCGAGGGCGATTGGGAACGTGGCAGCGGCGAACTTTTTTCGAGAACTTATAAAGGTATCGGCTTTTACACTTTAGGCTCAACAGGTTATGTCGATATTTTTGACGTTAGCAAAGCAATGATAGCATTAACTGAAGCCGGCGTGTGCGGGCAAAGGTTTATTTTGTCGGCCGAGACACTTAACTACCGAATGTTTTTTACAAAGGTAGCAGTTGCGTTAAAAGTTAAACCACCACACCGGTACGCCGGCAAAACCTTAACCGAAATTGCATGGCGCACCGACTCAATTGTATCGCTTATACTTTGCCGCAAACCTTTGCTAACAAAAAACACAAGCCGCATTGCTCATTGTTCCGACAGTTACGATGGTCAAAAAATTAAGCAATATATAACTTTTGAGTATACTCCTGTTTGGACAACAATTAAACGCGTTGCAAAAGCATTTTTAACAAATACTAAAGTTGGTTAAACTTATTTAGCGTTTCAACAATGTGTAACTCGTTTTTAAATTTATAATGGTTTTTATGCATTATATCAATAATTATATCTTGCTCGGCAGGTGTAAAACCATTTAAAAAACTCTTTTTGTTTATACCGCTTTTTATTACCTGTCCATCGTTTTCGATATAGTAAATGTTGTTTTGCGTAAACGAATTATTGGCTTTATTGTAAATAACCTTACGCAAACCCAACAACGATACTTTGCCGCTGCTAATAACCTCAACATAAATATCCTTAGTAACAAAATTTACTGTTTCGCTAATTTTTTTAAAAGTGGTAGTTTTATTATCATCAAAAAAAACAAATCCGGTAACAATGTCTTTTATAACCGCGGCGGTTTTGTAATCGCTTTCGCGAAGCCAAAGCAGCTCGTCAGTCCAACGGTTATAACGAATAGTAACCGTATCGGAAAACCTGCCGTTATTAAAACAAATAACACCCTTTTGCCACTCGTTATAAAACTGCTCGCGTTTTGCAGGCAGCTCGTTAACCCAAAAATTTGCAGCAACCGGCACAACTTGCGACCCTTTAACCCCGCTACAGCATATACCGGCATTTTGGCCATAAGCCATAGCAGTAAAAAATATTATATTAAATATTATTATATATAGTTTATTGCCCATACTATTTAATTTTCAGGTTTTTATTGTAATACAAAATTTGCCCGTCGGGTTTAATTCCCTGTATTTTAAGATTAAACTCGGAACCTATGTGCGGGTGTTCAATATTTATTTTTAAAGGGTTGTTGTTAATAGTAAAACTTTTCCAAATTGCATCGGCATTAATATTTGGCTTTTGCGCTACCGATATACTTGGAGCAGGGTTACTATAAAATTGGTTATTAAAAATATAATACGGGTTACTTAAAAAATCGGCAGGTTTTGGTTTTTTAAATGTTATTATCGACACAACGCCATTAAAAGTAATATTGCCATACAAAATTGTATTATTGTAAATATCGACATACTTTATATCTTTTGAACCTAATTTTGCTATGTAGTTATAATTATTGCATGGTATTCCATCAATACATATAAGGGTATTGTCGTAAACAGTTTCTTGCCGCGGCGACACAATACCAATTTTAATTTTATCATTCTCGGTTTTATATTTAACAGTTGTAAGTATATTGTCGCAAAGCTCTCTAAAGTTATTTAAAGGTTCGTAATCGTCGGTATTAACTGTGAAATTTGGCTTTCCAAAAATCATTGGCAAGCTGTCGGTTTGTAATTGCTTATTGTCAAAATTTTTATCGGGGTTAAAAATGCGGTGTACCAGCTCACGTTTTTGAAGGCTGTAAATATAATCTTTTTGAATAATGTCGGTGTTTGTTTTCCCCTTATCAACATTATTGTACCAGTTATACTGGTTTTGGTCAATTTGCCAAATTACCTGGCTTGCTATAAGATTATTATCAATAATCTGCAAAACTATTTTTTTGTTGTCGTACACCGTATCAACTAAAAAACAAAACTGCCCACTAGCATTAGTTGTAGTGTAAATAAAATTTACGTTGTTATTAGTTGTTGCCAAATAAATTATTTTGTTTGCAACCGGTGTACTGTCGGCCGAATATATAACCCTGCCGGCAATTGCCATGTCGCCATACTCGGTATAAAACTCGGCGTTTTTAATATCCTTGTTGGTAAATGTACTGTTGGTATTTAGGGCATTGGTTTTATTTAAAATAGTATCGAACGGGCTAAGTTCGGTAAACGATACAAACAAGTTTGCACCAAGTAAATTTTGGCCGGGTTGTATTGTTACATGCGTTTTGTTACTGTCAATTTTAATATCGACAGGTAAATCGAGCACGTTATTATTAATTACAGGCACTTTTGCAAAAACAAGGGTGTCGGTTGGGTTTTCGTAAATACGTTGTACAATAAATGGTGCAATACCAATTTGCGACAAGCTATACGACCGCATAACATTAGTGTATGCCTTTAAATAATAAACACCATTGTTTAAAGTTTCGGGTAAGATTATCTGACCTGTTAAATTGTGGCATTTAATTCGGCTTTTCCATTTTAAGTACGAATTGTTTTGCGCATCGACAATATCAAAATAAACTACGTTGCTAACATTAGCATTAGGGTTACCGGGGTTTGTAAGGTAAATATTATATTTAAGATACGCCCCGTTAATATACACCTGACGGTTAATTTGCACCACCAATTGCTCGCTTTCAGTGGCATTGGCCAAGCTTGTGGTTAATAACAGTAATATAAAAATAAAACGCCTTGACATAATTTTAAATTAAATTGTAACTAAAACCGAGTCGACAAAAATTGTATCGATACGCGAACTTTTATAATATTTGCCGGGATATACCTTGTAATTAATTGTTTTACCTGCATAAATTGGCCCCGACAATGTTTGTTGAACATAAATACGGTAATAACGCATTGTTGTTGCCGACACATCGAAATGCCCTAACACAGGGCTCAATGGGTTTGTAACATTTGTAAGGTTACTTTTAATTTGGCTTGGTATTGGGTCGTAAATGCGGTTTGGAGCATTAAGTTGCTCATTAACACTGTTATAATAATCAAAAGTTGCTTTGGCCGAGCTATATAAAGTAACTGGCATTACCCAATCGATAAACCTGTTACTGGTAAACATCGAAAAATCGGAACAATGCCTGTCGGCAACAAAAAACAACGGGTTTAAAACCATATCGGCAATACTGTATGTTGTTCCATAGTTAAAAATTTTATACTGCTGAAACTCGGTATTTTGGTATCCTTCGTAAATGTCAAAAACTGTATCAATATTAATTTTATAATTATACTGATAATTGTCTTTAATAATAAAGTGGTCTTTCTCGGTATGTTTTTGTTTTTGCGAGTGCACGTAGTAATCGGCATTACTTCGGCAATACAGGGTTTTATCGGGTTGATTAACAGCACGTAAATAAGTAAACAAACCATACTCGGTAATAGTATTGTAGTTTCCATAATTGTTTTTAACTGTATAGGTGCGGTTGTTGCCAACATGGTAAACATTTTCAATTTCAACAGTGTCGGGCATAGTAACCGGCTCCGATGTTATTGTTATGCCATCGGCCGTTGTAAGTGTAAGCGTGTAAATGCCGCCTACAGTAGCAACTGCCATGCTATCGGGCAATTGATAAACCCCGGGGGTTGGTTCAACAAGTGTAATTGTACTACCGTTTTTATTGGCAATAGTTACCTGAGCCCCTGTAATGTATTCGGTTTTGGTTTGATTGTATGGCTTGGCATAATAAAACTCGAAAACACAAGCCCTGTATGTATTAGTATAAATAACATTAATAACCGGAATTTTTTGGCTGGCGTCAAGTTGGTCGTTCTCGTATGGTGCCTGGCAAGCAAATACTATTATTGCCATTAAGCTTATAATTGCTTTTAATAAAATACTTTTATATACCGGGTAATTTTTATGTTCCATATTAGCCATTAAAATATAAAGTTATAGGTAACTGTTGGCATTGGCATACCAATTAAGTACATTTTCGACAGGCTAAATGCCTGATAATTATTTTCGATAGTAGGTTCCTCGCGGCTATAAATTATTGAATATGCATTTTTACGGGCATAAACATTTAAAATAGCGAATGTCCAGCTTCCTTTCCATTTTCGTGTTTTTTTCAGGCTCTCGTCAATACTAAGCGACAAATCAAGCCGGTGATAATCGGGCAGGCGGTATTTATTACGGTCCGAGTAGTATACAATAACCTCTTTGCCCAGCATATAAGTATACTCGGGCAAGGTTACCGGCCTGCCGGTTGAGTACGAAAAGTTTGCGCCAAACCGTATTCGCCGGTTTAAATTATAGTTTAAATTTAAATTAAGTGCATTTGGTACATCGTATGTCGATGCGTACCAGTTATTATTGTTAATAGTGCTATTGTTGTTTGTACCCTCGGTTTTTTTAAAGGCTCGCGAGTAGGTGTACGATATATTACCATTAAACTTGCCATCGGTTTTTTTAATCATCAGTTCAATACCATAATTTTTACCACGCGCGCTAATAAGCTCAGTTTCAACATGGTTGTTAAGGCTAAGTTGCGCGTTATTACGGTACTCGGTAAGGTTTGCCAGTTTTTTATAGTACACCTCGGCCGACGTTTCGATTAAGTTATTAAAAAAATTCATGTAAATACCTAAAGCGGCCTGGTCGCTAATAACTGGTTTTATATATTTATCGGCAAGTTTCCATCTGTCTTCGGGTGTTGTTATCGATGTGTACGACAATAAATTTATGTATTGCTGGTTACGGTTATAGCTAAACTTAAACGAGCCGTTATCGGCAAACTGGTATTTTACCGATGCTCTTGGTTCGATACCCGTGTAACCTGCAATTTTTTGGCCTTTGGCAAATATTGTACTGTCGGTAATAGTATTAACAGTGACCGGCAAACCGTTTTGATAAGTATACATTTTACGTGGCCCTAAATACGAGTAAAGCGTGTAACGCAAACCTGCCTGAAACGATATTTTGTTGTTAATTGTAACGCCATCGCCAATATATGCCGACATTTCGTAACCTGTTTCGGGGTCCAGGTTTATTGTTTTGGCTGTCGATTTGTCGATTGGTTGCTGGCTGCCGGGCTTAAGACTATAATTAATTATCTGCAAACCAAAGTCAATATCCTGGTTAAGTAAACCAAGGTACTCAAAACCTATTTTTGCCGAAGTGTAACTTACCCGCGATTCAATTAGCTTATTTTGGTTAAATATTTGCCAGTTATAATTACTTAGTGCATAATTACTATACGAGCCTGTTAAACCAAATGTAAGGTTTGGGCTAAAAATATGTGTCCACGAACCCGACAACAACTTATTACCATAATTATACTCAAAGTTATTGTTGTATTTAAATTTGTCGGTACTGTAATAACCAAAAAAAGTTACCGGGTTATTTTTCAGGTTAATGCCAATTGAGCCGGTTAAATCGTAAAACGATGCCGAACTGTTTTTAAGGTTGTAATCGGGCATTAACGATAGCAGGTAATCGGAGTAACTTGAGCGCGCGCCAAGTTTAAGTGTAATTTTATTATTTAACAGCGGAGTTTCAACAAGTAACCGGCTGCTGTAAATACCCAACCCGCCACGTACTTTAAATTTATCGATATTAGGGTTGTGAATGTTAATTTCCATTACCGACGAAACGCGCTCGCCATATTGTATTGGAATATGCCCTTTATAAAGGTTCACTTTGTTAACGGCGTCGGGGTTAACAACCGATAATAAACCCATAACATGCGATGTATTAAATATTGGTGCATTCTCGAACAAATATAGATTCTGGTCTTCGCCACCACCGCGTACGTTAATTCCCGAGCCAAATTCGCCAACGCTTTTAACTCCAGGCATTGTTGTAAAGCTTTTTATTATGTCGCGTTCGCCAATTAACGATGGTAGTTGCTTTATACTTTTGGCACTCATTTCTAAAACGCTCATTTGGTCGCGCGATACATTTTTATCGCTTTTTTCGCCGGTAATTAATATTTCGCTAATAGCATGCGACTCGTCAAACATTTCGAGGTTAAGTACACCTGGGGCGTAAGCTTTAATATCAACAATTTTTTCTTCGTAGCCCATGCTGTTTACTTTAAGCCTGTAAATACCAGCTGGTATTGTTAACACGTAGTCGCCGGTATAGCCCGATATTGCGTAAAATTTTGTACCCTCAACTATTATGCGTGCCCCAACAATTGGTTCGCTGGTAGCCCCGTCGATAACAGTTCCGGTAACCCTGACATCTTTGTGCCTGCCCGACTCTTTAATGTCGCCAATTACCCGGTAATGCCGTTCAACATCTTCCTGGTTGTAACCATTAAGGTTCGATACTTTTTTTAATATAAGTGCAACCTGCTCGCGTGGTACTATAAATATATTATCCTCAATTTGCACGGGCACTAATGGTGTTTTTTCTAACACTTTGTTTATTACGGTTGTTACCGATGTATTTCTAAATTTACCGGTGTAATGTATTCCGTCGAGCCATTGGGGCTGGTAATAAATATTAATTTTTGAGTAACTGCTTATTTCGTCAATAACAATTTTAAGCTGTTGGCCAGTAAACTCGCCCGTAAACTTAACAGTGTCAATTTCCTGGGTTTTACCAGTTATCGATAAAAATAAACAGCAGCAGGTTATGGCAACCTTAATTTGTTTGCTCAGCAGCATATTACAACCTTTAATTTTTATAGTAAATATACTATCTCTATGTAGTAGTATTAATTTTCACTAACCCTTAAACTGTAAAATAACTAATTACATTACACTGCCAGTTTATCATATGTATCATTTAAACCATTATTCTATAAATAATGGTTCATTTTTGTGTTTAGTAACGTTTGTTTGGCTTTTTCCCAACTTGAGCGATTCGCTCAATCGATTTAGATTTTTTTAGTATTTCACTAACTAAGTGTAGTGAAATACAACAAACTATACATAGGGGTTATACCTAACCTAAGCGTTTGTTCGCATAGCTCCAACCGCTCAACTTAGGTTTTTGTTAAAAAAACGCAACGCTGCAAAACCAACAGTTATAAACTAATTTTTATAAAAAAGGTTTTTATGATAAGCAAGTATATGTTGTAATAAATACTCTTGCTCGGTTTGCCCTGCGGTGGCACTCCAAACTGCTGTAATTTTCAGGGTGTAAAAATCCATTACCGATGTGTACCCGCATCGGCAAATAATTTTTGGGGTAGTTAGCAAATAACTGTAAAGCAAATCATCGTTAATATTATTTAAAAAAGTAACGCAACCTTGTGCATATTGTGCTTTGCCACCATTTTTTGCAGTTATAATAAGTGCATTGTCGCCAATGTTTTGTAACTGTTTGGCAAGTTTTTGTTTAAATATTGTTTGCTCAGGTTCGGGTCCCGATATTAATGCCAAAACTTTATAATTGTTTTTAAATAATGTAATGTTTGGTACACTGGCAACAGCAAACCTCGACAATGGACCAATGTATTTTACGTTTTTTGGCAGGTTTTTACCGTGCGATAAACTGCCCGACAAGCTTTGTTCAAAATTTTCGAAATCGGGAACCCAACACTCGTTAAACTTTGATATTAAATGCTTTGTAACAAAAGGTAAAAATTGACTAAAAATTTTTAATGCCCCTTTTAATTTAATAAACAACTGATGTGTTATAATTATGCTTTTTACCCTTTTATTATAACAACCATAACGGTTATCCGACACAATAATGGTTACTTTGTGTTCATTTACTAACTTGTTAACCCTGTATTTTTCGGTTATTGTGCAAAATAAAAAACCAGGCATCTGCAAAAGCAGTTTTAAAACAAAAAATGGCTTTTTGCCATAAGTAATTTTTGCACCTGGCAATGTAACAAAAGTTACATTTTTAAATTGGCGTTTCAAAAATTCAAGTGGCTCACCGTTAGCAGCAATAATTACTTTACAGTTTTTATTTAAAAAACCGTTTATAACCGGAACTAAGCGCGTAGCATGGCCAAGCCCCCAGTTTAAAGGTGTAAATAAAACAATGTCGTTACTATCGGCGACGATGAATTTTTGGTACATAATCGCGACCTGTTAAGCCAAAGTCGGTACGGCGGTTTATTTGGTGACATATTTCGCGCTGGTCTTCGTTGGTTAGGCGGTTAATAAACTGTTCGGTAAGTATGTCGCCATCTTTTAAAAAGTCGTATTTTTTAGCTGTCGATTTGTCAATTTCTTTGGGCATACTTTCGCCGTAACCTTTCGATGTTAAGCGTTCCTGGTCGATACCGTATGTTATTAAAAAATCGACAACCGACTGAGCTCGTTTGGCCGAAAGTTCCTGGTTTCCCTGGTCGCTTCCTCTAAAGTCGGTATGCGAACCAATTTCAATTGTAATATTCGGGTTGTCGTTAAGTATTTCAACCAATTCTTCGAGAGCAACCATCGACTCGGGCCTAAGGTTCCATTTGCCAAAATCGTACATAATACCGGGCAGGTCAATACGCGAGTCGTCGGGCGACATGTAAATATCGGTTTTAAACTCTTTGCTCGATGTCATGCCTTTTGTTGTTTCTTTACCTTTCGAGTTTAAAAAGCCACCACGTTTAGCAACAATCCTGTAATCGGTATTTGGGGCAAGTTTAAAGTTATAAGTACCGTCGTTCTCGCTTTTTTGCGACAGATTTGTACCGTCGCTGCCAATAAGCAATATTTCGGCACCGGCAATAATATCGTCGGTTTTTTGATTACGTACTGTCCCCGACAACAGAAACTCTATTGGTGGTAACGAGAACTGGTAAATATCGTCGCCACCACGGCCTCCAGGGCGGTTCGACGAAAAATAGCCACGTTCCATCTCGGTTTCAAAAATTATCCCAAAATCGTCCGACGAGCTGTTTATCGGGTATTTCATGTTCTCAACAGTCCAGTTGTTATCGTCTTTTCCGGTGGCTTTAAAAATATCTAAACCGCCCATTCCAACGTGGCCATTCGACGAAAAATACAGTGTACCATCGGGATGAATAAATGGGAACATTTCGTCGTCGGGAGTATTTATTTGCGGCCCCATATTAACTGGTTTGCCCCACTCGGCAGTTTTTGATGCACGTGTAACTTTCCAAATATCTTTTTTTCCCTGGCCACCTTTCATGTCGGCAACAAATAAAAGAGTAAGCTCGTCGGGGCTAATTGCCGGGTGTCCAACGGTAATAGTATCGGCAACTAATGGTACGTTAACACCTGCTGTCCATTCAATACCTTCTTTTTGCGATGTAAAAATTTTGCATGTAAGGTTGCCGTTTTGGTCTTCGCGAAAACTGGTAAAATACATGGTATTAGTTTTTTCGTTTGTGCACGGCGCACCTTCGTCAAACTGTGTGTTCACGTTTTCGGACAAAGGAACTGGTTCGCTCCATTTACCTTTGCGGTCGACACGGGTTTTAAAAATATCGGAATAGTACTCGCCGGTTACCGGGTTAACTTTGTTGCCAATAACCCCCTCGCGCGACGAAGTAAATATCACATGTTTATAATCGCTTTTTGCAAAGGCGGGGCAATAGTCGCTCTGTTTGGAGTTAAAGTAATACATGTTAATTACTTTATATCGTGTAGGTTCGGCTATCCACTCTAAACTAAAGCTACACGACTCCTCGCCGGCAAGGCCGCGTGGGTCGTCGGGAACAAGTGCCCGGTACGCGGTGTATTGTTCTTTGGCCTCGGCATACTTATCGTTCGAGCGCAGCGCGTCGGCATAAAAAAGCGTAGCTTTTGGGTCGGGGTAACGTTTATTTATTGCTTTACGGTACCATATTTCGGCCTGGCGCGAGTCTTGCAATTTGCGGTAACACTCGGCGGTCATAAACAATATGCGGGTTTTTTCTTCTTTATCGCGGGTTTTAGCGTATGCATATTTATACTCGTCAATGGCTTCGTAATAACGGCCTGTTTCAAATGCTTTATCGGCTTTTTCGGTAGCATCTTTTTGTGCAAAACTGTTAACCGATATTAGTATAAATATTAAAACGACATGAAAATGCTTCATCGGTAAAATTTTAAATAGTATATTAAGTTTTAAAACTATGCTAAAATAGTTGTTATTTATTGTTTGATTGCTATTTGGTTTTATTATAGCACAACTTTTTGATTAATAACTAAAATAGTAGTTTTTTATTTTCGACAGTGCGAAAATAGTTAATTTAATTGTTGGTTAAAAATAAAAAGGGTTTATAAACATTTGTACCCAAATACCTAAGTAAAGCATTTGTTTGCTTTACTTTAAACTCAAAACTTAAGCTGTATTGTTTATTACTACAAGTGCGCAATTAGGTTAATGTTTTAAGAAACCGTAGGCATAAATTTTTGGTTCAATCGTTTTTTCAATTTGTTTCAGCTTTTCTCTTAGTTCATTAATTAGTTTCATGTAAGTTTCGTTGTTGCTTTTACTATTCATTTTTCCTGCTTCGTTTCGGCCCTGGAAATGTTCTCTTATGTCGTATAACGATGCGTTTACATTGCAATTTGGTTGTTTATGATAATATCTCCAAAGTTCCCGGCCTGCGTTAAAAACTTCTTGTGCTTCTGTTGAAAATACTAATTCGGTCGTTCTATTTTCTTGAAAACCGAATAAGTCGGTATTTCCATTTTGTTTAAGTTTGCCTTGAATAAATTTTGACATGAAATTACTTTCAAATTTATCGCGGGCATTTACCTCTTGCTCGGTAAATGGAATAAAATTATTAGTACCATGTTTACACGATACCTTGTTTTGCCCGTGGAACAATGTGTAGGCTAAGCAATTGTTCTGAAATTCGGTATCGGTTTGCCACCCGTCAACGGGGTATAAAAACTGGTCACGGTCGTTTAACCATGTGGCCTCAATACAGTGCCTAACCGCTAAATATATACAACTTACCAACAAGTTTTTGCTGGTTATAATGTTTGTATGGTTAAAATTATTATTTAAGGTTATTCGTATATAATTTTGGTTTTGAAAATCGTTGCCCCTTGTATTCATTATTGCAAGCGGGGTTCCCGTATTATCGTAGTACTTACTATACCAATTGTTAATATAATTATTGTTTTGATATGAGTAAACAAGTTTTTTTTCAAAACTTTTTAATTCAGTTTTATTTACAATATCAAATACATCGGCAAAGTTTTGGATAAATTTTTCGTGTAAACTGCAATCCCAAATAAAAAAACCAATCGGGAAACTACCATTAACATTGTCGAAAGAATTAGCCGGTACAATAAAAAGTTTTTGAAGCTTTGGGGTAAAAAAATTTCTAAAATCGTTAAAATTTGATGATTGTAGATTTTTTAAGGTAGAGAAATTTGCAATTTTACAATCGGGTATTTCACAATAAATACGTACTAAAAACTGCGAATATAGTTCGTTAATGGCTTTCCCGATATTTGCTTTATACTTATTATAAACAAAACTACCGGTCGCTGTTTTGGGTTTATTTTCGCCGGTTTTGGTAATAGTTCGGGCAGTTGCAGCCTCGGCATAAGGCGGATTAATATAAATAACTAATTTTTTGCGTTTTTCGGGATTGTTTATAATATCTTGTAATGGCTTTGGTAATTTGGTAAAGTCGTCGTTTAAAAAATCGAATTGAAAAACATGGTCGTCGAGTAAGTTTGCACCATTTTTTATACGGTCGTGCATAACTTCAACATCTTGTTTGTCGAGTGTCGATGCCCAAATATT
>CAZJCR010000019.1:0-25948 GCA_964544385.1 uncultured Bacteroidales bacterium
GCTGCAATTTTGCGCGATGCTATCATGGTTTCCTCTTCAAGGTCAATAGCTTCTTTCCATTTTTCAATGTCGTTGGGTTTGGCTTTACGATAAATGGTTTTTAGCTCCTCTTTTTGCGATATTCGGTATTTTTTTAACTGGTTATAAACCAATGGGCCTTTTAACGATATTATGCCAATGTCGTGCCCGGGCGATGCTTCAACGGCAACAATGTCGCCAAGTTCGAGTTTTAGGCTGTTTATGTTTGTAAAATAACCTTTGCGCGTGTTTTTAAACCGTACCTCGTATAAGTCTTGTTTTTTAATTGCCTCGGGTATATCGGCAAGCCAGTTAAATACATTTAGTTTGCCGGCGTAAGTTAAATGGCAATTCTGTGTTGTTTCGGGTATAATATTTTTTAAAGGGCAACCCCTCGATAATTCGTCGAACATAATCGATTATTTTTAGTGGCTTTTTAAGCCATTTATTTTAACCCGTAAAGATAATTCCAAAATTGGCATTTTAAAATTTGTTGTCAATAAATTACGGCTTTTGTATTTTTTGTTCAATATGTTTGGTTGTTAAAGTGTTACACTGTTATTGTACAATGTGGCAAAATGTTTTTACCGCAAGTATTTATTAACCAATAGCAATATGTATAAATTAAAATTTTTACAGTTTGTTAAATTGGGTTATTTGCTTGTTTTACTGTTTAAATTTAACTTTTGGCAATTTTTTTCAAAGGCTTTATTTATAAAAACTTGGGTTAAGGTTGTGTGGAATAGTATGTTTTATTATTGTTTAAATTTTGTCTTTGTTTTATTTGCTATTTTAACAAGGGTAAGCATTACCGGCACTTCAACCAGTACGCCTACAACAGTTACCAATGTTGCTCCTGAGTTTAAGCCAAAAAGTACTATTGAAACTGCTACCGAAAGTTCGAAAAAGTTACTTGCACCTATCATTGCGGCTGGTGCGGCAATATTATGGGGCAAATGCCATTTATATGCCCAACCGTATGCTATTGCAAAAATAAAAAATGTTTGAATGATAAGCGGAAATGCTATTAGCAATATGTTTAAAGGGTTTTTAAGTATTACATCGCCCTGGAACGAGAAAATAATTATTAAAGTTAGTAGTAATCCGGTGATAGTAGAGCTTGTAAATTTTTTTAAAAACACGTTTTCGAAAAATTCTAATCCTTTTTTGTGTATTATAATCTTTCGAGTAATTGCGGCCGAAAAAAGTGGGATAACTACAAATAATACTATCGATAACAATAGTGTTGCCCATGGTATTGCAATGCCAGTAACCCCTAACAGTAAGCTTACAAGTGGTAAAAAGGCAACTAAAATAATTAAGTCGTTAATTGCTACTTGTACTAAAGTGTAGGCGGGGTTTCCTTTGGTTAGGTGGCTCCATACAAATACCATTGCTGTGCAGGGGGCTGCTCCTAATAAAACTGCGCCGGCAAGGTATTCGTTTGCTATATTGGCCGGAATTATTGATTTAAAAACTATGTTGAAAAACAACCATGATATAGCAAACATGCTAAATGGTTTTATTAGCCAATTAACCGTAAGGGTAACGGTGAGCCCTTTGGGCATTTTAAGTGCGCTAACAATGCTGCCAAAATCAATTTTTAGCATCATTGGAAAAATCATAATCCAAATTAGTATGGCAATTGGAATTGAAACATTGTTATATTCAAGTTTCTCCAATGTTTCGGGTACAACTGGCAGTAATTTGCCTATAGCCATGCCTATAATAATGCCGATAGCTACCCATAAGCTCAGGTAGCGGTCGAAAAACGATATGCCTTGTATTTTGTACATGTTTTATTTTTTTGCAAATTATTTATATCCCGAAATGGTAATGCTATAAATTCCGGTATCGTTGTGTTTTAAGTGTTCAATTTCTTCTTTTAATAATAATCGCTCAAGTATATTGTTAGGAATTGAAATTTTAGTTTGTTTATGTATTGTAACATTTGTAAAGTCTTGTTTATTAATTATTTCAAGGTATTCGTCAATGTTAATTGCACCTGAAACACAGCCAACGTACATCTCGGTATTTTTACGTAGTTTATCGGGCAATTGGCCTTTTACTACAACATCCGAAATGCAAAAATGCCCCTCAGGTTTTAAAACTCTGTACATTTGAGCAAAGGCTTTGTGCTTGTTGGGCACAAGGTTCAATACGCAGTTCGAAACAATTATATCGAAATAGTTGTCGGGTAAAGGTATATTTTCAATATCGCCTTTAATAAACTCAACATTGTTGTACCCCATTTTTAAATTGTTGCTGCGGGCTTTAAGCACCATCGCTTCGGTAAAATCAAGTCCGGTAACCTTACCTTTTTCTCCAACAATAGCGCGGGCTACAAAGCAATCGTTACCAGCACCGCTTCCCAAATCGAGTACATAATGTCCTGGTTGTATATTAGCGTGTTGTGTTGGTATTCCACAACCTAAACCTAAATCGGCATCGGGGTTATGGCCTTCAATTCCATTGTACTCGTTGCCAATCATGCTAAAACCTGTGTTGCCACAGCAACCCGAATTACCACAGCAGTTTAATTGTTCATGCTTTAGGTTTTGCAGGGCAATGGAACTATATTTTTGTTTTACAATTTTTTTTATATTATTCATTATGGTTTTGGTAAAAAAGTTGTTCGGTAATTTGTACAGCTGTGGCTATGTATTTAGGGCACAGTTTTGTAAACATATCTTCAAATTGAATTATTTCCATATCGTCGGGGTTGTTCATGTCGAGCCCTCGGAGCAGGTCTTTGCAATTAATTGAACCATGAATAGCTTTAAAATCGTTAAAAAATTGAGTTGTTTTTTGGTATGTAAGTTGCTTTTTTTCATCGGTATCGGTAATGCCTTTGCCAAATTTTAACCCAATAGCCATTAAAGCACCGGTAACTGCGCCGCAGGTATATTGCTTACGGCTCATTCCGGCACCAAAAGCACAGGCAATTTTAAGGCTACTGTCAACAGGTATCCCTAATTCGGGCGCAAAGGCTGTAAAAACCGATTGTGAGCAGTTAAACTTGTTGGCAAAATATTTTTGGGCGGTTATGGTTTTGCTCATAATAATTGGGGTTTAATTTCGTCATTGTAAAGTTTACTAAAAGCGGTTTTAATTTGATCGCGAACGCGTATAAACTCGCTCCAAATAAATTCATCGGTTCCAACAGCGTGGCTTGGGTCGTCAAAACCAATATGCAGCCGGTGTTTTACTTTGCCCATAAAGGCCGGGCAGTTTTCGTTGGCTCCCCCGCAAACGGTTATAACATAGTCCCATTCGTGGCCAAGATAAATATCAACCGGGTTGGAAGTGTGGTGGCTTATGTCGATACCGGTTTCGGCCATAGCTTTTACAGCTTTGGGGTTTAGCTTGCTCGTTGCCTCGGTACCTGCTGAACATACTGTAATATTTTTATCAAAACTTTGTAAAAAACCGTGAGCCATTTGGCTGCGGCAACTGTTACCTGTGCATAAAATAAGTACTTTCATATTTATGGTTTTAATTACATTTTATATTTTTTGTAACATTTATTTCATTGGTAAAACCATTCAAAAGTGACGATGCTCTTTCAACTTGTTCGGGGTTAAGGCAATAGTTTGTTTTTGCGCCAGTAACATGGCCTTGTATTAGTCCCGAATTTTTAAGCTCTTTTAAATGTTGCCCAACTGTTGTGCGGCTTAACGGTAGTATGTTCGAAATATCGCCCGATATACATGTTTTTGTCTCGGCTAAATACCTTAGTATCATTAAGCGAGCTGGGTGCGACATTGCTTTTGCAAATTTTGATATTTCCTGCATATTGGTTTCAAATATTTCGCGCTTATTCATTGTGTAAATATATTTATGTCGTAAACATACGACATAAATTTTTGTTATTACTCCGTTTATTATAAAATAACATACATTTAACCCTAAATTGAGCTAATCGCTCAATCGATTTAGATTTTGTAAGTATTTCACTACACTTGGTTAGTGAAACACAACAAACTCTATATCGGGATTATACCTAAGTAAAGCGTTTATTTGCTACGCTTTAACCGCTTAACTTAGGTTAACATGTATAGCACTGTGTTTTGTAATTTGATTGTGCATGTAGTAAGGTGCAACTGTTTAAAATACAGGTATAAACGGTAAATTATTTTTTGCAGTATTCTCGATATTTGTATTATAATGGCTATCAAATATTTATAGTGCTTTAAATATTTATTTTTTTTAAGGCAGGGTTTTATAAGAAATTGTATATTCAACCCTCTAAAAAAAATAAGATTTGTGATGGAAAAATATTTCGGAATAATTGCTAAAACCTTAAATATTCAGGCCAGCCAGGTAAAGGCAGTAATTAATTTGTTTGCCGATGGTGCTACTGTACCGTTTATAAGCCGTTATCGTAAAGAACGTACCGGAAACCTCGACGAGGTTGCGGTTCACGATATTGAAGTGCTAAACAAAAAATTTACCGAACTCGAAAAACGTAAGCAAACTGTACTCGAAACAATTAGCGAACAGCAAAAACTTACCCCCGAACTCGAAAAGAAAATTAATGATACTATTGATTTAATTGAGCTCGAAGATATTTATCTGCCTTATAAACCCAAACGCCGTACAAAAGCTACTGTAGCTAAGGAGCTTGGCCTTGAACCGCTTGCAACAAAAATTTACAAACAAGATAAAACCGATATTGAACAACTTGCTTTACCATTTATTAACAATAAGGTTGAAAATATTAACGATGCCTTACAAGGTGCCCGCGATATTATTGCCGAATGGGTAAGCGAAGATACTACTGCCCGCCAACGCGTGCGAAACTTGTTTAATAACGAGGCAATAATTTATTCGAAAGTAATTAAAGGTAAGGAAGATGAGGGGGTAAAATTTACTGACTATTACGATTTTTCGGAGCCTTTAAAAAAATGCCCGTCGCACCGCATGTTGGCCATGCGGCGAGGCGAAGACGAGGGCTTTTTACGAATTACTGTTGAACCTGAAGCCGAACGCGCAACTTATTTGCTCGAAAAACAATTTGTTATTGGCGTTACCCCTACATCGCAACAAGTAAAAATTGCTGTTGCCGACAGCTATAAACGACTTGTACAGCCATCGATTGAAAACGAGTTTAAAAAACTTTTTAAAGATAAAGCCGATACCGAGGCTATTTTAGTTTTTGCCCGCAATTTAAAACAACTGCTTTTAACATCGCCTTTAGGCCAAAAACGAGTTTTAGCTATCGACCCGGGTTTTCGTACGGGTTGCAAAATTGTTTGCCTTAACGAACTTGGCGACCTTTTGCACAACGAAACCATATACCCGCATGCCCCGCAAAACGAGTATGGGCCGGCATCAAAAAAAATATTAAGCCTTGTAAAATCGTATAAAATTGACGCCGTGGCTATTGGTAACGGTACTGCCAGCCGCGAAACCGAAGCGTTTATAAGCAGTATAAAATTCGATGTCGATATAGCTGTTTACATGGTTAACGAGAGCGGTGCCTCAATTTATTCGGCATCGGCTATAGCCCGCGAGGAGTTTCCACAATACGATGTTACTGTACGCGGCGCTGTTTCAATTGGTCGCAGGTTAATGGACCCACTTGCCGAGCTTGTTAAAATCGACCCTAAATCGATTGGCGTAGGCCAGTACCAACACGACGTTGACCAAAATAAGCTGAAAGAGAGCCTTGATTATACTGTTGTTAGCTGCGTAAACTCGGTTGGCGTTAACCTTAATACTGCAAGTAAGCATTTGTTAAGCTATGTTAGCGGATTGGGTCCAAAACTGGCTCAAAATATTGTCGATTACCGTACGCAAAATGGAAAGTTTGAAAACCGTAGCCAAATTAAAAAAGTGCCCCGTATGGGCGATAAAGCTTTTGAACAATGCGCCGCCTTTTTACGGATACCCGAATCGAAAAACCCGCTCGATAACAGTGCCGTGCACCCCGAGAGTTATAAAATTGTTGATAAAATGGCAAAGGACCTTGGTTGTAAAGTTGCCGATTTAATTACCGACGAAAACTTGCGCAATAAAGTTGATTTAAAAAAATATGTTACCCCCGATGTGGGTTTGCCCACGCTCGAAGATATTAAAAAAGAACTCGACAAACCAGGACGCGACCCGCGTGGAAAAATTAAAATGTTTGAATTTGCCCAAGGCGTTACAACTATAAACGATTTGGCCGAGGGTATGGTTTTACCGGGTATTATTACAAATATTACAAACTTTGGCGCATTTGTCGATATTGGCGTTCACCAAGACGGGCTTGTGCATATATCGCAATTAGCAAACCGATACGTGGCAAACCCTGCCGACGAAGTAACTTTGCACCAACCTGTTAAGGTTAAAGTTGTTAGTGTTGATAAAGACCGTAAACGGATTCAGCTTACGATGAAAGATGTTGAATAACTTAGTGTACCGTTTTTTAAGTTATATAAAAATTGCCCACAATGGAGAATGAAACTATAAATACCAATTGTAACAGCCATAAGCTAAAAGGTTTGTATAAATTTTTTTGCTGGTGTTCGGGCAGCCGCCTGTATCTGCTAAAACAATGCCCTACCGATTATAATGTTTTTTTTGGTATAGGCCTTATTGTGTTTTTAACTGGTATTATGGCTGCAATGTCGGGTAGTTATGCTTTTTATACTGTTTTTAATAATGTATTAATTGCTGTTGCTTTTGGGGTTTTTTGGGGTATTCTTATTTTTGCGTTCGACTGGTACTTAGTTG
The DNA here is from genome assembly GCA_964544385.1 of uncultured Bacteroidales bacterium. GTDB lineage: Bacteria > Bacteroidota > Bacteroidia > Bacteroidales > SZUA-534 > CAZJCR01. Next base: position 6,739 of record CAZJCR010000019.1, read on the forward strand.
CCAGTTTAAAAAAAGAAGAACGTGTTTTTAAAGAGCTTTTAACTGCGGCTCCTCGTATTATACTGGCAGTTTTTTTGGCAGTAGTAATATCGCGCCCGGTTGAGCTTAAACTTTTCGAGAGCGAAATAAATGCGCAAATTGAAAAACTTAACCAACAAAAGTTAAACGAGTTTAACAGTGTAGTTTCGCAGTCGTACAACGAACTTGACGAACTAAAACAACAAAACCGTTTGTACACCGAGTCGCTTAACGATTTATTACTTAACCGTAACCAGTTGTTCGAGCTGGTTATTGAAGAGGCCGAAGGGCGCAGCCCAACATCAAAGGTTGGTAAAGGTCTGGTTTATCGCGAAAAGAAAGCCGAGTATGACCGCCTTGCAAAACTTTACGACAATGAACGCGAAAGGCTTTTGCCTTTAATTGCCGAAAACAATAAACGTATTGCCGATATGTCGGCAAGGCGGCAAGCCAATATCGATGGCAGTAGCCAAGTTATTCTTTCGGGTACAGGTTTTTTGGCCAGGCTCGATGCCTATAACCAGTTGTCGAAAAACAATAAAGCTATTAAGCTTACCGGATGGTTTATTTTAGCAATGTTTATTTGTATCGAGAGCGGGCCAATGTTTGTTAAACTTATTTCGAGGCGCGGAGCTTACGATGCTTTGCTCGAGTTTACCGAGAGTAGTTTAATAAGTAACTACGAACAACAGGTACTTGCTATGCACCAAAAAACTAAACGCGTTACCGAAATCGAGAAACAAAAAACTTTGTCGATAATTGAATCGGAAATTGATGATAACCGCGAGTTTACTAAAATAATGATGGAGGCTCGCGCCGAAATAAACCGGAGCCGAATAAACAGGTGGAAAGAAAACGAGCTTAAAAAAGATTTTGACGATCTTAATAAATACACTATAAGCCTTGACGAGCTAATTGCCCGGGCACGAGGTTATATTACTAATATGCAGATTGAGTGATTCGCAAAATCGATATAGACGCAAATTGAGCGATTCGCTCAATTGATATAAGTATTTCAATATACTTGGTTAGTGAAATACAACAAAATCTACATCGGGGTTACCTAAATAAAATCGTTTGTTTGCTTAGCTGCAACCGCTCAACTTGGGTAATATTTATAGTTTAGTGCCTTTAGGGTCTTTTATGTAATCAAATTCAAAATCAACAACGTCCGACAGCTCTTCGCCAACTTCGCGCATGTCGTCGTCGTTTTCGTCAAAATGCCAGTCGATACGCATTTTTACTCCATTATGGTGTATTTGGTTAATAATTACCAAAATATCGAGTATAAATTTTGCCGAGCTCGAGTTAAAATAGTCAAACTTAAATTTAAAAACCATCGGCAATTCCGAATATTTTTGTTTTAAAATATCGATATTTTTCGAGCCTAAATCGTCGAGCCAGCTTATTATGGGGTAATAAAATTCGCGTACATCTTCGGGGCGCGAGCAGCCTTGTACAATATAAATGTCGTTGTCAATATCGAAATTAACCTGCGGTGTTGCTGATGTTTCCTTTATAATTAGTTGGTTCATTGTATTTATTATTATTGTTTGCAAATTTCGATAAAAAAATAGTTAAATAAAAGAACGGGCAATCGGTATTTTCGTTAACAAATTTGTATTTTATTTTTTGCCTCGAGTTGCGGGCAATTTCAATTAGGCCAAGCCCGGCACCGCCTTTTTCACTAATACGGGCATTGCTTATCGATGCGCGGTAAAGGCGGTTTATGCCAACAGTGTCTAAAGTATTAATATGGTCGATGCGTTTTGCTATCTCACTAATATTATTATTGTTAATGTAGTTGCCTATTTCGACAATAAAAAAGTTGTTAACTAACTTAACATCGAGCTCAACAAGTGGATGTTTATTATCGGGTGCTGGTTTTGTATGATGCCGGTACGAGTTTTCAAGGCTTTCGACTAAAATTGAGAAAAGCCTTTTACGTACAACTAAATCAATATTAAACTTTTGGATATTTTCTTTAAACGTATCTAATAAAATTTCGATATCGTTAAACGATAAATTACCACTATATTTTAATATACTTTCGTTTATTTGGCTACACATACAAATAGGTCAAAACTGGGTTGCAATCTATGCAAACATTTGTTATTGTGCAAATAATTATTTTACCAAACTAATAATTTAATGTTTACTTTTTTTTTATTGTATATAACAAGTATTAAGGCAGATTGAGCGGTTCGCTCAATTTGGTTTTAAATATATTGAATGTCAATTTCTTTTAAGTACTTGTTTTCGAGCAAAAAAGCAAGTTTTTTGAGTACACTACGTCGTATTTCAAGTTCAACAGGCAGGTTAGGGTCGTGGTGGGCCTCGTTTACTTTTGTGCCAATTAAAAAGTGTATTGAGTCGTGTTCTAACAGCATTTTAATAATATCGGCCGCAGCGCCGGGGTTTATATCGTTAATATCGTTATTGCCGGCAAGTATTTCAACAACTTTGCCAATGGTTAAAATGCCTTCGGTAACAAGGTCGATGTTTTGCATTTTCGAAACCGGTGGAATGTCGGAAACGGTTTGCATAAGCGGGGTTTCAATATTCATGTTTAATTCGCGTGCAACTATTTGTGCTGTTGTGCCGCCACAAATAATTTTTTTACCGTTAAAAGTGCTTATTGTGTTGGCTAATAGTTTGTCGTTTTGTTTGTGGTACGGAGGCCCCGAGCAAATAAGCAAATGACGTGGAGCCCGCATGTATATTACAGCGCACGACGTGTCGTCTTTAGCTTTTAAACCGTCGTTTAGTTTAGCTTTTTCGAGTACTTTTTTTGATAATGCCCTTGCCGATATTGTTGGGTTGTTTTGTACTGTTTGGCACAGATATTGGCTAACAGCCTGCTCGCCCCAGCCAAAAGGCATATTTGCACTGCCAATGCCCGATTGGGTAATGCCGTCGGACACAATTACTATACGATCCTCAATTTGTGTGTAAAAATGGTATTCGTGAATTGTTTTTTTTTGTTTGCCCGATTTTATTATTGTTTTTGTGGGTTTAATATTTATTGTACTGCCGTTACGTATCAAAAAAAATGGTGGGTTGTCGTATTCAATAATTTTTGTTTCGCCGTCGGTATCAATATTTAGTATGGTAAAAGTTGAGTAGTTAATTTGCCTTTGCGAGTCAACGGGCAGTGTTTTCATTATCGATTTTGCAGCAACGCTTATAGGTTCGTTAATTGCCGAAAAGTTAACAGCCATGCTTGCTGTCATGGTTGCCAAAACATTAGCTTTTATGCCACTGCCAAGCCCGTCGCTAAGTACGGCAATAGTTTTCGATTCTTCTTTTATTTTTCTCGATAAAAAAACATCGCCACAAACAGGGTTTCCAAATTTATTTTCCTGGTGGCACTCAACTTCAATATAATAATGGTTATTCATTGTTTGCGGCTTTGTACGATTCAATAATCGAGTTGAGCATTGCCTCGGTACGCGACGCATTTTCGCCTAACAAATATGCAATTTGTTGTACAGTGTGCATGTTTTCGTTAATAACTTTACGGGTGCGTTTTATAACTTCGTCGCGGCGTACTTCGGGAGCGTACATATCGCGAAAAATTCCACAAACCACTTTGTGTTTTTGTATACTAAATATAGTTACGTGCAACATTTTACCGTTATCGCGAATATCTTTTTCAAAGCTATCTTCGCCCGATAGTAGCATGTTTGTAAATAATTTGTGGAACGGTACAATTTTACGTATATCGGCACCGGTAAGTCCCGGGTTAATGTTGTACAATTCTTCGTAGTCGGGACCTAATATTCGTGTAAAACTACGGTTCGATTCAATAATTTTAAACTGGTCGTTTACCATTACCACTCCCGATGGCATTTTTTGCAGCAGGCTTGTTGCTTTATCGTGGGCAATACGGCGCATGTACGACACGCACATGCTTTGTTCGGCCTTTTTATCGAGATATGCTATGGCAAAATCGCGACAACTGTTATAACCGCATCCGCCGCAGTTTAACTGGTCTTGCAGGCTTTGTTTCCCAATATTGTGCAGTGCTTCTAATATCTCGTTTTCGGAGTATTTTGGTTGGTTGTTTTGTTGAGGCGTGTAGTTATAACTTATGTTAATGTTGTAATTGTGGTTTGTTTTAAATTGTTCGGTTGGCGAATTTTTAAGCAGCGTGTACCTTTTTTGTGCCAACGATTGGTTTACCGACGAGCCCGGGCCGTTAATGCAACCGCCCTCGCAAGCCATAAGTTCTAAAAATACAGGGTTCGATGCTTTAAAATTATCTAAGCCGTTAAGCACTTTTTTAATATTGCCAATTCCCGAAAACGACATGTATGTATAATCGGCAACGCCGGCGTTGCTTTTAATGCTGTTTATCATTCCGCCGTCAACAGGGTACATGCTTGCCGATGCTGCCCTTACGGGAAAAAAATCGCACTCGTTTGGCGAAAGCGTTTCGGGGATAATATTTTCGGTTTTAAGCCATTTTTTTAAATCGTTAAAAGTAAGCGACACGTCAATATGTTTGTCGCCGGCATCGGTTTCGGCTTTTTTTGCAATGCAGGGGCTAAAAAAAACTACTTTGGCTTTGTTGTTGGTAATGTTGTTTAGTAGTTGCCCATGTGCCCCCATTGGCGACATTACCGGTATAATGTTGCCGGTGTATTGCGGGTAATATTTTTTAATAAGTTCAACAGCCGATGGGCATGCCGACGAAATGTAGAATGGTAGTTTACCGTTTTTAAGTATCTCGCGGCATTGTATACTCACAAGTTCGGCACCCAAAGCGGTTTCCGACACTTGTGCAAAACCTAACATTTTAATAGCTTCAATAACCTGTTGTGGAGTTGCGTTTGGAAACTCGGTAATGTACGATGGCGCAAGCGATGCAATTACATAATTGTTGTTTGCCAATATTTGTAAGGCTTTATGGGTGTCGTCGCGCACTTTTTTTGCCTCGGCAGGGCATATTAATGTACAACGTCCACAAAAAATACACTGGCTGCTAATTATCGATGCACTGTCTTTTTCAACCTTTATAGCTTTAACCGGGCACCAGCGTATGCATTTGTAACAATCGCGGCAATTGTTAATTTCGGTGTAAATGGGTTGTACAGGGTCCATTATTTTATTTTAAAGTGTTGGTTTAGAATATCGATAGTTTTTTTTTCGTCAACCTCGGTAAACATTTTTCCATTAATAATAATGATAGGGCTTTTTTTGCATTGGTTTGTGCAAAGTTGTCCTTTAAAAGTAACGTTAGCCTGTAAATTATTGTCGACAATATATTTTTGTATTATCTGCAAGTTTTTTTTATTGCCACGCGAAAAACATGAGCTCCCCTGACAAATAACTATTTCGGTTTTTTCCATAACAGATATTTTAGTTAATAAGTTATTCAATAAAATAACACCCAAATTAAGCGATTTGCTCAATCGATTTAGATTTTGTAAGTATTTCACTACACTTCGTTAGTGAAACACAACAAACTCTACATCGGGGTTAACCTAAGTAAAGCGTTTATTTACTATGCTTTAACCGCTTAACTTAGGTTATATTTTGTAAGTATTTCACTAAAATTGATTAGTGAAACACAACAAACTCTACATCGGAGTTATACCTATGTAAAGCATTTGTTCGCTTAGTTCCAACCGCTCAACTTAGGTAGCAATATGCAGTAAGCTTTATTGCGTTATTATATTTAATTAAATAGTTGTTTTTTTGCAACAACTGCTCAATTTAAGTTTTACTCTTTACCGGCAACGTACTCGTTAACTTTGTGCGCTGCAATTTTAGGGTTCGAAATTACTGTTGGACCTGCAACGCAACCACCTTCGCAGCTCATAACCTCGATAAAATTGCCGGGGTTTTTGCCTTTTGCAAAAGTACGAAGTTGTGCAACTACCGACTTGTCGATACCGTCGATAACAACACTTTTTAAATTTACATTACTACCAATGGTTTGTAATACCGATTGGGTAACGCCGCCAACTGCAGCAAATCCGTGTCCGTGCGGTTTAATGGTTGTGTCGGGTGCAGTTGGTTGAGCATCGTAAACAAAAATACCTTTGGCAATAAAAAGCGAGCCAAGTTCTTCGAACGACATTGTGTAATCAACATAGGGGTCGTTATAAGCATCGCTGCGTTTTGCAATACAGGGTCCAATAAAAACCACTACCGAGTTAGGGTGGTTTTGTTTAGCCGCTTTGGCTGCATAGTGCATTGGCGAAGCCGTGTGCGACACGTATGGTTTAAGTTCGGGTATGTGTTTGTTAACAGTTTGTGTATATGCCGGGCAGCACGATGTTGTCATAAATGGTTGACCAGCCTCCATTTTTTCAACAAACTCGGCGGCTTCGCGCTCGGTGGTTTCGTTAGCACCTTTTGCAACCTCGTATATATAATGGAAACCAAGAGCTTTTATCGCGCCTAATATTTTACTGTACTCCCATTTAAATTGTCCAATTATTGATGGCGCAGGTAAGGCAATAACCTCTTTGCCCGATTCGAAAGCCTGGAAAATTTTAATTATGTTCGATTTTTCCATAATTGCACCAAAAGGGCACGAAATAAGGCATTTGCCGCAGTGGATACATTTTGTTTCGTCAATAACCTCAATACCTTGTTCGTTTTTGCTTATGGCGTTTACCGGGCATGACTCTTCGCAGGGTATTGGCTGGTAAATAATTGCATGGTATGGGCAGGCTTTTTGGCATTTACCGCAGTTTATACATTTTGAGTGGTCGATAGTTGCTTTGCCGTTTACTATCGATATGCACTCTTTAGGACAATTAATAATGCATGGGCGGCCAACGCATCCGCGGCACAGGTTTGTAACTTCGTAGTTAACTTTTACGCACGCGCTGCAAGCCTGGTCAACAACCGTGAGTACTTTACTACCAATGTCGGTACGGTTTTTTGCCATCTCAACATAATGCGAGAGTGGGGCAAGTTCGTCTTCTTCGTCTTGAATATTGAAACCTAAAATTGCCATAATTTTATATTTAATCATGGCGCGGTCTTTATAAATACAGCAACGGCTTGGGTCGGTGCCTTTGGGGCGCATCTCGATAGGTATGCGGTCAATGTTTTCTTCTAACTTTTTATCAATAATAAGTTTACCTATACGCGTAATAAGCTCGCGGCGTATAAGCATAGCGTTATTTGTAAATGCCATGGTGTAAATTATAATTCAGACTGTATATTTTCGATAATTTTGGATAGCGATGCTTGTGATATAAGTTTATTGTTTACTTGTACAAATGGTGGTTTTAGTCCGTTTGGCTCGTTGCAAAAGCCAAGGCATGGAACGCCTTCGACAATTACCTTGTTTTTTAAGTTATCGGGTAAAAATTCGGTTATCATGTGTAAATCGGAACCGCCCATAACATGGCAAACTGTACCGCTGCAAATTTTAACTTTTATCATATTAATTAAAGTGCCTTTAAGTAAGTAGTTTTAGTAGCCGCAAAAGTATATTAATATTTTAATAAAATAAATTTTAAATAGTTAAAAATCAAATAATTATATGCAAACGTTTTAAATTTTGTAATTAAAAATCATAGTGTAACCTAAATTGAGCGTTTTGCTCAACTTAGGTGTATTTATTAATATGGTTTTGTAGTTTTTTTATATCGGTTTGTGTTGGTTTACAAATACCTTTTTCGGTAATTAAAGCCGTAATAAGCCTTGCAGGTGTAACATCGAACCCATAGTTTGCAACGGGTGTGTTTGGTGGCATTATTAAACATTGAGTAATTTGGTTGTTAACAATGCCCTCAATTGTAGTAACTTCGTCGGCACCTCGTTGTTCAACTGGTATGTTTTTTATTCCGTCGGTCATGTTAAAATCGATACTTGTAGTTGGTAAGGCAACGTAAAATGGTATGTTGTTGTCGAAAGCTGCGAGTGCTTTTAGGTAAGTGCCGGTTTTGTTGGCAACATCGCCGTTAAGTGTTGTGCGGTCGCTGCCAACAATAACCATGTCAACCATGTTGTGTTGCATTAAATGTCCACCGGTATTGTCGGCAATAACTGTATATGGTATGCCCATGTTTTTAAGTTCGAAAGCTGTAAGCCTTGCGCCCTGGTTGCGAGGCCTTGTTTCGTCGACCCAAACGTGTATATCGATACCTTTTTTAAAGGCTTTATATATTGGAGCTGTTGCCGTGCCCCAATCAACACAGGCTAACCAGCCGGCGTTGCAATGTGTAAGTATATTTACTGTTTGGCCGGGTTTAGTGTTTGCTATTTTTTCGATTAAAGGTAAACCGTGGTCGCCAATAAGGCTGCAACTGTTAATCTCGAATTGGGCAGCATTATTTGCCAATTGTAATGCTAATTGTGTCGGGTTGGTTTTTGTGCCGGCGTTAATAAGCTGGTTTGCCATGTTAAATGTTACTAACTCAAGGTTTACAGCTGTTGGCCTTGCTAACGATAAATATTTGGCGGCATTGGTAATCTCGGACTCGGTTACATTATGTTTCGAATTTTTTATAAACAGGTACAATCCGTACGCGCCAGTAACGCCAATAAGTGGTGCGCCACGAACTACCATATTTTTAATGGCATTGTATGCGTCGTCGATGGTTTTTAATTGGCAAATATTAAAACTAAAGGGTAATGTTAACTGGTTTATTATAAAAACATTACCACTTTGGTTGTCGTGCCATATCGATTTATAGTATTTACCGTCAATTTCCAAAATATCCGCTTGTTTAATTACACTGCAAATATAGTGGCATGTTTATAGCTTTTGCTTAAAAAATATATGTTATATATCGGGTATTTTGGTGTTGTATAAATTAAAACCCAAATTGAGCCATTCGCTCAATCGATTTAGCGTTTGTTAGTTTAGCTCCAACCGCTTAACTTTGGTAAAAATATAGTAACTATTTTATTTAGCGTTATTTGTATAACCTTAACTTATTTAAAACACTGATGTTTTTCTCTGTGAACTCTGTGGTTAAAAAAATATGCTTGCTGATTTTAGGTATAATATTTAATCTGATTTTAAGTTTATATGGTAACCCTAATTAGGCTGTTTATTTATTTTTTACATTGCATTAATTATTCAACTAAAGTTTATGAAAAGGTTTAAGCTTACTATATTTTTATTATTATCGATAAGCATATTAAACTCGCAAACCATTACCGGTACAATAAAAACTGCCGACGGCGAGCCAGTTAAATATGCTACAATTTATATTGACGAGTTACAAACAGGCACATCGGCCAACCACGATGGTAATTATTTGTTAACGGTGCCGGCAGGCACATACCACGTGGGCTTTAGGTCGTTGGGGTACGCGCCGCACGATGCTGTTATTACCGTAAACAATAGTAATATAGTTTATAATGTTGAGCTGCAAATGCAAAGTTATATTTTGCAAGGCGTTACGGTACGTGCCGATGCCGAAGACCCGGCCTATGCAATTATACGTAAAGTAATTGCCCGTGCCCCGGGTTTTGTTAACCAGGCAGCGTTGTATAAAAGTAACGTGTATATAAAAGGTACTGTTAAAATTGATAAAATACCTAACGTAATTGCTAAGCATGTTGAGGTAAACGGGCGTAAACCAAAAACCGGCGACATTTATGTTAACGAGTCGGTTAGTAATATTACGTTCGAGGCTCCCGATAAATATGTTCAAGAGGTAATTTCGGTTAATAACACGTTCCCTATTGAAGAGGGCGATGTACCCGTTATTGGTTTAATTAGCGGTAGTGTTTACCTGTCGAAACCCGATTTTTTTATTTCGCCTTTTTCGCCCAACGCTTTTCAACACTATAAATTTGTTTACGACGGCCTTTTACAAGACGGCTCGTGGTTTATCGATAAAATTAAAGTTATTCCAAAGCGCAAAAGCCACTTGCTTATGGAGGGTTACCTTTATATTGTCGAAGATTTATGGTGTTTGTACAGCTACGATGTTACTATTAAACCTCAATTTGTTTCAATGCGCGTCAGGCAACAGTATGCTCCAATTAAAGAGAACTGTTTTTTTCCGGTTAGCCTGCATGCCGATGCCGATATCAAAGTGCTTGGCGTAAAAGCATCGGCAGTATATGTGTCAACAATTAAATATACCGATGTTGTAATAAACAAACATTTTACAAACCAACATATTGCCCGTGCAATTAATAACGTACAACAAACCAGCCAGCCTGCCGAACCCGATGTTGACCCCAAAGTTACTGAGATTGAAACCAAACTCGAAACATTGCTTAATAACGACGAGTTAACTAACCGTCAAATGATTGAAGTACAAAAATTAATGGCCAAAAAAGCCGCTATTATTACCGAAAAAACAAATGATAACCCGTTATTAATCGAAATTAATTACAAAACTATTGTTAATAAGCAGGCAGTAATCCGCGATTCGGTTTACTGGGATAGTATTAGGCCAATACCGGCAACTGCCGACGAAAAATTTAGTTATAAAAAACAAACCGACGAAATTAAGCGTACCGATTCAACTGCTTTTATAAAAAAACTTGCATTTGTAAGCTTGTTTGGAAACTACGAGTGGGAGAGGTCGAAAAAGTTTTATGCTTTTTACCCTGGTATTATACGGCTGCGTAATATAGGCTTTAACCCGGTTGATGGCTTAAAAATAATGCAAAGTACAAAGCTGCGTTACCGCCCCGATAGTAGTCATTTTATTGAGTTACAGGCTTTTGGTGGTTACGCTTTTTCGCGCAAAGCTTTTTTTACAAATGCTAAACTTTTTTGCGATTACGCCCCTAAAAAGGCCGGTTATTTAAGTATTGAAGGTTATTATACTGCCCGCGATTTTAAAAACCTTGATGGAGCTCCAGCCCCGGTTAATGCCGTTTATAATTTATTGGCAAAACAAAATTACATAAACCAGTATCTCGATAAAAGTTTACAAATCTATAATCAAATTGATGTTAAACATGGTATTATGCTTATTACATGGGCTAAATACCAACAAACACAAATGCTCGATAATAATACCAATTTTTCGTTCCTGTTTCCTAAAACCCAATATAAGCCAAATATGCCCGAAAACCCGATAGTTGAATTATCGAATATTAATAATTCGGAGCTTTTTGAACTTGGGCTTACTTTAGGCTTAACTTTTAAACAACAATATAGTTACAATAAATATGGGCGAAAAGTGCACCGCGGGACTAAATACCCGGCATTATGGTTTAATTATAAAGGCGGTTTACCTATAAAAACAAACATGTCGACGTTTAATTATTTTGAGGCCGGCTTAAACCAACATATAGAGTTTTCGTCAATATCGAAAATAAAATACCGTGTTTTAGGCGGTATGTTTACAAATGTAAAAAACATGCATTTTTCATCGTTTAAACATTTTATTACCTATAACGAGTGGTTTACAACCCGCCATTATAATTATGGTTATTTTTTGGCCAATACATACGAGTATAGCACTAACAATAAATTTTTTCAGGCTAATATGGTGTATAGTAATCAGTTTTTGTTACTTAAAAAACTGCCATTAATTAGTAATACATATTGGAACGAGCGTTTGTGGTTGTCGGCCTTGTATGTTGCAAACAAACCTTTTTATAGCGAGTTTGGTTATAGTTTGTCCGATATTTTTGTTACCGGCGAGGTTGGTGTTTTTGTTGGTTTTAACGGTTTAAATTTTCATGGTGTAGGCGTTAAAGGTTCGTTCGTGTTTTAGTTACAAGGTTATTTAGACCCTGTTTGTAATTTTTATGTTTATTCTTTTTATGCAAATACTTAAGTTTTATTATTTTGTTACTTTATAAAAGTAAATAATACCTTTTATAAATTAATTATTGTAATATATGAAACATGTTGCAAATCATGTATAAGTGTAAAAAGCCTTATATAAATGTGTTACGTGGGGTTAGTGTATAAAATACAATAAAATACCTGTTATTTTTTTGTAAAGTAAAAAATCATTTATATATTTGAGAGAACTCATAAACAATTTGCCTATGATATAACATACAATCAGCGTTGTGTGCATTATAAAAAATCCAGAAAAAAGTAATAGGTTATTGTCTGGTAATCTCAAAGGGGAAATAATAAGATAATTAATTCATAATTAGTTAAATACTATATCGGACAGATATGGGCTAAATATGTATTGCTATAAACGAATTAACCTGCCTGACAAAACCTATAAGCCTCAAACTTTTTTTATGCACCCAAACATAAAAGCAGGGGCTAATTGTACCAGCAATGGTATAATTACAATTTATCTATTTAAATAACCTAAACGTTTTATGGAAATGAATGTAAAAACAAAAAGTAAAACACTTGTAATTGCAATAGCATCAGCAATAATATTGTGTATTACAGGTAACACTTTTGGCCAAGATGCAGTTACAAAAGTAACAGGCACGGTGGTCGACGAATCGAATTTTCCGATTATTGGTGTTAATATTTTGATTAAAGGTACTTTAACAGGTGCAACTACCGATGCCGACGGAAAATATACTATTGAAGTTTCACAAGGTTCAACTTTAGTATTCTCGTATATTGGTTACTTAACCGAGGAGATAGTTGTAACCGGTACCGGTCCGGTTGACATGGTTTTAATACCCGATTTAGTGGGTTTGAGCGAGGTTGTTGTTATTGGTTACGGTGTTCAAAAAAAGAAACTTACAACGGGTGCAACCGTTCAGGTAGGCAGCGAAAAATTATCGAAAATGAACGCGATTGATGCTTTTGATGCTTTGCAAAGTCAGGCGCCGGGTGTTAGCATTGTTCAAAACTCAGGCCAACCGGGCGACGGGTACAAAATTAATATAAGGGGTTTAGGAACTACCGGTTCGTCGCAGCCCCTCTATGTTATCGATGGTATGGCCGGTGGTTCAATTGATGCACTCGACCCTAACGACATTGAATCGATTGACGTGCTTAAAGATGCTGCATCGGCGGCAATTTACGGCGCACGTGCAGCTAATGGTGTAATATTGGTTACTACAAAACATGGTAAGCAAGGCAAAATTGTTGTTACTTACGATGGTTATTACGGTGTTCAAAATGCCAATACCAATAATATTGAGCCTTTAAATGCATCGCAATATATAGAAACTATTAATAAAGCTTTAGTAACTGCGGGTTCGCCCGAAGAGGACTTTTCGTTGCTAATTCCTGTTCAGTATGCACAAATACAAAACGGTACTTTTAAAGGTACAAACTGGCTAAACGAATCGCTAAATAAAAATGCACCAATTGCAAGCAACTCGGTTAATGTTAGCGGTGGTAGCGAACTTTCGCGTTTTGCACTTGGTTTTTCGCAATTGTCGCAGGAGGGTACTGTTGGTATGCCTGCAAAACCTCAATACGAGCGGTATACGGTACGTATGAACTCCGACTATTCGATTTGGAAAAAAAACAACCGCGATATTATTAAAATTGGACAAAATGCTACCTATACTATTACTAATAAATCGGGGTTAAATTTAGGAGGTATTTATAATAATAACATACGTAACCTGTTAACAGCCACGCCGTTGTTGCCAGCTTACAATGCTAATGGCGATTACTACCTTTACAGCGATATGGTAGCCGACGGTTGGGACTGGGACCAAACAACTATTAACCCGTTGGCTCAAATAAACGACCAACATGGCAACAAAAATACTAATACTAACAGGTTGCAGTTTAATGCCTTTATGGAGATTAACCCGCTCGAAAACCTGAAATTTCGCAGTAATGCCGGTTATCAGTATTTTCATAGCGATTATCGCTCGTACGTGCCTGCTTACCATTGGTCGAGCGATAAATCGGAAACCCGCGATTTTACTACACAACAACAAATGTACAGTTCGAACTGGACTTGGGAGAACACAATTAACTGGGATACGCAGCTTGAAAATCATGTTTTTGACGTGTTGGTTGGCCAAAGTGTCGAAAAATGGGGGTATGGAAACGATATTAGGGTTGAGAATGCAAACTCGTTGTTCCCAAATTCGTTTGCTCATGCTTACATAAGCAATACTCAGGGTGTTTCGAGCGAGAATACATCAATATCGGGGGCACCAAATATTAATGGCGCGTTAGCTTCGTTTTTTGGACGTGCTAACTATAATTTTAACGAAACCTATTTAGCATCGGTAATACTACGTGCCGACGGTTCGTCGAACTTTGCACGCGGTAAACGTTGGGGGTATTTCCCATCGGTGTCGGCCGGTTGGGTAATTACTAACGAGAGCTTTATGGAAAGCACCAAAGATTATCTGAACTTTTTAAAAATACGTGGTAGCTGGGGACAAAACGGTAACTCCGATATCGATAATTTCCAGTATCTGTCGACAATTGCATTCGACAACGATAGCCGTTATTTTTTTAACGATAAAGCAACACCGGTAACCGGGGCTTATCCCGATATACTATCGAACCCCGACGTGTCGTGGGAAACTTCGGAACAATTAAACTTAGGTTTCGATTCGTATTTGTTTAATTCGAGGCTCGCTATAAATTTCGACTGGTACAAAAAAACTACTAAAGACTGGCTGGTAGTTGCACCACAGTTAGCGTCGTATGGTACTGGCGCACCTTTTATTAATGGTGGCGACGTTGAAAATAAAGGTTTCGAGTTTGCTGTAAACTGGATTGAACGCGAAACTGAATTTAAATATAATGTTGGGGCAAGCTTTGCTCACAATAGCAATAAAGTTACACGTATTGCAAACCAAGAGGGTATTATACATGGCCCCGAAAATGTTTTGGCACAAAATACCGACGAACTTTACCGCGTTGAGGTTGGTAAACCAATGGGTTATTTTTGGGGTTATAAAACCAATGGCGTTTTTCAAACCGAGGCTCAAATTGCACAACATATTGCCAATGGCGGCGTAACTTTACAGGAGAACCCCGTACCTGGCGACCTTATTTTTGTTGATGAAAATAACGACGGTGTTATTGACTCGAAAGACAAAACAGAAATTGGCAACCCTCATCCTAAATTTACCCTTGGGCTAAATTTGTCGGCCGAGTATAAAGGTTTCGATGTGTCGGTTAACTCGTATGGTGCATTTGGCCATCAAATAGCAAAAAGTTACCGTAGTTTCTCCGACAAGCCTAACCACAATTACACTACCGATGTGTACTCAAAATATTGGACCGGTGAGGGCTCAACTAATCGTTACCCTGCTTTTTCGCACGGTAAAAATACTAACATGGCTCAAATTTCCGACTTATACATTGAAGATGGTAACTATTTAAAAATATCGAATATTACTATAGGTTACGATTTTAAAAGCATATTTAAAACATTGCCGGTTCAAAAGTGCAGGATATTTGTGTCGGGTCAAAACTTGTTAACATTTACAAAATACTCGGGCATGGACCCCGAAGTTGGTTACGGCGACTCAAAAAGCTGGGCATCGGGTATCGACATTGGTTATTATCCCAGCCCAAAAACTATATTAGGTGGTGTTAATATAACTTTCTAAAAAAAAACTGAACATATATGAGAATTTCAAGATATTTATTAGCAGCCTTTACAGCTATTGCATTTATTGGTTGCGAGGATTTTCTGGATACAGAAAACCTTACAAAAAAAACATCGGCCAGTTTCCCTAAAACTCAAGACGATGCAGTTTTTATGGTAACGGGTATTTATAGTACTTTAAACAATGCTGTACAAGAACCCGACGAAAACCCTTTTTATGTTTGGGAAATGGCATCAGACGACCGCTTAGGTGGTGGTAGTACAAGTAACCGTAACGCGCAAAGTTCGGACCGTATTATGAACAATAAAGTTAGCTGGTTCGAGCATTTTTGGAAAATTCGTTATTCGGGCATATTTAGGGCAAACTTTGCTATTGCTCAAATTGATAAAGTTGAAAAATGGGACGATGCCTCGAAAAAAGGCCAATTACTTGGTGAAGCACATTTTTTAAGGGCTTTCTTTTATTTTGAGTTGGCGCAAATGTTTGGTCAGGTGCCTTTGGTTTTAACTACCGAAGCACAAAACCTTCCTAAATCAGGAGCCGACGTTATTTATGCCCAAATTACTTCCGATTTGGTTAAAGCTATCGAATACTTTCCGGATACCAAATATCCTGATTTTGAGCTTGGACATGCTACTAAATGGGCTGCACAGGCTCTTTTAGCACGTGTTTACCTTTTTTATACAGGCTTTTACAAAAAAACAAGTTTGCCATTAGCTGGCTCCGACAAAACTGTTTCTGAATCTGATGTTATTACTTACCTTAACGATTGTATTGCCAACAGCGGTCACGATTTGCTGCCCGACCAACGGAGCTTGTGGCCTTATTCTAACTCGTATACAAAAAAACATTACTCGTACATGAAAAATGTTGACGCCGAGTGGGCAGGCGATAATAACCAAGAGGTTTTGTTTGCACTTAATTTTTCAAATGTTACAGTTTTTAGCGACAGCGATAACCCATATTCGTCGGGGTACTCGAACCGCATTGTCGAGTATTTTGGTTTGCGTAAAGCTGGTAACTTAGCATCGTACCCATTTGTACCAACTGGTTACTCAAACGGGCCTGCAAATACAAAACTTTGGGACGACTGGGCTGCCGATGCCGATTATCAAAACGATTATCGCCGCGAAGGCTCAATTTGCGACCGCGCTGCCGAGCTTGTAGGTTTTGCTGGCGACCCTAAAAAAGAGGTTGAAAACACAAATTACTTTGCAAAAAAATACGCCGGTTGTGGTGCTTTAGGCGACGATAGCACACTTTACCAGTCGTACTCGTTTTTTATGGGCGGACAAAACGATAAACAACTTGGCTTAACTCAAAGTATTGTTTACATTCGGTTTGCCGATGTTTTACTTATGCACTCGGAGCTTACTAAAACTGCCGACGGTTTAACACGCGTACGCCAGCGCGCTAAACTTTTGCCGGTGGCTTACTCGCTCGATGCTATTAAAAAAGAACGCCGTTACGAGCTTTGTTTTGAGGCATTACGTTGGAACGATTTACGCCGTTGGGGCGATGTTGGTGTTATTGTTAATAACCAAACAGGTGTTAAAATTTTTAATCGTGGTGCCGAAGATACTTATGTTTTCGACAACGATTTTATGCAACGTTACGAAGCTACTGGTGGGGGTTTTTGGAAAATTCCTGATTCACAGGTTACTTTATCGAACGGCGTTTTAGAGCAAAACCCCGGGTGGGTAGGCGACGAAGGCGAATGGGCCAAATTACCATACAGTACATTATAATGGTTTAGTAGTTAATTTGTTTTTGGTTGCCAATATTGTTTATTGGCAACCTTTTTTTTGTAAAATTATGTGTATAGTCAATAATATGTTATAACCTAAAATTAGCAGGTAAAATATTACAAACCGCCGAGAATAAAGATAACAGCAAAGTTTGACTCATTTAAAACAGTGATGTTTTTCACTGTGAACTCTGTGCTCTCTGTGGTTAGGAAAATATACCTGCTGATTTTAGGTATAACTATAATGCAAAATGACCTAATGGCTCAATCAATTTATATTTTGTAATTATTTAACTATACATGGTTAGTGGAACACAACAAACTTTATATCGTTATTATACCTGAGTACAGCTATAGTTCGTTTTACTTTAACCACTTAACTCAGGAATTATTTATAAATAAAACAATGGCTAAAACCGGTATCTAAACTGGAATTTTAATTCCGATTTTGTTTGTCCGTCAATAATGTCGAGCCCCGAGCCAATTGTTGTTTTATCGGCAAAATAGCTTTGGCTGAACCTTAACCAGCAAGTAATATTTTTAACAGGTTCAAAGTTTGCAAGCAAATAAACCCTTGTGCCACGTCCATAAAGTGCCGGTACCGAATAAGCGTTTAAAACATCGTTCTCAAAAGTGTATATGCGCGAGTTGTATGTGTCGGTATTGTAAATAGCAAGCCTTGCCGACACCGATACAGGATACTTTTGTGAATTGTAACTAATATCCTGAAAAACCATTATACCTTGTTCGCTTTTTGTTTGGCCATTGTTGTAATTTGCAAACTCAACCCTGTTTTGAAAACGCCATTGGTTGTTTATACTGTAGCTAATGTTGTATCTCAAATTAAGTGTTCGCTTGTCAAGCATGTTTTGGATATCGGGTAAATTGTTGGTTTGCGTTTTTTCTTGTTTTTTTTTGCTTTTTATACGCCAATACATAAATGTATTACGGTTTGCCGAGTAGTCGGCTTGAAGTAAATAATCGTATCCGTTAGCAGGGCTGGTTGTTTGCTGTTTTATCCACGGAAAAGTGAACATATCGTAATAACCCGATATTTTCCAATTTTTTATAGGATAAATTTCGGTACCAAAATAAATACCATTTTCGTTTTGTGTATTGCCTGCATCGCCAAAACCATTGGCAAATGCTGCCTGGTAGTTACGGGCATAATTACGGTAAAGTAGTGCAGTGCTTATTTGCGAGTTAAGTTTAAATAATGCCCCGGCAAGCATTGCTTTGCCTTTGTTTTGCGATATTGCCCCTTCGCCAAATATGTGAATCCCTTTGTAATAATATAAAAAATTAACACCAAAGTTTGTGTTATTAGTGCCATTAAAACTATAAATGTCGGCAGGCGAGTTGCTTTTTATTTGTTGAATGTTGTATTTATAAGCTAATGCGGTAGCACCAATTTTTAAATTTTTATGGTTAACGGTTATGTTTGAACCTGCTAATGCTATTTTTAATGTGTTTTTATAAGCAGTTTGGTTTGGTGTAGCGTGTAACCCCGATAACTGTAACGACGAAAACCGCTCGGGCAGGTTGTTAGTTGTGTCGGCAGCCGAAATAACAGCATCAACATAATTGTACGATGCAAAAGTTGTAAAGCTTAATTTTTTAAATCCAAAAGTTAAACCGGCGCCACGTAAAAAGTTATTTTCGTCGGCCGACGAATACCGGCGCAAGCCGTGGTTTTTTTTACGAATATCGAGTACTAATGCCGATTTACCCATGCCTAAACCTCCGCTCATAACTAATCCCTGACCAAATGTGGCAAGGTAATCGCCAATGTTTATTGTTTTTATTATGCCGGGGTTGTTTATTTGTAAATGAGCCGAGTAAAAATCGAAACCCTGTTTTTGCGCGCCTTTAAAAAATTGTTCGCCGGGGTCTTTTTCGGCTGTAATGCCCATTTGTATCTGGTTTCTGTAGTTGAATTTGTAACGGGTAAAAATGCGGGCGCGGTTGCCAGGGTAGTATTTATTAGGGTTTAAATTGTAAACCGAATCACTTACTGGTTTATACCCC
>CAZJCR010000019.1:25958-28944 GCA_964544385.1 uncultured Bacteroidales bacterium
CGATGTTTTCATACCCCGATGCTTGTTCAATAATTGCCGATACACGTGTAAATAACTCGTTTTTGCCATATTTTAATGCTTTGTAAAACTCTAATTTATCGGGGGTGTCAATATTGCTTATGGTAACAAATGGTAATAGTTTTTTTATTACCAAATTGTTAAAACCATCAATTAATTGTAGCTCGTAAATTGTTTTTAGGCTTCCGTATTTATTAACATAATCGGTTAAGCTTAATATCTGAAAATCGGTTAAAAACCTTAGTTCTTCAAGTTGTTCAACGGTGGTTTGGTTTAAGTTTATTGGTGTTTCGATAAACGATTCAAGTTTTTCGGTTATTTCGGTAAAATCGGGTTCTTCGTCGCTGTTTTGAGCTAGTTCTTCAATTATTTGTTCAATAACTTGTTGAGTTTCGGGTTTTGTTTGCGATTTTATATTTTTAACAGGTGCTAAAGCAAACGTTAAGCAAAAAGTTATAAATAAATAAAACGTTTTGTTTTTTGATATAGCTTTATGCTCGGGTTTAATTGTAACAAATTTTGCCATTTTTTATGCAAATGGGTGAAAAACTTTACGGTATCGTATTAAAGTATAAATATTCATAAGTATAAACGATGCTGTAAAAAATAATGCCGACAAAGCTGTGGCAAATGTAAAAATACCGGTAATATAATTATGATAATTATTAAGTTTAAGTAAATATCTGCCCATATCGACATTAAAAAACACTCCAATACTGTTTAGTACTATAAAGAGAATAATTATTGTGAATAGCCCCGACAGTAATCCTTTAATATCGGGCGGGCTAAGCTCCATGTGCGATGAAATGCATAAAGCGGCATACATAAAAACCCAAAATTGCCATGTTCCCATATTTTGCGGTGCAAAAAGTGTTTGTAGTATAAGCGGTGTTGTTGTTGCCAATTGTACAAACTGGTTTAGCAACCCCTTTAAACTGCTTAGGTTGGTATGTTGGCTCATTATTATTGCCGACAGATTATTGCTGTTTGGTATTGCATATTGTATTAAAAAGTAAAGCAATATTGAACCAAATAATATTGGGCCAAAGCCAATAAAAAAATTGCCGGTTTTATGCCAAATATTTTTAGGGTTGTAGCTATGGTTAACATAGCCAAGCGTACCATCGGTTGTGTCGGGTTTAAAAAGTTGAATGTCGTTTATTTTATGCCCAAATATTATACAAAATACTGCGTGGCCAATTTCGTGTACTGGTGTACCAAGCCATCCGGTAAGGTAAATGTCGAGTTTTTGGCCGGCACTTTTTACAAAAACAACGCGCGTAAAACGCGACAGCATGTAAAGTATTAATCCAAAAAAGAAAAAAACACCTAAAATTAAAGCTAACTGGTTGAATGTAATTAACAATACATTTTTAATAAAAGTGAGTATAGCTAAAAGCGTTTCCATATATTTATATTTTATATTTAACCGATATTTGCGACGACATTGGCAACGACTGGTGCGTTGCTGCAGCAATGTCGATAACTAACGATTTAATTTGGTATCCAAAACCTAAAAAGAACTGTTCGGGGGTTGTTGCAACCCCGGTTCGTATGTAAAAGTGTTTTACAGGGTTGTATTCAATGCCAAATTTAAAACGCCCTTTTTCGTTAATGCTTTCTTCAACTTCGGCGGTTGCTGTAACAATTTCCGAAAACGAATAACCAACTCCTAATCGTACAATAGTATTAACGCGCTGGTTATTGTAATTATTAAGCTTAACGCGGGTCGGGTTATAAACATGAAAGCCAATAAAAAAATTATCAATGGGTTTTGCAATTATGCCTGTTTCGATTAAAAAAGCACCATAATTTTTATAGTCGCTGTTTTGATTGTAAAAAAGATAATCGAATTGTAAGCCTGCCGATATGTATTTGCCTAAATTGCGCGAGTAAGTTATGGCTACGTTATTCTCTGAATATTGGGAGTAACCATATCTGCGAAACGACGCCCCCCAAACTCCGGTTTTTGTGCTAATGCCAATAACCCCCGATTGTGTCCCGGTTTCTTTTAAGCCAAATTTGTTTTCGTAATTCGCGGCTATTTCAATGCCGTCAATATTGGCCAAGCCCGCCTGGTTGTTGTAAACACCCCAAATATCGTATAGCATAACCGACGAGTTTGCCATACCTGCAAACTTTCCGTTATACGACCATGTGTTTTGTGAATGTAGCAATATTGCTGATAAACAAATAATTATAAGTATGTAGGCTTTTTTTATCACTAAGCTTTATTTTATGGTTTTAAATATAATAGTTCGGTTTATGATAAACAAAACTACAACTATAATTTTATGTTAATGTAATTGTTTTTGCATGTATAATAAGTAAAAATACCTTTTTTGTTGATAAATATTATGTGGTTGTTTAATATGTTTCACGCTAATAAACAATTGCTGCATCTTTATAATGAAAAACAGGGTTATTAATAATAAATATATAGTAATGATTTATTACACTCACCGTCAGGCATGCTTAATATATTTAAAAGCAAATAAAATGGCATATTTAGCAATCGATGGTTATATTAGCTCGCAAGCTTTACGCGATGTTTTAATTGAAACATACAACCTTTGTAAAAAATTTAACCTTACAAAAGTGTTGGCCGATTCGTCGGGGCTTGCTGTTATTAAAATCGCCGATGTTGAATACATTAAACAACATATATTACCCTTGTTAGATTCATTAAATTCATTATACATAGCATTTGTTAAACCGGTAAATATATTTGGGCAGGCATCGTTAAAAATATTTAACCCACAAAATAGCAATCATAACTATAATACATTTGAAACACTGGAACATGCCGAGAATTGGCTTAAAAATGACGTAGGTTATACGCTATTAAAAACAGCATAAAACTTAAGTTGAGTGGTTGGAGCTATGCGAACAAACGCTTTACTTAGGTATAACCCCGATGTAGAGTTTGTTGTATTTCACTAACCAAGTGTAGTGAAATACTTACAAA
>CAZJCR010000020.1:0-17099 GCA_964544385.1 uncultured Bacteroidales bacterium
ATAGTGGTTAGCCGAAAAAGTCGAGTTTTACCCAAGTTGAGTGATTCGCTCAATTATATAAATATTAATTTATAAACAATTTATTAAAATTATAAGTATGCTTAACTATAGTAATTAGTGGTGTAACAAATAATATAACAAATAGTTGAATAAAAAAAGGCAACCTTACAGGCTGCCCTTTTTTAATAAACACTAACCCAAATTGAGCGATTCACTCAATCGATTTAGATCCAAATTGCGCTAATCGCTCAATCGATTTAGATTTTGTAAGTATTTCACTACTTGATTAGTGAAATACAACAAACTCTACATCGGGATTATACCTAAGTAAAGCGTTTGTTCGCATAGCTCCAACCGCTCAACATAGTACTAATACTAATTAACTAAAACCTATCGTAAAAAATATTCGAAAATAAATAATTACTAAAAAACCGGCTTATTAGCTTGCAGCGATGGCGATAACTTGTTGTTTTTAAGTTTTGGCCAGCCATTTTTATCGAACACAATTTGGTCGAGTAATAAAACACGACCCTGTGGTTGGTTTACATCAACGCCATGATATAATATCCAAAGGTTTTGTTTTTTATCGGCAATAATTTCCGAATTATGGCCATTGCCAACAAAACGCTCGTTTTTATCAATAACAAGTTCGTAAGCATTATTTAGCATGCTATCGCCGGCTTGGTTTACATAAGGGCCAAACAAACTATTTGAGCGACCAACAACAAGGCGGTAAGTGCTGTTAACACCCTCGCAACAACTACCTACCGATGCAAACAAGTAATAATAATTGTTATGTTTATAAATATAAGTACCTTCAAAAGCTGTTCCGGCAATTTGAGTAACTGTTGTTGAGTCGTGCAGCGAAAGCCCGTTAGCCGATAACCTTGTATAAAAAATGCCTCTAAAACTTCCCCAAAATAAATAGTTTTCGCCGTTTTCGGTAATAAAAAACGGGTCGATAGAATTTTGCACGCCAATTTGATTGCTACGCAATAACAGCCCATTGTCGGTAAAAGGGCCATCGGCATTATTTGCAGTGGCGGTTCCAATACCACAGGTCCACTCGCCACCCCAAACCGACATTGAATAATACAAAACATATTTATTGTTTATTTTATTAATGTCGGGAGCCCAAATACCACCTTTGGGTTCAAAATTTGGCCGGGTACTATCAGTAAAAGCTGTTCCGGCAAACTCCCAATCAACAAGGTTTTTTGTTTTATAAATTGGCACATTGCGGGTATCTTCGGTTGCGTACAGGTAAAAATAGCCGTCGCCGTTATCAATTATGGTTGGGTCGGGTAAACTTTTGGCAACAACAGGGTTTGTGTATTTTGTTGCTTTTGGCATTTTATTGCAACTTGTTGTAATTACTATTAAAGGCAATAAAACTGCAATTTTTGTTATCGATATTTTTTTTAATTTATTCATAAATAATGTTTGTTAAATGTTATAATTAGTTGTAATACTGCTATTTAAATAAATATACTACTACCCAAATTGAGCTATTCGTTCAATCGGGGGTTATACCTAAGTTAAGTTCTTTTTCACTTTGTTACAACCGCTCAATTTAGGTACTATTTAGTTTCATTCAATGAGTTACAAATTTCGGTATTAATTTTATTAATACGTTGTATATCGAGTTTAACAACTTTTCGGTCGTAAGTAATAAGCCCGTTAACCTCGCCCTCAACATCGGTAGTTTGGGTATAAACAGCAGCCGAAAAACCCGTTTTAACCATATTTTTGAGAATCTCGGCATATTTAATATACTCGGTTGTAACCTCGTGGGTATTTTTAAACTGAACATAACCCCAATTACGGTCGGGTTGCCACAAATGTTGTTTTAAAGGCAGGCCAATACCGCCATACTCGCCCAAAACGGTTGCACGTTGTGCATCGTACAAATAAAGTTCGGGGCCGGGGTAATTATGCAGGTCGAGCATATCGCCGGTTTGATAATGGTTACCGCCACTTGCAGGGTTAACTAATCGCGATGGGTCGTAAGCTTTAGTCCATTCAACAATTTCGACAGTTTTAAACTGCCCCCACGCCTCGTTAAAAGGTACCCAAACAGCAATACAAGGGTATGGAGCCAATTGGTCAATTATCTCTTTCCACTCTTTACGGTAGTTAGCCTCCGAATTATTGCTGCGCAACAATTCGTTACCAATAAAATATTGCCGGTTTTGCCACTGTGGCGATTCGCCGCCGCTTGGCATATCTTGCCAAACAATAAGCCCCAGGCGGTCGCAATGTGTGTACCAGCGAGCTGGTTCAACCTTAACATGTTTGCGTACCATGTTATATCCAAATTCTTTTGTTTTTATTAAATCAAACAAAAGTGCTTCGTCGGTTGGTGCTGTATAAAGCCCATCGGGCCAATAACCCTGGTCGAGCGGCCCAAATTGAAAACAATTTTTGTTATTTAGTTGCAGCCTTACAATACCATTGGCATCGCGTTTTGTCGATATTTTTCGCATAGCGGCATAACTTTTTACATTATCGACAAGCTTATTATTACTATATAAATTAATTTCGACATTGTACAAAAACGGGTCGTTTGGCGACCAAAGCCTTACATTTTCAATGGCACACTCAATTAATTGGCCTGCAACTGCTTTTTGTTTTGCCACGGTTATATTGCTGTTTAAAACAACAACCTCAACAACATCGGCAAATAATGTATTTTGTGTTTTAATATCAAAAACAAGTTTTTTATTATCGATATTAGGCACAGCTTTTACATTACAAATATGTTTGTTGTTAACAGGTTCAAGCCAAACGGTTTGCCAAATACCCGATACCGGGGTGTACCAAATTCCATCGGGTTTGTTAACCTGTTTACCGCGTGGTTGAAAACCAATATCGGTTGAATCGTAAACTTTTACAACCAGCTGTTGGTTGCCGGGTTTTAAAAACGGGGTAATATTAAAACTAAACGATGTATATCCGCCTGTATGGCTTCCAATTTTTATATTGTTTAAAAATACATCGCAAGCCCAGTCAACCGCCCCAAAATGCAATAAAATGTCGTTACCTTTCCAGTTGGCAGGTATTGTAAACTGGTTTTGGTACCACAACGCGTTGTTATGCCCAAGCGGCTGCATAACACCCGATAAGCTCGATTCGACAGCAAAAGGGACTAATATTTTACCATCGAAAACCAAAGGCAATGGCTGCTCAACAGGCTTAATTGCGTACTGCCAAAGCCCGTTAAGGTTTTTCCATTGCTGGCGTTCCATTATTGGCCGCGGGTACTCGGGCAGTACATTATTAACATTTATTTGTTGTGCCCATTGGGTTTTTATTTTGTCGCCCTGTGGTGCCCATTGAGCCATACTTATTAACGATAATATAATAGCTATCGATAGTGTTATTAGTGGTTTAAACATGATTTGGTATTTTAATTATAATGATACTCAAATTGAGCGATTCGCTCAATCGATTTAGAGTTTGTAAGTATTTTACTACACTTGGTTAGTGAAACACAACAAACTATACATCGGGGTTAACCTAAGTATAACGTTTATTTGCTTCGCTTTAACCGCTTAACTTAGGTGATAGTTTTATTAAGTGTTTATCGATAAATTAAATAAAAACTGCGGAACCAAAAGTAAGTTTCCGCAGCTAAAAAAAAAGAAACTACTTTTTTAAAAACAAGTTAATGCGTTGCGGGGTTAAAAGTTCCCAAAGCGAGGCCACGGTCCAGCCTGGAGCAAAAATATCGTTATAAAAACCTTTTCCGTTACGGCCATAGTCCCAGTTTGTATGCTGCACCACTTCGGGGTAAAAGCCAGGTTTACCAATATCGAATAATTGGTTTTGAGTAGGCAAAAGCTGGCACATCGATGTTTCGATAACTTTAGCAAAGTTGCTTAATTGTGGTTCGTTAAACTCGTTTGCAAGCCAATATAAAACAGTATTAAAACCAAATACAAAAACGTCGATATGGTTGTTTTCGACCGATACATTGCCCCACCCGCGGGTTTTTAAATTAACATCGCCAAGCATTTGGCCTTTTGCAAATGGTACGTCCCAAAGGTAATACCACGACAGTGCAAAATATGCCGATTTATGCGCCAGCCCGGCATAATATTTATGCTCGTTACCTTTGGTAAACATGGCTAAGTAATACAAAGCTGTTGATGCATAGTATGATGCCTCTTTGTCTTCGCAATTTGCATCGAGTGTTGACGAAAAATAGTCGGCTTTTGAAATAATTTGATTATCTAAATATGTTGCTGTTTTTTTTGCACAAGCCATGTATGTTTTATTTTTAAAATACTTATGTGCCAAAACCAAAGGTACTGTAGCGCATGGGGTACTGCGACCGCTCGAGTCAATAATGTTAAGGTTATCGGTAAATTTACGCGGAAAACTTCCATCGGCACGTTGCAACTTAACAAACTGGTTAAGTATGTTTATTAGCTTAGCCTCCCACTCGGGGTGGTTGCGCCCGTTATTTTTTTCGTATTGTAAAAAATAGAGCATTGCATAAACCCCTTCGCTTTGACGGCGAATGCTAAGGTTATTTTCTTCGGTATTATTATCGAAATTGCATACCTCGCGAAAAAAGCCATTTTTTGTAAACCCGTGTTGTAAATACGAGCTAAAAACCTGGTAACTGTTTTGTACCAAATTTGGCATGTTATTTTGATGCCCATACTCTAAAGCATTAAAAGCATTAAGTAAAACACGCCCTACAAAACCTACTTCGGCAATTCCGGTATTATTGCACAAATTTGTTTGCATATGTACACCCGACATGTATTTTAGTTGGTGGCTGCTAACAAATGACGATGTAAAAAAATTGGCCAACCCGCTTTTCATTAACTCGGGGGTATAAGGTGTTTCAACAATTTTGGGGCTTAAAGTATTGTACGAGTAGTTCCACACGCTGGCCACGAACTCTGAAAAATCAGATGCCTTTGAGCTGGTTATTTCCCAAACAAGAGTAATACTATCGCCTTTTGGCAGATATTGAAATGCTCGTACAGCCGGTGCCAATGTTAATTTACGTACGTATGTTTTGGGCGATTCAAAATAAGGGAAACCAAACGATACGGCAGCTTTTTGGTCAATGTTTTCGAACCCGGTGTATCCTAACGATGTTTTACCCGACAATATTACTTCGCCAAAGTTATGAGTTGTAAGAGCCTCGTTTTCGAATTTATCGATACGCAAAACTGTAACATAATTACCTGTTGGTGTATCGAATACTCCGGTAAGTGGCGCGCTAAGCCTGTCTTCGCGTACTGTCCAGCTATCAGATGTATGGAACGATGGTGCTTGTTGTGGCGAACGCAAATTTTGTCGATACCAAAAGCCTGGCATATAAAACTGGCAATTGTTATGCCCAAAACCGGTTTTTAAAAGCTCGGTATAGTTAAAATATGTATTGTTAATGGCTTTAATATTTACAACAACCCGTTGGTTACCATTAACAGTTACAATTTTGCGGTTAATAGTAAGCGGAAAATCATTGTTTTTTGATACCATTTGCTGGTTGTTGCTGTTTACATTGTTATATAAAAGTTTATGTTCAACAGCTTTGTTTCCCGGTAATTTTATCCATACCGATACCATATTGTTGTTGTAATTGCCTGCCAGCATAAACAAATGCGTTAAGCTAACAAAGCAGGTTAATAAAATAGTTTTAAAGTTAAAATATTGTTTCATCGGTAAATATATTTATAGTTAAATTACATCAGCTTTTCCCTTAATTGCAGGGTATAAACAACTTTAGTTAAAGGCGTTTTTTTTGCGTTTTTATGCAAAACCCTGGGGTTTAATGTATTATGTATTAATTCTTTTTAACAATTTTGCCTTCTAAGTATTTAATCTCGCCTTTAACGCGGGTTGACCCGCTGTACTCCGAGTGAGTAACAACTAACCAAACAGTTTCATTGTCTTTTAAAAACAACGAGTTGTAATAAGCCCCCTGGTTTGGGGGCAGGTTAGTTATTGGCGTAACAGGTGTTGTAAAGTTTTTGCCATTTTTGTCGCCAACAACAATGCGTGGGTAGCTTGTTTGCCAAATACCATTTCGGCCGTTAACATGAGCCGACAGAACAATTTCGCCTGTAGGCAGTTGAATAATGTAAGGTGCGCCGCCCATAGCGTTAACATTAACATGCCAACGCTTGTTATCCGAAACACCGTCCCATTGGGTAGTATCCCATTCACCGTTTAACGGCCTATGTACCAGCGATGGAGAGCCAAAACCGTTGTCGTTAACAACCTCGATTGAGAACAAAATACCTTTGTTACCTTGCATATTAAGAGCAGCGGGCATACCGTCGCGACGAGCTGGTGAGTAGCATGCACGTTTAAATTCGGTCCAAGTTTGTCCGTAATCGGTTGAGCGGCTGAATAAAATTTCCTGATACATATTACTGCTTGTATTGTACCACTTAGCCTCGCTGGCCACAAAAAGTTCAAGTTCGCCATTAGGTAACTGTACTACCATTGGTTCCCATGTACGTCCACGGCCAATAATTTGGGGGTCGCCCCATGTTTGGCCGTTATCTTTCGATATCATAACCATAACATGGCAATTGTTGTTAGTTTCGGGGTTGCCATTGCCAACAAAAGGCATAAGTATCCAACCATTATCGAGCTTAACAAGTTCGGGGTTACAAAACCGCCAATACCTCTGCCCCATCACCGATTTTTCTTTATCGAGCAATACAGTTGGAGCTGTCCAGGTTTGGCCGTTATCGTAACTTTTTTGTAAATAAATGTTTACCCAATAATCGGTTTGCGAACCGCCATGGTACGAGCACAAAAGGGTATCGTTATTTACGCGCAAAATGCGCGGGTACTCGGTTTTAAGCCCCTCGGGCGATATACGTTTTAGTGTAGTGGTTTTGTCCCATTGAATAGTGTGCTCAACGCTGGTGGCATTAGTATCAACGGTAATACCGTTATAATTTGGCAATGTTTTTACCTGTTTTGTAATTGTTTGTTCATTGCCATCAATTGTAGCGTTAACTTGCAAAAAGTAGTTGGTATTTGGTAAAAGGTTAAAAATAGTATCGGTAGTAAAATTGTAATTTCCAATATCGGTAATATTTACCGATTGTAAATTTTGTAAAGTTGTACCATAACTACATTTTATGGCGGGGTTGCCCATTAAGCCATCAAAGCCTGCTAAGGCGAACCTTGCCATAAACTGGTTTTGTGTAATGTGCCAGCTTTCGGGTATAAATTTTAACCCCGGTAAAGTTTCGGCAATACGTGCCGGGCCATAAATTACCGAACCATCGGCAGTTTTTATAAACAACCTTACCGAATATGCTGTTGCAGGTAAAAGGTTATTGCAAACAAGTTCAAAAGTATTTTGCGCGGGCAGGCTTTTACCAACAGTTACTGTTTGCATTGCGGTATAGCTGCGCGGGTATATTTCCGATACATTATAACAATAGCCATACTCAACAACATCGGCATCATTCATGTTAGCAACTGTAACATCAAATACTGCTAAGTTGTAATTTACCGACGAAAGCTCCATCGAAAAATTGACAACTTTAACAAAATGTGTAACATAAACCGGCTCGCACTCGGGCTGTCCTGTAATTTGTGCACGGTAAAGGCTGTTGGCATTAGCTGTAAACTCGTAAGCTGTTGAATTTGCGTTGGCAATATTTTGCCATGTTACTCCATTATCGGCCGATTTTTGCCATTGAACTGTACCGTAATTGTTTACTGTCCAGTTAATTTCGATACGCGCGCTGGCTCCCTGCCGTGCATAATTTGTTATAGTTTGCGCTTGTGTAAAAACAGCAAAAAATAAAATTATCGATAGTAATATATTTATTTTAGTCATAGCCAAATTATTGTTTAAGTAGCAGTTTGGTAATTTTGTTTTTATTAGTAGCAAAAACTACCATATAGTGCCCATTGTATAAATCCGAAACATCGATACCTGACTCATTGGCAATATTAATGTTAAATTGTTTTAACAACTGTCCGCTTAAGTTATAAATAGTTATATTTTTAATGTCGAGGTTGTTTTGATAATCAATAAAAAAATGGTTTTTAACAGGGTTAGGATAAATATTTATTGCCTGGCTATTGTTAAAATTAACACTTGTACCTGTGCCAACATAATAATATGCTGTAGCCAAACAACTAACCCCATCGTTAACAGTAAGTGTATAATTACCTGGTTTGTCAACAGTTAACAATGGTTCGGTACTAAGTTGGCTGCCATTAAGCTCCCAACTAAAAGTAAAGTGGCCACTACCACCATAAATTTCTAAGTTGTTACCAATTAAAACCTGGGTACCTTGTTCAAATGGAATATATGATTTTTGCGGCCCTAAAAAAAACATTGCAGGCTGACAAACATTTGTTTTAATAATAGTTTGCGCCACAAGCGGTTCAAAAAAAATTGTGGTAAATAGTATAATAAAAAAAATGCGGTGCTTCATATTTAAAAAAATTGGCCCGCGCCACAAAAAAAGTAGCGCGGGCAATAAATATTAATTAACAACTACTTTACGCGATACATAATTATTGTTTATTGCAACACGAACAATGTAAGTACCTTTAGTAAGATTAACTGATAACTTATTAATGTTGTTTTTTGTAGTTAAAAGCGCACCGGTAACCGAGTAAACCATAACATTGGCAGGTAACTGGCTTTTTACAATTAAACTACCGTTGGCAGCGTATGCCAACACTAAATTATCGATAACTTTATTTAGGTTATCGATACTATTTTGCCCAACGGTAAAAGTACCATTAGCAAACAACGAACCGTCGAACGATGCATCGATAGCCTGTACGCCCCACTGGTAAGTACCGTCGGCAAGGCCGTTAATTGTAATTGCATTGTTAAGCATTGCATTACCAAGTGCAAGAACCTTGCGTACACCGTCTAAATTGCCACCAACATGCGACCTGCAGGCAGTAATAAATTGTCCATCGCTGTTTTTAATATAATACTCGTACGACAGTGCTTTAGCATTGGTTTCGGCGTCGGTAGCGGGCTCCCAGGTTAAAGTAACTTTACCATTGTTAACAGCTGCATTTAGGCCTGTAGGTGCCGATGGGCGCTGGTTAACATTAGTACGTTGGTTAATT
Organism: uncultured Bacteroidales bacterium; assembly: GCA_964544385.1. Taxonomy (GTDB): domain Bacteria; phylum Bacteroidota; class Bacteroidia; order Bacteroidales; family SZUA-534; genus CAZJCR01. The sequence goes on from CAZJCR010000020.1 coordinate 9,097, forward strand.
AAAACCGCCGATGTACGGCCTTTTTGTTCTTCGGTAAAAAATTCCGAATCCCAACTTTGGCCAATCATAAAATAGTCGCGAATACCATCGCCGTTCCAGTCGGGGAATAACATAAAAATTTCGGAGCCACCGGGCACGCGGTTTTTTTCGCCAAAATTAGCAGTTCCATCGTTAAGCCAGTAAAAGCCGGCTTGTGTGTTAGTTTCGGGAGCCGGGTTCCAACCGGGAATAAAAATATCGGAGGTACCATTGCCGTCCCAGTCAATTACGCCGGTAGTTGTACCCGAGCTGTTTAAGGGGCGTAAATCGGCCGAAAAATTAGGTTGGTTTTTATCGGCATAAGTACCGTTTTTTTGGTTAATGTAAAGATGCGAAATACACGCCCACTCTTCGCCGCTCGTGGGTTCGCCTGTACCTGTTCCGCCTTCGCCGTGTAATGCAAAATCGAGCCAGCCGTCGCTGTTAAAATCGGCAATATCTAAACCACCATTAGCTTTCTGAAAAATTGTGCCATCGCCTAAAAATAAGCGGTAAAAAGTACCAGGGGCTTCGGTTCCAAGGTTCTCAAAAATGTCGGCCAAAACACGTGCATTGTTATTACTTTCGGGGTTATCGCAGTTGCCCGACACAAAAAAATCGGTATAACCGTCGTTATTATGGTCGAGTACTTTAACTGTAACAAGGGCAAGCTGGTAGTCGCCCAAAAGTTCGCCATTAGTTACATCAAAATTATAACCGCCTTTATTAATTAAAACAGCCGAGTGGTTAGTAACTACACCGTCAACCGACTCGTACCCTATAGCAACAATATCAACAAGGCCGTCGTTGTTAAAGTCGGCGGCATTAACAGTAACAGGCCTAAACTGGTATTCAGTGTCATTAAACACCATGTTGGCTTTAGTAAAAGTGCCATCGCCTACACCCTCATAAATTCCGGGAGCGTAAAACACATCGCGCGAGTGGTCGGCAATAAGCAGGTCCATAATACCGTCGTTGTTAAAATCGTGAGCAATAAAGTTTGCCCTGTTAGCATTAACAATGTTGGTTGTAAGTTCGTTGTATGTTTTAGTGTCGGGGTTAAACAGTAATATTTTAGTAGCTTTATCGGTTTCAACCATGTTTCCTTCAGCATCTTCAATATAAACAGGGTTTGGTGCCAAGCCACCAAAAACTAAATCGAGATAACCATTGTTGTTTATATCGACCTCGACACCACCACCATAAGCTGAGCCATATTGTGGCATAACATGTATTGTTTGGGCAAAGCTGCCCAAAGCAAACATTGCTGCGAACGAAAAAGTAGATAATCGTTTCATTGTAATTAAAATTTAAGTTAATAATTTATTTAGTTATTCTTTGTCGATAAATTTGGGCGATACCCAACCTATTTCGGGTTTTATAACCCCGTTAACCCAACCATTGTCATTAAACTGTATATTGTTAAGCATTAATGGCCTGCGGTTATATCCGCTTGTTAATAAAGGTTTTGCAATGTCGGTAACGTTGTATAAAATAAAACACGAGTTACTTAAATCGGTAAAAATACCGCACACGTTACCCGGGTTGTTTAACTGTGTACCATTGTCGACTAACAGCGTACCAGTTGAATTAATAAGGCTGTTACCGTCGGCACCCAAGTATGGCCCGGTAATACTGTTTGCGCGCCCGTAATGTATTTTAGTTATGTCGCCGGTTGCAACTGTACCAAAAATGTAAAAATAGTCGTCAATTGCAAAAAGAGCCACGTTAGTAAACAAATTGCCGCTAATTTGTACCGGAGCACCAACTAATGCAGGCATTTGGTTGCGTTTAATTGTAAGTTGTTGTATATACGAACCGTTTTCGGTTGAAAATAGCAGGTAAGTTAAAGTGCCTTTAATATAAAAGAACGGTGCCGATATAGTTTTTGATCCTGTATAAGAAGTATCGATAAGCTTGCCAAAGTCGCTGTAAGGGCCTTGTGCCGACCGGCCTGCAGCTACTCCAATAGCAGGTTCGTTACCAATTTGGTAAAATAACCAGTACGATGTTGAAGGAACAGTACGGGTAAAACCTGCCGACATTGAATGGATACGCCCTTTGGCCCATTGTGGCTTTTTATAAATAATAGTGTCGGTGCCCGAAACCAGTGTATCGATAGTTAACGGGAAAGCTGTATTTGTGTACATTCCCCAGTCCATAAGGTTTGCCGATGTAATAATTGGCCCACAATAAGTTAACCCTTGTGCCCATTGCGTTTCCGATGCAATTGCTGTAAAGCTGTTAGGCCCTTTAAAAACTGTACCCAGTTCAAAATCGGGTTCCCATACGGGGTTGCGGTAGCTGGCATTTTGCGGTAAATTACTTCCGTTGTAATAAATTGAGTCAATACCATCGCCATCGACATTAGTGCACGATACAAGTAATATTTGCGATGCCAGAAAAATTGCAAATAGTATTATTAATAATCCTGATAGTTTTTTCATTGTTTGCTTTTTTTAGTTAATGTATTAGTCATCAACAATATAAATTTGTTTATATATTTTATTATTACCCAAATTGAGCAATTGGCCCAATCAATTTAGTTTTTGTAAGTGTTTAATTACATTTGGTTAGTAAAACTCAACATAGATGTTAAACCTGTATAATTCAATTGTTTGCTGTGTTTCAACTGCTCAACAAAGTTATTAGTAACCATCGTTTTGTGTAAGGCCCGGGTACAACGACAGTTCGTGATTAGGTATAATATACAAATGGTTTTTACCAACAGTATAAGTATTAAAATCGGGATCGCGTAAAGCAATTTGGTTAACACCATCTTGTGTATGTATATCGCCCCAGCGGTCGAGGTCGAACCAACGAACACTTTCGCCGCAAAGTTCAACAAGCCGCTCGTGTTTAATTTGCGCAATTAAATTGTTGTAATTATTATACAACGTTGGTTCTAATTCGGGCATGTTAACCCTGCGCCTTACTTTATTAATGTATTCAACAGCAAGTGAGCGGTCGCCATTAAGTTCGTTAATAACCTCGGCATACATTAAATATATGTCGGCAAGCCGCAACATTCTAAAATTAATGCCCGAGCTATAGTCTTCTTTTTTCGATGGGTCAGAATCGACACTTGTGTATTTTCGCCAATAACATGGTTTTTGCAGGTCGCCACCATCTTTCCACTGGCTCCAGGTTTTTCCGTAGTACAAGTTAGTATCGCCCTCAATTTCGTAAAACAGGGTATAAAATTTACGTATATCGGTATTACCCTTGTTATCAAGTTCGGCATCAAACTCATTTAAAAGCCAAGGGCGTGCCGAGCCGTCGAACCAGGCACCTTCGCCCGATTGTAATTGTAACCCAAAAAACTTTGGACGGTGTGCCCCTACCTCTTTACCATTAATAAGGCCTTCTTTAAACTGTATTTCAAAAATCGACTCTGGGTTGTTTTCGTTGGACATAGTAAAATTATCGACCCAATTAGGCACAAGCGAGTAGTCCATAGCCAAAATTTTTTCGATATAAGTTTTAGCCAATTGCCAGTTTTCGGCTGCTTTTGCCTGGTTATTAACCCATGGGCGTTTGTAGTAACCTGCAAGTTGCATGTAAGCCCGAGCCTGCATACCAACAGCAGCTCCAAGGGTTACGCGCCCCATATCTTCGCCGCTCCATGTTTTACGGTCGCGTAGTAATTGTTCGGCTTTATTAAAATCGGCTAAAGCTTGTTTAAAAATTTCTTCCTGTTCAATAATTTCACCGTCTTTAGTTGACGATACCTGGCGAGGACCTTTACCATAAGTACCACCAAGGTACCAAAAGCTAAGCCCGCGTATAAAATATGCCTGTCCTAAAATTTCGTCGGCCTCTTTTTGCTTTTCGGCTTTAGCGTTTTCGCTGGCAGCATTTGCTAAAAATATGTTATAACCGCGCGACTCCATGTTGTCGATAACCTGATTTACATAAAACATTTGCCTAAAAATTGCTACCCATGGTTGGTAAATTCCCTCGCAACCATCGGTATTGTAAGGAGTAATCTGGAAATTACCATAAGCGTGCCACTCGGGAGCCGGACCATCGCTATAACCCTCGTCGCTGCGTAAAAGCATTAACACGTGATAAAAGCGGCTGAAAAAATTTGGTATGCGCCATACCGAGTATGCCGCGCTAAGGCCTTTATAGTAATCTTCTTCGTGTTCCCAATACGTGTCCGACGATTCACGGTTAGGGTCGGTTAAATCGAGCATGCTGTCGGAGCACGAAAAGCTTAAAAAAAACAGGAATATAAAGGTTATGAATATAAAACGTTTCATAATATTATGTTTAATAATTTATTAATACTGATAATTAAAAGGTTACCTGTAGCCCGCAATTAAACGACCTAACCGGCGGATAACCGCCATTATCGTTTCCTTGTCCAAAAACATCGTAATTAAGTATTTCGGGGTCGTAACCTTTATATTTTGTAATTGTGAACAAGTTTTGCGAGCTTACATAAACGCGGCAGTTTTGCATAAATACTTTTTTCGACAGGTTTTGAGGCAAAGTGTATCCAATTTGCAAGTTTTTAAGCCTTATGTACGAACCGTTTTCGAGAAAACGGCTGGTTGGTGCCAAACGGTTGTCGGTTGAACTGGCATAAGGCCTCGGGTATTCGTCCGACGGGTTGTCCCAAGTCCATGGTTTTGCATCGGCCGGATAATTGTCGACATCGAAACGCAGTAAGTCGTAACGCTGGGCATTAAAAATTTTATTACCGTACGAACCTGTTAAAAACATAGTAATATCAAAACCAAGGTAACCTGCCGACAGGTTTAGCCCTGCAGTAAATTTAGGTAGCGGGCTGCCCATCCACTGGCGGTCGTTTAGGTCAATTTTTCCGTCGTTATTGGCATCAACATAACGCACATCGCCGGGTTTAGCATTTGGCTGAATAATTACAACCTGGCCATTTTCAAGTGTAGTTGTGTGTGCATAAACCTGGTCCATGTTTTGAAAAATACCATCGGTTTGAATAAGGTAAAAATCGCCAACCGAGCGTCCTTGTTCGGTACGGTTTATATTATTCCACCCCGACTCGCGGTATAGCTCACCAAGGCTCAACACCTTGTTTTTAACTGTCGATAAATTACCATTTATACTATAATTAAAACTGCCTTTATTTTCGCGCCAGCCAGCCGACATTTCGAAACCTTTATTAAGCATTTGCCCGTAGTTTGTCCATTTTGTACTAACCCCGGTAACCCAAGCTTGTGGCAGGTTAACTAAAAGGTTTGTCGATTTTGAGTTAAAATACTCGAACGAACCTGTAAGACGGCTGTTAAACAAGGCATAATCGGTACCTATGTTAAGAGTTGTTTTGGTTTCCCAGCCTAATGTAGTGTTTACGCTCGAACTTTGTAAGGCTCCATTGTTAATAGTTTCGGTTCCCGATGGGCCAAAAATTGCATAAAAACCTTCGTAAGGGCCGTCGTTGTCAATACCCGGAATGTAATCGTAGTTACCTAAAGCCTGCATGTCGCCAATTTGGCCATAGCTAAGTCGTAGTTTTAAATCGTCGACCCAAGAGCGGGCATTCTCAAAAAAATCTTCGTTAACAATTCGCCAGCCAAACGACCCCGAAGGGAAATACCCCCGGCGGTTTTCGGGACCAAATTTTGACGATGCATCGCTACGGAAATTTAATTGAACAAGGTAACGGTCGTCAAAGTTATAGTTTACCCTGCCTAAATACGACAAAAGCCTGTGCTCCTGCTCTGAGCCCCACATGTTGTTTTGTGTGCCAACAAGGTCAATTTGCCATAAACCGTCAACAAGCTGGTCGTAACCCTCGGCACGTAAATAGTGCCATTGGTCGTTCTGAAAAGTATAACCCAATAAAGCCTCAATATTATGTTTGCCTACAGTTTTCTGAAAATTTAAAGTGTTTTCAGCAATCATAGTAAGGCGTTCGTCGCGCACCTCGTTTAAAATATTCTGGTATTTATTTTCGGCCGAGCTCATTCGCATTGTGTAAACGTAGTCTATAATTTTTTGGCGTCCATACCAATAATCGATACCAACATTTACTTTATAAGTAAACATTTGTAAAAATTTAAGTTCGGCAAAAGCATTACCAATAACACGGTTGTCAACCGAGCGGTTGTCGATACTTAGTTGCTGTGCTAAAGGGTTTGTTGAGTAAGTAGGATAATAAACGCTACCGTAGCCAAAGCCGCCCCGCCCCGATGGTTCGGCCGGGTCGTAAACTGGTATAACTGGTGGCATAACAAGCGCGTTTGTAAAAGAGCTCGAGTTGTAGTTAGTATTTTTTTTGTTCGCGCTCGAAAGAGTAATGTTTTCGCCCACGCGCAGGTTCCCGTATGTTCCCTCGCTGTTTATCCTGTACGAGAACCTTTTATAGCCGGGACCCTCTAACACGCCGTCTTGCGAGTAAAAACCTGCGCCCATCATTATCGATGTATTTTCGGAACCCTGCGAGTAAGTCATGTTATAGTCTTGTACCTTACCAAGCCTGAAAATTGCATCTTGATAATCGGAATTTGGCAGATATGTACCTGCTTGTGCATTTGCCGGCCACTCCATACCTGCGTTTTGATATGCCAGTTGGTTATAATATAAAAAATCGACAGTGTTCATCATTTCAATTTTTTTTGCCAGTTCCTGCACTCCATAAGTAGCTGTAATATCGAACGATGGTTTTCCTTTTTTACCTTTTTTTGTCGATACAATAATAACCCCGTTAGCACCACGCGAGCCATAAATTGCTGTCGACGATGCATCTTTAAGCACTTGTATCGATTCAATGTCGGAAGGATTAAGGTGGTTAACGTCGTTAACAATTAAACCGTCGACAACATACAATGGGCCAACGTTTGAGAAAGAGCCAATACCGCGTATGTTAATTTTGCCCATTGAGCCGGGGTCGCCACTCGATTGTATTGATACGCCGGCAACTTTGCCCTGCATCATTTCCGATATACTGCCGGCAGTTAATTTTTTTGCCTCTTTAATATCAACAACAGCAACCGCCCCGGTAAGGTCTTGCTTGCGCTGAGTGCCATAACCAACTATTACTACCTCGTCGAGTTTTTTCAGGTCGGGTATCAGGCTTACTTTTAGTGGCGAGTTATCAAGCACATCAATCTCTTCGGTTATGTAACCCATAAACGAAAATACCAAAGTAGTTTTTTGGGAAACCGATAAAGTAAATTTTCCGTCAAAATCGGTTATTATCCCGTTAAGGGTACCTTTTTCAATAACATTTACACCTGTTAAAGGTTGGTCCGACTCGTCGGTAACAATACCGTTAATTAATATTTTATCGGTATTGCTTTGTGCTTTTGCTACAAAGGTAAAAACAATAAGCATTAACGATAATAAACAAATTGTAAGTTTTGGTTTTAAAAACAAACTACCGGCAGTGCTATTGCCTCTGTTCTTTGTTTTACAAAGTAGTACTATTCTCATATATTTAGTTTAATTAAATTATGTAAATAATTATTAATTTATTTGTTGTAAAACCTGTATATGCAGGTGTGAGCGTATACTTGCCCCGGGTTTAGTAATGTTGACGGAAAGTTTGGGCAGTTAGGGCTGTCAGGAAATTTTTGGGTTTCGAGCGCAACGCCCTGGCGGTAATCCATTGTTTTGCCATATTTGCCTTTTGTTTTGCCGTCGAAAAAATTACCACTATAAAATTGTAGGCCGGGTTGGTCGGTTAAAATGTCCATTGCAAGGTTGCTAACGGGGTCGTGTAAGGTAGCTACATGTTTAACAATTCCGGTGTAAACAGTATCAATAACCCAGTTATGGTCGTAACCCGAACCATTAATTAATTGCTGATTATTTTGGCCAATACGTTTGCCTATTTGCGTAGGTTTACGAAAATCGAAAGGTGTACCTTCAACTTTTTCATAATTACCAAAAGGTATTAAAAGGTTATTTACTGGTGTAAAATAACTTGCATTTATGGTAAGTATGTTGTCGGTAATGGTGCCGTTGCCCATACCTTTTAAATTAAAAATGCCATG
>CAZJCR010000020.1:17109-27525 GCA_964544385.1 uncultured Bacteroidales bacterium
CCGTAGTTTTGTTTGTAGTAGCTCGGTAAGTAATTTTAAATTCGTTATCGGGAGTAAGCAAATAACACATTTCGATAGTTAGCTGGCCGGGAAAGCCCTCGTCGCCGTCGGCCGATATGTACGAGAAACAAATTTCGTTTTTCGATATTTTATCTACATCCCAAACAACCATGTCGAGCCCGTGCAGGCCACCATGTAAAGTTTGTCCGTTGTTATTAACGGGCAATATATAAGTAGTTGTATCAATAATAAATTGCCCGTTGGCTATGCGGTTAGCAAAACGGCCAACAACCGGCCCTAAAAAACGCTCACCTTTATTATTTATGTAATCGTTAATATTATCGTAACCTAAAACAACATCGTTGTAAACGCCTTTACTGTTTTGAACAAATAGCGACACAACACGGGCACCAAAATTTGTTACCTGCATAAATATGCCATTGCCCGACTCGAGCGTGTAAAGAGTTATGTTTTTTTCGTCGAGTACCGTTGTAAACTTTGCCGGTTCGAGCATCACTGGTTTGTTATTGTTATTATTATGGCACGATACCATAAAAATTAAACCTGCTATTAATATTAAATATCGCATATTAAAAAAGTTTTAGTGTTATTAACCGCTTTTTGATGCTCCAAACTTATATAACAATAGTAAAGGCGGGTGCAAAACAATGGTCAATAATTGGTAATGCATGGTAAAACCGGGTATTGGTTATTATTTACCATTTTTTGACCACCGTTTTTTATAATTGCAAAACTTATATTAGCGAATACCGTACATGTAATGCTATTTTTGCAGGAGCATTTTTTATGCTTTATTATTTGGCTATCAATAAGTTTAATATGTTAAATAAACATTTATACCTTATATAGTACAGTTGTATAAATAAAAACAAGCTTATGCGCAAATTATTTATTATAGTTATAATTTTAATAATACAATTACAGGTGCTGTGTAATACAGCATATAACTTTTATTTTAAAAAATTCCAAGTCGAAAATGGTTTGTCGGAAAACACCGTTACCTGCCTAATGCAAGACAACAAAGGTTTTTTATGGATAGGAACAAAAGATGGCCTTAACAAATTCGATGGTACCAATTTTAAAATTTACCGCAAAAACACTAACCCATTATCGCTGGGCAACAATTTTATTAAAGATATTGCCGAAACCGGTAACAACACAATGTATATTGCCACCGACAATGGCCTATATATAATGGATTGCATAAACGAAACTTTTGAAAGAATAGAAAAAAAACTAAACATTGAAGACAATATAATAACATCGGTTACATCGATAATTATTGATAACAACAATAATGTATGGATAACTACAATGAACCAGGGGGTTTACCTTTTTAACCCCGAAAAAATTGAACTACTAAGAGTTAAATTAAAAAACTACGATTTGCGCCAAACAAGTATTTGGAGCATTTACCAGGACAAAGCCGGCGTAATATGGGTAGGTTCGCGTATAGGCCTGCTACAATACAACCCGGCCAGTGGTATGTTCGAAACCGTTGAAGGGCTTGTTGAATTTGGAAATAACTTTAGTAAAGAGATATTATCGATTTTTGAAGACCCACACGGTAACTTGTATTTAGGAACATGGGCCAATGGGATACTGTTTTTTAACAAACAACAAACCAAACACTTAACTTATTGTGGCCCAACAAGTAATAACTATTACATTACTCACATACGCACTTTTTTACAGTTTGATGCTAATAACATTTTAGTTGGTGCCGACGACGGGCTATACATGTTTAATACTGTAACAAAAAACACATCGAGGGTTGATATACCTTATAACCGTTACAGCCTTAGCGACCAAAACGTGTACTCGTTATTGCGCGACCACGAGGGCGGCATTTGGGCAGGTACTTATTTTGGCGGGCTTAACTATTTAAACACTTCGGCCTTAGGTTTCGAAAAACATTTGCCAAACGACAAACCCGGGTACATGTCGGGCAAAGCTGTTAGCCAGTTTTGCGAAGACCCAAACGGTAACCTTTGGATTGCTACCGAAGATGGCGGGCTAAATTATTTTAACACTAAAACAAAAATATTTTCGCAACCGGTTAAAACAACTTACCACAACATACACCCCCTTTTACTTGCAGGCAATAAACTCTGGATTGGCACTTTCTCGCGTGGTATCGATGTTTACGATACTATTACAAAACAAATTAAAAACTACCAAAACTCAACTAATTTTAATAGTATAAACGACAATTGCATTTTTTCGCTTTACCAAACCCGCGACAAACAAATTTACATAGGAACTACTGCCGGGCTAAACCTTTACAACAAAACAACCGATAACTTTACCCGTATTAAACCCGATTCGCTTAAATTTATTTACGATATTATTGAAGACTCGTACCTTAACCTTTGGGTTGCATCGTACAATAACGGTATTGCTAAAAAAGATGCTAAAACTGGTAAGTGGGTATTTTACAATAATCAACTCAACGAGAACGACCCAATGTTCAACAGTAAACTTACCGGTCTGTTTATCGACAATACAAAACGCCTTTGGATAACCAGCGAAGGACGTGGTTTATTTTACTACAACTACCAAACCGATAGCTTTACAAATATATCGGAAAACAACGGGCTGCCTAACAACGTGGTTTATGGCGTGCTCGACGATATGTACGGTAACATTTGGGTTAGCAGCAACACCGGGTTAGTTACTTTTAACCCTGACAACATTACCAATAAAACAGTGTTTACGCAGGCCGACGGTTTGCAAAGCAACGAATTTAATTACAAATCGTTTTTTAAATCGAGCGACGGTAAACTATATTTTGGAGGCATAAACGGATTTAACTGCTTTTATCCTAAAAATATTAACCAAAACATAAATACATCGATACCAAATGTCGAAATTACAAATATTGACCTTTTAGGCCCAAATAATATCCAAACTCAAAAAAATATAATTTACGCTTTAAACAGTAAAAATACTGTAAAACTTAAACATTATAACGCATCGTTTACAATACATTTTGTAAGCCTTAGCTTTATGGCTCAATCAAAAAACCAATATGCCTACATGCTCAAAGGTACCGACACCCATTATAACCATATTGGAAATAACAATAATGTTACTTATGTTAACCTAAGCCCTGGTAAATATACTTTTAAAGTTAAAGCAAGTAATAACAACGGCGTTTGGAACAATACCGGCGCGCAAATCGATATTGAAATACTACCACCGTTTTGGTTGTCGGTAGCTGCCAAAATATTTTATTTTATTATGTTATGGGTTATTATATCGGCATTAATAATATACTACGTTAAGCGCAACCAGCTTAAACAACAAAAAATGCTAAAACAATATAAAACCGAGCAAGAACAAAAAGCTTTTAAATCGAAAATAGATTTTTTTACTAACATAGCACACGAAATACGAACACCGGTTAGCCTTATTAAAGCACCGCTCGAGGAGATTATTGTGTCGGGCGACGGTAACCAAAGCACTAAAAACAACCTTGCACTTATCGACAAAAACAGCCAACGACTTAACGTGCTTATTAACCAACTACTCGATTTTAGAAAAATTGACTCGGACGATTACCACGTTAACGCAACTAAAATTAACCTAACCAAGCTTATTACCGATATTTATTACCGCTTTTTAAAAACAGCACAACACCAAAACATAAACTTAATACTCAGCATTAATCAAAATACCGATATTTGGGCAATTACCGACCCCGATGCTATTACAAAAATTACCGGAAATTTTTTAACCAATGCCCTTAAATTTACCAATAATAAAATTGAACTCTCGTTGCAACAAAACTCCGACAACAAATTTTGCATATCAGTTGCCGACAACGGTATTGGAATTCCCGACAATTTTAAAAACCGTGTTTTTGAACCATTTTACCAGGTATTATCCGACAAAAGCAAAGCAGGCTCGGGTATTGGGCTGTCGCTTGTTAAACACCTTGCAAATATTTTAGACGGTAACGTTGCTGTTACCAATGCAAAACCTAATGGCTCGGTTTTTACTTTTACATTTGGCAACTATAATATTAAAAACTACATTAACAATAACCTACAACTAAACAACGACCCCGATACTTACCAAACTACACCCCCTGCTCAAAAAAATAATGTACTTATTGTTGACGATAACCCCGATATGGTTAATTTTATTAACAGTAGCTTAAGCCCTGCATATAACACATTTACAGCCCTAAACGCCAAACAGGCTCTTAAAATGTTAAATAACAACTGGTTTAACCTTATTATTACCGATATAATGATGCCCGATATTGATGGTATTGAATTTACACGGCAACTGCGCGATAATATTAACTACAGCCACATTCCAATTGTACTTTTGTCGGCTAAAACCGACAACATTACAAAAATTCAGGGGCTTAACTCTGGTGCCGATGTTTTTATCGAAAAACCTTTCTCAATGTCGTACCTTAAAGCCCAAATTGCAAGCCTGTTGGCTAACCGACAAGCCATACACGAGGCTTTTAACCGCTCACCGCTTACATCGTACTCAATTTTAACAACAAATAAAAGCGACCAACAATTTATCGATAATCTTAATACCGAAATCGACAAACATATCTCTGATATTAATTTCTCTATCGAATCGCTTACTAAAAAATTGTTCATTAGCCGATCAAACTTTCAGCGTAAGCTAAAAAGCATTTGCGGTTATACCCCTGCCGACTACCTGCGTACATACCGTCTTAAAAAAGCTGCTCAATTGCTAATTGAACAAGGTATAAGGGTTAACGAGGTTGCTTTTGAAGTTGGTTTTAACTCGGCTTCGTACTTTACTAAATGTTTTGTTAAACAATTTGGTATGTTGCCTAAAGATTTTGTTAAAAACAATCACCAAAACCCTTTATAATATCAATTTAATATAAATAAGTTGATTGTATTTTTTACCAATGCCATAGCCAATTAATTGTTAAAAGCTTTAATATTAATTATCTACAAATATAAAACGGCAAAATAATACAATTGATATATTAAAAAATAGTAACCGCTTTTATTATTATTACCCAAATTGAGAGTTTCGCTCAATGAGCTGTAATGGGTATCAATAATTTAACTAAAATGCTATGCCGTTTTATTAAAATTAAATTAGATTTGTGCCAATACTACTTTATGCTACGCAGGTTTTACGCCATATTACTTTTAATTTGCTTAGTTGCACCGGTTGCTGTTACTTACAACTGGCTGCAACATAAAAAATATGTTGTACGCAAAACTGTTAAACGTAAAATAATTAATGGTATCGACAAAAACCAACTGGTACTTTTAAAGTTTACTAAACCACAAACCAAAACCCTTTTACATTGGAAACACTCCAAAGAATTTGAGTTCGAAGGCCAAATGTACGACATTGTTGAAACTGTTTTTTGTAACGATTCGATATTTTATTACTGCTGGTGGGACAAAGAAGAAACCGCGCTTAACCAACAGTTAATGGCAATTACATACCATTTATTGGGAACCGACCCTATGCACCGGCAACAACAAAGTAAACTCGAAGTTTTTTTTAAATCGCTATATTGCAATGACTTAATTAAACATAATTTTTTATTGTGCTTTTTTAAAACTAATTACCAGGTTTTTAAAACACAAAATTATATTTGTTTTTGTCAGCCACCACCTGTTCCACCGCCTATTATGTTTTTATAATAACTTATTGGTAATAATACATTTGCACTACTTTTGTTTTTAACATTAGCTTAGTGTTGTTTTATTTTTACCATAAGCAAAATAATATTATTCATAAGTTGAGCAGTTGCAACAAAGTGAACAAGTACTTTACTTGAGCTATTTGTTCAATTTGGGTAATACTTTATTAACATAACTGCTTGCCCATTTTTTATTGGGCAAATACCCTATGTTTATCTTAACCAAACTTGTATAAACCAGGCCTTGCCAATACAAATAAGTTAACAAAAAAACAGGGCAAGTTATTTAACTTCGATTATAAAATTTAGAATATACTAATGAAAAAAATTATTTTATTATGGTGTTTAGTAGCTTTTATTGCGCAAATACAAGCACAGGTAATTACTGTAACCGACAAAGCCAGCGGCGAACCGCTCGAGCTTGTTACAGTAGTTTGCCACAATAAAAACATCTACACCACAACCAACGCTAAAGGCCAGGCAAGCATAAACGGGTTCGAAAACTGCCAGTTGGTAATGTTTAATTTAATGGGTTACAAACCATTATCAACAACTATCGAACAGCTTAAAGCCGATAATTATGCAATAAAGCTCGAAACATCGCGCATAAGTATCGACGAAATTGTTGTACCGGGTACCAGGTGGAACCAAAATCGCGGCAACGCGCCAGTAAAAATGATAGTTATTGCACCGTCGCAAGTGGCTTTACAAACCCCACAAACTGCTGCCGATTTACTTACCCTGTCGGGAAAAGTATTTATGCAAAAAAGCCAACAGGGTGGCGGCAGCCCAATGATACGCGGTTTTGCCACAAACAGGCTTTTATACACTGTTGACGGCGTACGTATGAACACTGCAATTTTTCGTGCCGGCAACCTGCAAAATGTAATATCGCTCGACCCATTTGCTATCGAAAAAACCGAAGTGCTTTTTGGCCCGGGGTCGGTAATATATGGCAGCGATGCCATTGGAGGGGTTATGAATTTTAAAACTTTAAACCCGCAGTTTTCGTTTACCGAAACGCCTATTATAATAGGCAGCGCGGTTACACGGTACTCAACTGCCAATAACGAAAAAACCGGCCATTTTAACATTAACCTTGGCGGTAAAAAATGGGCTATGGCAACAAGTTTAACTGCAAGCAATTATGGCAATCTTAAAATGGGCAGCTATGGCCCTAACGAGTATTTAAGGCCTTTTTATGTCGAGCGAATTGATAATACCGATGTTACAGTTACAAATAGCGACCCCAAAATACAACGCCCCAGTGGTTACTTGCAAACTAACATGATGCAAAAAATTAGCTTTGCTCCTAACCAAAACTGGCAATTTAAATACGGGTTTCACTATTCCGAAACATCGCAATACTCGCGATACGACAGGCATATACGTTACAAAAAAGGCGCACCCCGGTATGGCGAGTGGAACTACGGCCCGCAAATTTGGATGATGAACAATTTTAATATTGAACATAATGCAAATAATTTTGCTTACGACCAACTTACGGTGCGACTGGCACAACAGTATTTTGAAGAGAGCCGTATAAGCCGCGATATTAACAAAGATAACCGCGAAACCAGGCTCGAGAAAATTGATGCTTACTCGGCAAATTTCGATTTTGTTAAAACCACCGGCCCTCGTGGCCAACTGTTTTATGGTGCCGAGTATGTTTACAATAACGTAAACTCAACCGGTACCGATACCGATATTTTAACAAATACCGATACCATTGGCGCATCGCGATACCCAATGGCAAACTGGGCATCGTACGCTGTTTATATTACCAAACAGTTTAATGTTACCAATAAATTTAGCCTGCAAGGCGGCCTGCGTTATAACCATTATGTTTTAAATGCAAAGTTCGACACGTCGTTTTACCATTTTCCGTTTACTACAGCAAATGTTAACAATGGCGCGCTTACCGGAAGCTTTGGCTTTACTTACAGGCCAACCCAAAAGTGGGTAATTAGCGCAAATGCCGGCACAGCTTTCAGGTCGCCAAATGTTGACGATATGGGTAAAGTTTTTGACTCGGGCGATACCATTGTTATTGTACCAAACCCAAACCTTAAAGCCGAATACGCCTACAATGCCGAACTGGGTGTTACAAAACTGTTTGGCCAATGGCTTAAAATTGACCTTACTACTTATTATACTCTGCTTAACAATGCTATGGTGCGCCGTAACTTTACGCTTAACGGCAACGATAGTATAGTTTACGATGGTGTTATGAGCCAGGTTCAAGCTGTGCAAAACGTGGCATCGGCAAATGTTTTTGGCCTGCAGGCCGGTTTTGAGGCCAAGCTGGGCAATGGGTTTGGTTTTTCGACCGATTTTAACTGGCAAAAAGGCACCGAAGAAAACGACGATGGTTCAAAAACACCATCGCGACATGCCGCACCATGGTTTGGAAACTCAAAAATTACTTACTCGGCAAACCAGCTAAACCTTTGCCTTTATGCCCAATACAGCGGCCAAAAAAGCTATAGCAATTTAGCCCCCGAAGAACAATTAAAACCCGAAATTTATGCTGTCGACAACAATGGCAACCCATACTCGCCGGCATGGTACACGCTAAATTTTAAGGCTATGTACCGGGTTAATAAAACATGGGGCGTTACAGCCGGTATCGAAAACATTACCGACCAGCGTTACCGCCCTTACAGCTCGGGTATTTGTGCCGCCGGACGTAATTTTATTTTATCGCTTAAAGCTAATTTTTAATTTTTTTAGCACGCAAAAATGCAACCCGCGTAGGTTCGCGGGTTGTTTTTGTTTTACTTGCTGTTATATTGATATACAACATGCTCAATACCATTACTTTTAAATGTTTTAACTTTGGTAAAACCTATTTTTTGCGATACTTTTTGCGATGCTATATTGGCAATATTTGAGTACGAGTATATAGCTTTAAAATGTAATTTGTTAATTGCATATTGTGCACAGGCATTAGCTGCCTCGGTTGCATAACCCATGTTACAATACTTTTTAATTATATGAAAACCTATTTCGGGTAAAACTTTGCCATCAATATTTTGTAATGTAATACCGCAATCGCCCAAAAACTGGTTATCGGTTTTTCGTATAACTGCCCATAATCCAAAACCATGAGTTTTATACCGCTCAATATTACTTTCAATCCAGTTTTTTACCTCAATTTCGGAAAATTTATGGGGGTAATACTTCATCGAGTCGGAATCAGACAAAACTAACGATAAGTTAAACGCATCGTTTATTGTTAGTTGGCGTAAATACAGCCGTGTAGTTTCAATTATTGGTATCATTGTATTCGAATATGTTATTTTTATTTGAGGCAAAAATAGCCTAAATAAAAAAAAACTAAAAAAACATTTAAGTGCTATTTTATAAGTACCTAACATTAGTTTTTTAAAGTATAACCATAACCAACCGAAAACATTAAAGGCGAAACTTTAAACGTTGATATTGAATATGCATTTAAAATATCGGATAAATACTGTTGTTTATAGCTTTTTTTACCATACCTGTAACCTAAACTAACTAAAAAACAATGTCTTTGGGTTTTTCCAAAAAAGCGGGCATAATTAGTGCCGGCCAATAATAAAGGTACTTTTACCAAATAATAATTATTGTTTGTAAGGTAAATACCAACGCCTGTATTAATTGATAACCGGTTTTTTGTATTTTGATAAACTACAATTCCAACATCAAGAGTAGTTGTAAAATCGTCGAAAGCCGGGTTAATGTCGCAGTTTGCAATGCCCGCGTAAATACCTGCAACAAATTTTTGATTAATAATATTTTGACTATATCCAACATCAAACTGGTTTACATACATTTGGGCCAAAACAACCCGCCGGTTTTGGGCATTAGCTGTAAGGTGTATCAATAAGGATAATAATATAAATGCAAATATTTTTTTTATCATAATATTTATTTTTAGAAAAAATGTATTGTAGCAACTTTTGGTAAAACAGGTGAATTAATTTATTTAGCTGTTTTTATACGCATTTATACATTGTTGCGCAATTGCTTTATTTTATTGTTATTTTAATGCTTTTTACTATGTTTTTCGCGCTGGTAAGTTTATGCAAATCGTTAAAAACATTGCCCGACGAACCATCGGGGCTACTATTGCCAATTGGTATTAGCATTGTATTTTGCGTGTTATTATAAACCGTTACGGCATAAATAACAGCCGGCTGGCCACTACCCTGTTTGCCACCACTATAGTTAATTTGGCCAGGTTGGGCATTTTCGGGGTAATAGCTGTTAAAATCGACCGAGTGGTTAAACTCAGCTTTTATAACAAACGGTTTTTCAATATTAGTGTTAACCATAATTGTTTTTGCTGCTTTTGGAGTTGCCCCGGTAATACCGTCGGTAAAGGGTTTTTGAGCTGTGGGCAATAATAACCCATCGTTATAAACAATGCCGCGTTTATGGCACCAATGGGGCAAACACTCTTTACGTCTGTTGCCATTATTAGCCTGCCAGCTTTGGGTAGCTATTTTGTACGTTACAAATATTGTCGACAAGTAATTGCCCGCGGTATCTTCGGCCCAAATTGCAAACTGTGGCGGGTTTTGCTTTACAAAACCCATAATGAGCGGAAAATTATGCAACCAATTTTCGCCGGGTTCAATTTCAATTTCAATGTTGCCGTTACTAATAGTTAACTCGTCGGGTTGGCACGACTGTAATAAGCAAAAACATGCTATTACTACAAAATTTAAAGTTGTCATTTTCAT
>CAZJCR010000021.1:0-15914 GCA_964544385.1 uncultured Bacteroidales bacterium
TTGCAAAAACAAATACCGACAACTTGCTAATTGCACAAACCCAACAAAACATTGGAGATGCATTTTACCAAAACAATAATTACGACTCGGCCCGGTTTTATTTTATAAATGCCGCCGGTTACTATTCAAAAACAAACAATATTCAAAACACCTTACAACTATATAAACTAATTGCAAGCTCGTATTTTTTACAATCGAAATACTCGCAAACTATTGATTACATTAACCTGCAAATACAATTAATATTACAACTTAACGACACGCTAAAATTAGCAAAAGCATACTCCGATATGGCCACAAACCTGCGCCGTACCGACAAAATAAACAGTGCTATTGAGTATGCTAACAAAGCATTAAACCTTTATAGCCTTAAAAACAATGCCGAGGGTATTGCCGAATCGTACATGAACCTTGGAAGCCTTTTTTACTACAGTAGCATTTAC
The DNA here is from genome assembly GCA_964544385.1 of uncultured Bacteroidales bacterium. Classification (GTDB taxonomy): domain Bacteria; phylum Bacteroidota; class Bacteroidia; order Bacteroidales; family SZUA-534; genus CAZJCR01. The sequence continues at coordinate 444 of CAZJCR010000021.1, forward strand.
GACCCCGCAATTAAATATTTTAAACAAGCATTAGAAATTTATGAGTCTGAAAAAATTATTGACAAACAACTAATGGTTACAAACAATATTGGCAGTGTTTATAACGAGATGCAAAAATACCCCGAAGCCTTAAAATACTATCAAAAAGCCTTATTACTTTATCAAAACCAAAACAACCCATACGCTATGGCCATTATATCGGGCAATATAGGTTTAGTATATACGCAAATGGGGCAATACAAACAGGCTCAAACTTATTTCGAAAAATCGCTCAACATTAACAAATCAATTAATAATACCGGGGGTATTATTCAAGGTTTGGCAAACATGGGGCAACTTTATAAATATCAAAACCAAACAGCACTGGCAATTAAAAACTACCAAAACGCCCTAAACATGGCTATCGAAAATAATTACCTAAGCGACCAAATGGAAATTTACCACAGCCTGTCGGAGATTTACGAAAACTGCGGCAAATTTGACAAAGCCCTTAGTTTTTATAAAAATTACCGCAACATTAACGACAGCATTATAAACAAAGAGTCGCGCGACAAACTTAACGACGCCTATACACAGTACCAACTAATTGAAAAACAAAACAAAATTAACCTGCTTAACAAAGAGAACGAGTTGAACATCGAAAAAATGAAACAACAAAAATATTACATAATATCAATAATTATTGTTTCAACTTTACTATCGATATTAATAATAATAACTCTTTTAGCTTTACATTATGTTAATAAATCGAAAAAACAAATTGAAACAAAAAACCAATATATTGAATTACAAAATAAAAAAATTGCTATTGCCAACAAGCGTATCAACGACGGCATATCATACGCGGCCAAAGTGCAAAATGCTATTAACCAGCCCAATTCAAAATTAAGCCAATTATTTAATAACCACTTTTTGATATCGAAACCACAAAACATAGTAAGTGGCGACTTTTGTTGGGCAAAAAAAATAAACAATGTAATTTACATAGCTGTTGCCGATTGCACCGGCCACGGCCTTACCGGCGCATTTATGAGCATTTTGGGGCATACAATTATTAATCATGTTATTAACAATAATACAACATTATTGCCTAACCAAATACTCGACAAACTAAACACAATGGTTAATGAGGCTCTTAACCAAAAAAGTTCGCAAAGCAACACCGACATTTTCGATATAGCAGTTTGCGCAATTGATACAACAGCAAATAAAATTAATTACTCGGGCGCGCACATTAATGCTTACCTTACATTTAACAATAGTATTACCGAACTTAAATGCGACAAACAACCTGTTGGCATTAGCCACAACCAAAAACCTTTTACTTTACAAACAATAAATTACAAACCCGGGCACAAACTTTACATGCTTACCGATGGCTTTTATAACCAGCTTGGAGGCACATCGAACACTAAAATTACACGCGGCGGGTTTAAATCGCTGTTACTTGCACACCAGCACCTGCCTATTAACGAGCAACGCCAGTATTTCGAATCGTACTTTGACAACTGGCGCGGCAAACTTGGGCAAACCGACGACATGCTAATTTTGGCTGTTGAACTTTAATGCACAAAAAAAGGGACAAATAAAATTTGCCCCCTTTATACTTAATTAAAACGTTTGTTCGCTTAGCTCCAACCACTCAACTTAGGTATTAGTTATACCAAAAATTATTTTACAGCTACAAGGTCGTTAAACATTTTATAGCTGCTTTTTTGCTGCATTTTATCTTTATCGTACGACACAACATCGCCGGCAGCGGTATAAACATCAACAGTATTTTCGTTAATTTTCATCAGTTTTTGAGTACCGTTTACCGATGTAGCATACCATGTACTTTCATTGGTATTATAACTTAAAACTGTTAGCTCGTTGTTTTGATTATCAAATATCGTGGCTTTGTTATTCTCCAATAATATTGTAAGGTCCTGGCCACCAATGTTTACTTTATTTTCGCCCTGGTGTAAGCTTAAAGGGTTACTGCCTGTCCAAAACTCAACAAGGTTCAAAATTACACCATCAATAAATAACGACACCTCGTAAACCGGAACTACACAAAAGGCTAAAAAAACAACCTCGTTAATAAACTTGTTGCCGAGTGAACCGTTAAAATCGTAAACTTTTTTTGTTAGCTCAAACGAACCATAACAACCTGTCATTAAAATACTTGAACCGCTTAATAAAACAGCAAGCAAAACAATTGATAATTTTTTCATAATAAATAAATTTTTTAGGTGATTTTATAATATTTCTGTTTACAACAGAAATGGTTTGATTATGTTTACAAAAATACACAACAAATCAATATAATCAATAAACAAATAATAATTTTAGTACCATGTATTGCATAGTACTAAAATATTAGTAATTTTACACAAAAAAATTATAAAGCCATGATACAATCAATAAACATTAACTTAGGCGGGCGTTTGTTCAATATCGATAATAACGCCTTTAGCCTGTTACAAAATTACCTTGATGCCTTTGAGCGACGCTTTAAAAACCAAACTGAGCGTGCCGAAATAATGGCCGACATTGAAAACCGTTTAGCCGAACTTTTTACCCAACGCTTAGTGCCGCCAAAAAATTTAATCGACACTAACGATGTTAACTATGTAATTAACATTATGGGCGAACCCGATGCGTTTGGCCCAACCGACGACAACAGTTTTCAATTACAAAATATACCTCAAAGGCGTTTGTACCGCAACCCCGACGACAAAATTTTAGGTGGGGTTTGCTCTGGCCTTGCCTCTTACTTCGACTCGGTTGCATGGCTTTTTCGCGGCTTATTTATGCTGTTCACGTTCCTGTTTTTTTCGAGTATTATTATTTACTTAATATTATGGTTAATAATACCCGAGGCTCAAACCGCTGCCCAAAAACTCGAGATGCGTGGCAAACCAATAAACATCGAGAACATTACCGAATCGGTAAAACGCGAGTTTAACAATGTACGCCGCCGTATGAACTTTTAAAACAAAACTTATGAACATTGACAATGCAAAAGCACAAATGAAAAAAGGTGTGCTCGAATTCTGCATTTTATCGATTTTAGAACATAAAGACAGTTACTCGTCGGATATAATTGAGGAACTTAAACAGGCAAAACTTATTGTTGTTGAAGGGACACTATACCCATTGCTTACGCGACAAAAAAATGCTGGCTTGTTAACTTACCGATGGCAGGAATCGACCCAGGGGCCGCCACGTAAATATTACAGCATTACCCCTTTGGGTAAAGAGTATTTAACCGGGCTTAATAACTCGTGGAACGAACTATTATGCTCGGTTAATTCAATTAAAAAATCGGCATTGGTTAACAATGGCAAATAGCATTATCAACAAAATTGCAAACAATTTTAACACTGTCGCCGGGCTGTTCAATAAAACCCATATGCCCCGACAACATTAGCCATTCAACCATTACACCCGGATTAATACCGGCCAAATTATTTGCTGTGGAAATGTCAATATAGTTATCGTTTTTACCAAATATTATTAAAGCCGGCTTTTGCCAATTGGCCCAAAAAGCCCTTTGGCATGGCCGTTCCATCATACCACGCAACAATGCACAAACACCGGGTTCGTGGTGATTATTTGCCCGTTCAACAATTGCTTTTATACTACCTTTAAATTTATCGGTATTAATATTAGCAAACATTTTGGTTATATTATTTTCAAAAATTAACTGTTTTTGCCCACTTAAAATTTTATCAATTTCGGTTAGCCTGGCTATCTTTTTTTCGGGCGTATCGGCATTTAACGAACTATGAAACAACACAATACCATCAACAAACTGTTCAAAGCCACTTGCCAATGCTAAAGCTACATAACCACCCATTGAATGACCCAAAACAAACCAAGTATCAATATTTAAATACTTACGCAGGTTATCAAAAACATTTGCCATTTGCTCCATAGTATGTTTGTCGCCCATTGTCGAACTACAACCATGACCAGGTATGTCGGGCATAATAACCCGGTATTTTTTTGCAAGTTCATTAGCAAAACTGCCCCAAACATGTTTATCCTCTAAATAACCGTGCAAAAGCAATATAGCATTACCGCTTCCCAACTCGTTAAAACAAACTTTATATTTATCAAAATTAAAATAACTCATAATATGTGTTTTAGTTAAGCAATTTTTCAAATCTATTAAAATCCGCTACCTTTGCAAAAAATAAAAATATGGACACAATTTTTCAACATCGGTCAATACGTAAATTTAAAGATACGCCAATAAGCAACCAAACGCTACAAAACATACTAAACGCTGCAACAAGGGCGTCAAACACTGGCAACATGCAGGTTTACAGCATTATTGTAACTACCGACACAAAACTACGCGAGCAACTTTGTACAGCACATTTTAACCAACAAATGGTTTTACAGGCACCTGTGCACCTTACCTTTTGCGCCGACATAAACCGTTTTAACAAATGGTGCGAACAACGCGGTGCAACACCCGGTTACGACAACTTTTTGTGGCTTTACAATGCAACTATCGATGCTGTTTTAGCCAGCCAAAACGCGTGTATCGAGGCCGAAAAACAAGGCCTTGGCATTTGTTACCTTGGCACAACTACTTACATGGCGCAAAGTTTTATCGATATTTTAAAATTACCTAAAGGTGTAGTACCGGTTACATCGGTAGTTATTGGCTACCCCGACGAAAACCCGGAGCTTACCGACAGGTTGCCACTTAACGGCGTTGTTCATTATCAAACCTATACCGACTACAATGCCGAGAATATTGATTCAATTTATGCCGAAAAAGAACAAAGCCAATTAACAAAAAAACTTATTACCGAAAATAACTTACCAAATTTAGCTCGCATATTTACCGATAAACGATATACAAAAACCGATAATATTAGTTTTTCGAAATCGTTTATTAAAGTTTTGCACAACCAAGGCTTTATGAACCAATAAGCTTTATTGTGAATGTAAAAACAATATTTTTTACATTATTTTTATCGATAATATTACAAAAAGGGCATTCTCAAACATCAATACCCGATAGTATTAATTTATCGATAAAAAAATACACTATTAATACTACCGATACAGCATCGGTAATTTTTAAAAACAAAACCACCAACATACAAAACAAATACATAAACAAAGGATATGCTGCCTGCGAGGTTTATAAAATAGTATCAAAAAAAAACAAAACTGAAGTTTATTTTTTACGCGGCAATAAATATAAAATAAACTCTCTAAAAATTATCGACACCGACAGCTCATTGGTTATTTTCAAAAAATATTGTTTTAAACCTAAATTATCGCATAAAAATTACGATAAATTATTATTAAAACACATTGCCCAATACAACAACAACGGCTACCCATTTGCAAGTTTTACAAACAAAACCTTTTACAACAACAAGCTAATTAATGTTTTTTTAGTTTTAAACAAAGGTAACTACGTTGTTTACGATTCGATAATTTTACCGCCAAAAAGCCCCGTTAAATACAACTACATAACAGCATTAACTGGTATAAAACCTAACACACCGTACAAAAATATTTTACAAAACAACATAAGTGTTAATATAATAAATACCGGTTTTTTAACCCCCGACAGTATTATAACATCAATTAACAATAATTTGGTTACAAACCAAATATATATTCGAAACCTAAAATCGAACGCATTTGATGGAATTATTGGCATACAACAAAACAACAGCAGCAAAACATTAATTACCGGCAATATAAACCTTAACCTTGTAAACCTTTTTAAAAATGGCGAAAGCATTTTAGTTAACTGGCAATCGGTAAACAAAGAGTCGCAAAATGCGGCAATTGAGCTTAGCTGGCCATACATAAAAAGCCTGCCAATAGGGTTGTTTGGTAATTTATTTATCGATAAAACCGACACTGTTTACCTAAACACAAATATAAAAGCCGGTATACAAACTAACATTTTTAAGCGGTTACAACTAATGGCATACTACAATAACTTATTATCGGCCACTAACGACACTTTACTATACAATAATTCAAAAAGCCAACTTTATGGAATATCAATTATTGCAAAAAAAAACAATATTAACAATACCACTGCAAATGGGTATTTTATAAATATCGACGCTTCAACCGGCACGCGCAAAGTAAACAATAATAAAACAAACCAAACAATATCAACAGCCGGATATATAATTGCATGGCAACATTTGCTTTTAAAAAACTATGTTTTTTTTCAATCTCAGGCAAAAATAATTTTAAGCCCACATTTATCAACAAACGAGTTGTACACCACCGGCGGATTAAAATCAATAAGGGGCATACCCGAAAAAAGTATTAATAGCAGCAATTTTAATATACTTACATGCGAGTACCGCGCAAATTTCGAAAACAAACTATTGTTATTTGCACTATTCGACCTTGCCTTTGTTAAAAACATCAATAATTCAACATTCGACAAATATTTATCGGTAGGTATAGGAACAACTATTTACACCCAAGCCGGTAACATTAAAATTATTTATGCAGTTGCCAAAAAAAACACATCACAATTTAACATAAACAATTCAAAAGTACATGTTGGTTACAACATAGTTTTTTAATTATTAACTTTTATCAATTAGTATTAAACAAAACTATTACCTACATTGGTGCGGCTTAAAAGCTAAAAAGTAAGCCAATTATTTTTATATCTACATTATATTTATATTTTTGAGATAATTTTTTAACTTAAACAAATATTAATCGAATATTAAAAGGGTGTTAAATTTAATTTCAAATTACAATGAAACGTTATATATTACTAACTGCTTTGCTTATTTTAAGTTTAAGCAGCGCTTTTTCGCAAGACGAAAAATACAAAGCACTATTTATTTATAATTTTACAAAACATATTGAGTGGCCGGCAACAGCAAAAACAGGCGACTTTATAATTGGAGTTATTAACGACAACGTACTTTACGATAAAATAAACGAAATTACAACAGGAAAAAAAGCCGGCGCACAAAACATTATAATTAAAAAATTCGGTTCAATCGATGAAATATCAAAATGCCATATTTTATTTGTATCGGGTAGTGCCAGTGGTGGTAAAAATTTTCCGGTAGTGTTAGAAAAAACCAACGGCCAAAACACCTTAATAGTTACCGACCGCCCAGGAATGGCCTCAAAAGGTGCTTCAATTAACTTTATTGTACAAGACAGTAAACTAAAATTTGAACTTAACAAAGCCACAGTTGCCAACCAAGGTTTAAAAGTTAGCTCGTACCTCGAAAACCTTGCTATTTTGCTGTAAAAACATCACAACATAAAAACAATATATCTGTTTATTTTATTTTAACCCCAATTGAGCTTCTCGCTTAATTGACATAGACTTTGTAAGTATTTCAACTGATTTATATAGTGAAACACAACAAACCTAAATCGGAGTTATACCTAAGTAAACAGATATTTTTTTTAACAAAAACATACATTGTTTCATTTTTTGCCCTAAACAATCGATTTTTAACAAACACAAACCCAATTTTATAATAAATTCAGTATATTCACATTTTTAAAATAAAGCAACAATATAAAGTATTACCCTTTGTATAAAGCACACTAAATGAAAACACGTTTTACGATATCGAACAAGTTGATTGTCGGGTTCGGCATACTATTACTGGCAACATTAGTTAACAGTTTAATGATTTTTTCGACACTTAACGACAGCCAACGAATAAACTCCGAAATTACCGAAATATACAACCCATCGGTAAAAAATTTACAAGATTTATACTCGCTTGTAAATAACTCGCAAATGTTAATAAAAAACTGGGTGTTTATCGAAAAACAATCGGACACACCCGACAAAAAAAAGTTACACGACCTGCACGACGTTGACATGCCAAAACTTGTCGACAAACTAAACGAAAACGCTAAACACTGGAACGAAAACGAGCGCCTTGAACTCGATACAATTATAAACCTTATTACCGAAAACCTTTTTCCGCAACACAGGCTTATTATGGAGAGCCTTAGCTCGTTCGAGAGTTACGACGACCTTATGGTACTTTTTGAAGTTACCCCGTTAGTTGAAGAAGGTGGCGATGTTATTATAACCACCCAAACAATACTCCAAAAAGTTGACAAACTTAGTGCCGTAATTAACAGCCTGTCCGAATCGGCAAACGTCGAAATGGACCGCTCGTTTAAATGGTTTCAAAAATACATTGTTTTTACAATGATATTTTTAGGCATTTTTGTTTTTATTGTTGCATTAATTACCACACGCAGTATAGTTATATTTATTATTAAGCTAAAAGAGTTCTTTATTTTAATGACAAAAGGCATTTTGCCAACCGAAAAACTACAAACCAACAACGACGAAGTTGGCGATATGGCCGATGCATTAAACATTTACATTGAGAATATGCGCCGCACTTCGGAATTTGCTGTCGAAATTGGAAAAGGTATTTATAGCAGCCAGTTTGAACCATTAAGCCAAGACGACATATTAGGGAACACACTTATTGAACTACGCGAGAACCTTAAAAAAGCCCAAAAAGAAAACGAAGAACGCGCAAAAGCCGACAACATACGTAACTGGGTTACCAAAGGCCTTGCCGACTTTGGCGATATTTTGCGACAAAACTCCGACAACATGGACAACCTGTCGCGTAACGTGCTTAAAAATATCATTTCGTACCTTAACGTTAACCAGGGTGCAATTTATATACTTAACGAAACCAACGACTCGCACAAATTTTTCGAAATGAAATCGGCAATTGCCTATAACCGCGAAAAATATCTTAAAACAAATTTCGACAGCAACGAAGGACTTGTTGGCCGTTGCGCGTTTGAAAAATTACCAGTTTACTTAAAAGAGATACCCGAAGAATACATTAAATTAACATCGGGGTTAGGCCAAGCCGAACCAAACTACCTGTTACTTGTGCCATTTATTTTTAACGATAAAGTTTACGGGGTTATCGAAATAGCATCGTTTAACGAGATACCCGCACACCAAATTGAATTTGTTACAACATTAGGCGAGAACATTGCATCAACAATATCGAACGTGCGCATAAACGAACAAACTGGTATTTTGCTCGAAGAGTCGCGCCTGCGTAGCGACGAATTGTCGGCACAAGAAGAAGAGCTGCGCCAAAACATGGAAGAACTACAAGCCACCCAAGAGGAAGCCGCCCGCCGCGAAAACGAAATGGTACAAACTATCGAAGCCATTAACAACACCCTTGGCACTATCGACATTGACCGAAACGGCAACATAATTGCAGTTAACGATAATTTCCTCGAATTATCGAAAATGAGCACATCGGCATTAGTTGGAAAACAATTCCGCGAAATATTTGCGCCCGCGGGGCAAATTGAACGCGAGTTTGCCGAAATTTGGGCAAACCTTGCTATTGGCGATAACGGCACCTTTATTACCAATTACATTACCGCCGACGGCGAACTTTGGTTTAAACACTCGCTAACACCTTTCCGCGGCCCTGGTGGCGACTTACTAAAAGTTATCGACCTTATTATTAACATTACCGAAACTAAAAACCTTGAAAAAGAAATTGAAAGCCTTAGGTAACTTAACATAAAATAATACAGGTCAATATTTATAATTTTTTTATCCCATTTTTTTTGAATGGACTTAAACATGTACATCAGCATTTTCGATAAACTTGGCAAACAACTTATCGAAACCGGAAATGCACAATACAACGGCATTTATCAACATTTTAAAATACAATCGCAACAAAACAATGCATGGTTCACTCCACAAAACATTAACTACGCGCTTACACAATACGGCAACCTGATAACAAAAAACAATATCGAAAACTGGTTAACAAAATACAAAATCAGTAAACTGCCAAAACCCAAAAACATTGGCCTTGTTTTAGCCGGTAACATACCACTTGTTGGTTTTCACGATATTTTATGCTGCCTGATATTAGGCCACTCAGTAACCGTAAAACTATCGAAAAAAGATGTACACCTTTATTTACTAATACAAACACTTTTGTGCAATATTGACAATAGTTTTGAAAATAAAATAACTTTTACCGACAACAACATTAGCAATACCGACGCCATTATAGCCACAGGCGGCGACAACACATCGCGATACTTTGAATATTACTTTGCCAACCGGCCAAACATAATACGTAAAAACCGCCACTCGCTGGCAATTTTAACCGACACCGAAACACCCGAAGAACTCGAGCAATTAGGTAACGACATGTTTTCGTACTTTGGTTTAGGTTGCCGCAACGTTTCGCACCTTATAGTACCGGCTGGTTACAAATTTAACAACCTGTTAAGTGCAATTAACAACTTTGCAAATATTATTGAACACAACAAATACGCTAACAATTACACCTACCAAAAAACTATTTTGGCCATGAACGCCATCGAAGTTATCGATAATGGCTTTGTAATTTTACGCGAACACCACGACATTTCATCACCAGTTTCGGTTATAAACTACAGCACATACACAAACCCAACCCAGGTAACTAATTTTTACAACATATTTTCAAACAAAATTCAATGTGTTACAAGCAAAACAAAATGGCCGTTTAAAACGTATCAATTAGGCACAGCACAAAGCCCCGGGCTTAACGACTATGCCGACAATATTGATACAATTAACTTTTTGCTTAACATTTAACTACTACTGCTATGATACTTACATTCAGGTTCCTGTCAGACGAAGAGGAAGATTTTATACTTGACGTAAACATAAACCACGACCAAACATTTTTAGAGTTACACCAAAAAATACAACAAACCTTAGATTACGATGCATCGCAAATGGCATCGTTTTACACATCGAACGCGCTTTGGGAAAAACTCGATGAAGTTTCGGTTATTGATATGGGCAACGAACCACCAACAAAAATTATGGCCGACGTTACCATTGGAGAACTTTTTAACGCAACAAAACAGCACATACTTTACGTGTTCGACCACCTTAACGAACGGTTATTTTTTGGTAGTGTAACGCGGGTTATCGATGCCGAACCACCTTTTGAACTGCCTACAGTTTCGAAATTTGAAGGGAAAATTCCACCACAGTTTATTGACGACGACAATATACTTGAATCCGAATACGAAGACAGCTATTACGACGAAACCGACGAAGACGAATTTAACGAAAACCCCGACGGTTTTACCGACGAAATTAACCCCGACGGGTACGATTACGAATAGCGCCAGTTTAAAACATGGACAACACCAAAATAAAAAACCAAACGTTAATAGTTATAATTGGCCCAACAGGCATTGGCAAAACCGATATAAGCATTAATTTGGCAAAACATTTTAGTTGCCATATTATTTCGTGCGACTCGCGCCAAATGTACAAAGGCCTTAATATTGGTACCGCGGCACCAACCAACCAACAACTTGCAGCTGTTAACCATCATTTTATTGGCAATCTTAATATTACCGATTATTACAACGCCAGCCGCTTCGAAGAAGAAGTACTTACTTTGCTCGATAAACTTTTTTTAACTAACAAGGTTGCAATAATGACAGGCGGCTCAGGCCTTTATATTGATGCCGTTGTTAAAGGTATCGACGAACTGCCACATGTTGACCAAAACATTAGAGACCAGCTAATTAACCTTTACCAAACACAAGGCATAACAGCATTGCAAAACGAACTTAAAATTGTTGACCCCGATTATTACAACCAGGCCGACATTAAAAACCCAAAACGTCTGCTAAAAGCACTCGAGGTATATAAAATTACTGGTAAACCTTATTCAACATTCAGAATTAACCAAACTAAAACACGCCCCTTTAATATAATTAAAATTGGCCTGCAAACCGACAGGCAAATGCTTTACAACCGGATAGACAAACGCGTTGATTTAATGATTGAACAAGGCCTTATTAATGAAGCCCGCCAGTTTTATAAACACAAACACCTTAACGCGCTTAATACTGTAGGATATAAAGAACTATTTGGCCATTTTGACGGGTTGTACACTTTAGACGAAGCTATCAGACTTATAAAACGTAACTCGCGCCATTACGCTAAGCGACAAATTACATGGTTTAACCGCGACAAAACAATTAACTGGTTCGATACCGATAATTATTTACAAATATTACATTTTATTGACGAAAATTTAGAAAACTAATTTTTTTGCAATTAAATGTAACTTTTTGCCCTATTAGTTGTCAAATATGCTGTAACCAAAAAAAAAACAATGATAATTTTAGTACTTATAGCAGTAATAACTTTTTTTACAACATTGATTATACGAGCTTAAAAGCTTAAAACTCAGACGTAAAATAAAAATCGAGGCCTTTAAAATTCGATTGCGCCATTTGCAAATCGTAAGGCGATTCGGCTAAATATACATCGCGGCCATGTTTATCGGTAGCTATCGATTTATATTTACGTTTTTTAAAATCATCCCACTGAACCTTATCGTTTGGTTTTATCCAACAAGCTTTATAAAGATTAGCAGGTTCATACCTGCATTGTGCACCATACTCGTGCAGCAAACGGTATTCAATAACCTCGAACTGTAATTGCCCTACGCAACCAATAATTTTACGCCCGTTCATTGCAAGGGTAAATAACTGTGCCACGCCTTCATCCATAAGCTGGTCAACACCTTTGGCAAGTTGTTTCGATTTCATAGGGTCGCCATTTTCGATATACCTGAACATTTCGGGCGAAAAACTTGGTAACCCTTTAAAAGTAAAAATTTCGCCCTCGGTTAAAGTATCACCAATTTTAAAATTACCTGTATCGTGCAAGCCAACAATATCGCCAGGGAAAGCCTCTTCGACAATTGATTTTTTATCGGCCATAAAAGCTGTTGGTGTCGAAAATTTAAGGTTACGCCCCAAACGCACGTGCAAATAATTTGTGTTACGTGCAAACTTACCCGAACATATTTTAACAAAAGCAATACGGTCGCGGTGATTAGGGTCCATGTTAGCATGAATTTTAAAAACAAAACCCGAGAATTTTTCCTCGTATGGGTCAACTACACGTTCGTTGGCATTCGATGGCAGTGGCGATGGGGCAATGCGTATAAACGACTCTAACAGCTCTTGTATACCAAAATTATATAGCGCGCTCCCGAAAAAAACAGGGGCTACTTGCGCCGACAGGTACGTTTCGCGTTCAAAAGCCGGGTAAACTTCTTCAACAATTTCAACCTCGTCGCGCAATTTGCCTGCATATTTGCCTAATGCTTTATCAAGTTCGTTACTTTTAAGGTTGTTAAATTCGCGGGGTTTTTCGGCCGTAGTTTTGTCGTCGCCCGAAAAATAGTACATTTTTTTATCGAACAAGTTGTAAACGCCCCGCAAATCGCGCCCCATACCTACAGACCAGCTAAGCGGGCGAACTTTAATTTGGAGTTGTTCTTCAATCTCGTCAAGCAAGTCAAAAGGGTCTTTTCCTTCGCGGTCAATTTTGTTAACAAATACAATAACCGGGGTTTTACGCATACGGCAAACTTTCATTAGCCGCTCGGTTTGAGCCTCAACGCCTTTAGCGGCATCAACAACCACTATTACACTATCAACAGCTGTTAAAGTTCGGAAAGTATCCTCGGCAAAATCCTGGTGGCCGGGGGTATCTAAAATATTAATTTTTGTACCCTGGTAATCGAAACCCATTACCGATGTTGCTACCGAAATACCGCGCTGGCGTTCAATTTCCATAAAGTCGCTGGTAGCTGTTTTTTTAATTTTATTCGACTTAACAGCACCAGCCACATGTATTGCGCCGCCAAAAAGTAATAGTTTTTCGGTAAGCGTGGTTTTGCCCGCGTCGGGGTGGCTTACTATTGCAAACGTGCGCCGGCGTTTTATCTCTTCGCGTAATCCCATATCAGTTTTTTTAAGGCCACAAAAGTAGCTATTTTTTGCAATGCCGGGTTAATTGAATTTAATAAATGTGTAAAATTATAAATAAACCTGGTGCAAAATATTTTACCAATTATTAGCCAAATTGAGCTATTCGCTCAATCAGAGTAATACCTAAGTAAAGCTTTTATTAGCTATACTTAAACCGCGTAACGTAGATATTATTTAGTTTGATATTTACTAATCTGGCTTAAGTTTATAATTTTGCAAAAAACTACTATTATGGACAAAAATAAAAAGCAGGCTCGTTACAGACGAATATATAGCCAAATTGAAACCCTTATGCACAAAAGCCCCGACATTACTGCCCGTATGTGCACAGTATCGGCAATTTTACATCATAAATTGGATAATTTTTTTTGGACCGGTTTTTATTTACTTACCCCCGACAACCGGCTTGTAGTACGAACTTACCAAGGCCCGGTTGCTTGTATGGAGCTTGCTTGTAATACCGGTGTTTGCTGGGCTGGTATTAACAATAAAAAAACCATGGTAGTACCTAACGTGCACGATTTTCCGGGCCATATTGCCTGCGACAGCCGTTCTAAATCGGAGATTGTTGTGCCGGTTAAAAACTCCGATGGTAATATTATTGGGGTTTTAGATATTGACAGCCAACAAATTGCCAATTTTGACGAAATTGATGCCCATGAACTTGAGAAAATTATATCGTTAATATTTATTTAAACTAAACAACAAAATGAATATTGAAGATTTACGCGATTACTGCTTAAGCAAGCCATATGCCGAAGAGTGTTTCCCGTTTGACCTTATAACCCTTGTTTTTAAAGTTAAAGGTAAAATGTTTGCTTTAACCAGCCTCGACACCGAACTAAGAGTTAACGTAAAATGCAACCCCGAACTTGCCATTGAGTTGCGCGAGCAGTACCCATACAATGTTATTGAGGGCATACATATGAGCAAAAAACACTGGAACACAATTATTATTAACGATAACATATCGCGTAAGCAGGTTGAACAATGGATTGACCAAAGTTATGAACTGGTTTGGCAAAGTTTACCAAAAAAGTTGCGACATGAGTAGTTTTAGCACAATTGTATTACTTAACAAAACAAAAAATATTTATTCAATTGTTATCGATTTTACTAAAGTATTGTTATCATAAAACTCAACTACCGAAAAATTACACCGGCTTACCATAAGCAGTAAATTTGGCCTGCACAACATACTGCATGTAAGGTCCCCAACAACATCGGCACCATCGATATTATATTTAACAATTATTTTATTACCACTATAGCCAACTGAAATTACCCTTATATAGGGGCAACTGCAAACATTGTTAAACTCGGCAACAACACTTATCGCAACTTTCGAATTAAAATCGTCGGCAGTAACCGGTTTTTGATAGTCGGTTGCAACGCCTTGTTGAAAATGCAAATTAAAGTCGTCAAAACTACTAAACACAAAACATGAAACTTGCCCTGACAGGCTTACCGGAGACGAAAAGGACGCCTGCTCTTACAGCTATGATTTTCAAAGCGTGATTGGGAACGGAGAAATTCGTCTGGTTGAAAAGAGCGACGATAAGAAAAGGGCGCTCAGCATACTGATGCTTCACCAAACCGGCAAGGATT
>CAZJCR010000021.1:15924-26581 GCA_964544385.1 uncultured Bacteroidales bacterium
TTGAATACCGAGTGAAAATAAATTCATTATTATTGTCATTACTACACGAAACAACAATAATCACAAATAGGTATCTTACAATTTTTTTCATAATATAACTATATTAATATTACTTATTTAGAAATTTACAACCAAAAACAATTAAGCCGGGTCAACATCAAAAACAACAACTAAGCTTTTAAAGTTTGCTAATGTAGTAACCTGTTCAGTAGTTTCAATAATCTGCCGTTTAACCTGGGCCAGGTTTTTCCCTTTTTCGAGTTTAATAAGAATTTGTTTAATATAAAAGTTTTGGATACGGTTAATAACCGGCCATGTTGGCCCAAGCAAACGGTTGCCGGCAATTTGACGTATGTTTTTTGCAATTAATGATGCTCCACTGTCGAGCACCTGCTTATCGCGATGTTTTATTGTTACCTTTATTAGACGACTAAAAGGCGGGTACATAAAAGCATTACGCTCGTTAAGCTGGGTTGTGTACATTGCAAAATAATCATTATCGATAACCTGCTTAATAATGCTGTTTTTTGCATCGTAAGTTTGAACAATAACTTTTCCTTGTTTGTTTTTGCGACCTGCCCGCCCACTAACCTGTGCCATAAGTTGGTAACTACGCTCGTGTGCCCTAAAATCGGGGTAGTTTAGCATACTGTCGGCATTTAAAATACCAACCACGCTAACGTGGTCAAAATCGAGCCCTTTCGATACCATTTGTGTACCAATAAGTATGTCGATGCGGTGTTCCTGAAAATCGGTAATAATAACCTCGTGGCTGTATTTGCCGCGGGCGGTATCAAGGTCGAGCCTGCCAACACGCGCATTAGGGAAAATAAGCGATATTTCGTCTTCAATTTTCTCGGTACCAAACCCTTTTGTCTCCACATCGGTACTACCGCAATAATTACAAGTATTCGATGCCTGTACCGAGTAGCCACAATAATGGCAAATAAGTTTATTAATACCTTTATGATAAGTTAAACTAACATCGCAATATTTGCACTTAGGCACCTGTCCGCAGCTTTTACACTCTAAATAAGGGCTAAAACCACGTCGGTTTTGGAATAAAATAACCTGCTCGTTATTAGCCAAAGCCTGTTCAATTTGTGATATTAAGGCCGGGGTAAAATGCGATTGCATTTGCTTGCGTTTTGATGCCCAACGAACATCGGCCACCTCAATTTGAGGCAGGTTTATGTTTTGATAACGCTGGTTAAGTTCAACAAGCCCGTAACGATTTGTACGCGCGTTATAGTAAGTTTCGATACCGGGAGTAGCAGTACCTAGTAAAACTTTTGCTTTGTGTAGCATAGCCAAAACAACAGCCAAATCGCGGGCATTGTATCGCGGAGCCGGGTCGAACTGTTTATATGTATTCTCGTGTTCCTCGTCAACAATAATAAGCCCTAAACGGCTAAATGGTAAAAATATCGACGAACGCACACCAAGTATTATTTGGTAAGTACCCTGAGTATTGTTAAGCAAATTGGTATAAGTTTCGACACGCTCGGCATCGGAAAATTTTGAGTGGTACACCCCTACTTTATTGCCAAACACATTTTGAAGCCGCTTAATAATTTGCGATGTTAAAGCTATCTCGGGCAATAAATAAAGCACTTGCCGGCCACTATTAACAGCTTGCTCAATTAGGTGGATAAATATTTCGGTTTTACCGCTCGATGTTACACCGTGTAGTAAAACAACGTCGGTAGTTTTAAATTTGTGGTTAATTTGGTTAAGGGCAGTTTGTTGATGCTGGTTCAACTGTTTTTTTGGTGTAGTTTCAACATCAGCAATATTGAGCCTCGAAACCTCAACATCATACTCAACAAGTATTTTTTTATCGACCAAACCTTTTATTATAGATGTACCAACACCACTTTGTTCAATAAGTATTTTTTTTTCGATACCAGTATCCGAAAAATAATTGCCCGAAAGTGAATGTAAAAAAAATTCGAAAAATTTTTGTTGTTTAGGTGCTTTTTGCAACAAGCTTAAAACCTGGTTTAAATAATCGGTATTATTAATATGCTGTGCAAGTTTAATATAACGTAATGTTTTAGGTTTTACTTTTTGCTGTACCTCTTCGTCAACAATAACTGCACCTTTATTAATAAGGTTTTTAATTACGTTCATAGGTTTATCAAAACCTTTAAGCTTAAGCAAATCGCTAATCGGCATCGACATGTTTTTTTGCAAAATACTTAGCAACAAATTTTCAGTAGTATTTAAGCTATCATAGTTATCAAACATAGTAACGGGCAACAGCCGCGATTCGCTCTCGAGCCTGAGTCCATTTGGCAAAGCAGCTTTATAAACGTCGCCAACAGCACACATATAGTAATCGGCAACCCACTCCCACAAACGTAATTGGTATTTATTTACAACAGCATAATCGTCGGGCAGTTCAATAATTGGTTTAGTTAGGTAGCTGTCGGGTTTATTATTATGTACTAAAAAAACTATGCCGGTATAAAGTTTTTTACTGCCAAATTGTACAACCACGCGCATACCAGGCTTAATTAAACTTACAAATGCGGGCGGTACATTATATGTAAAATAACCCTTAACAGCCAATGGCAAAATAACATCGGCAAAAACTACATTGTTATCCATTAAAAAAAGTTATGACAGTAAAATTAACAAACATAACAAACAATTTTTTTAACAAAGCATATATAAAGTCGAAAATTTATGTTTCTTTGTGTCGACATAGTGTATTTATAACAATAACTTATATAAAATGGAACCAAACAAAACCTATGTATCTCTAAAAGAGAAACTATCGTATGGCTTTGGCGACTTAGCCTCGGTGTTATACTGGCAAACCTTTATGCTATATTTCACCTATTTTTATACCGATGTATTTTTAATTCCTGCATCGGTAGCTGCCACCATGTTTTTAGTAAGCCGCATATTCGACGGCGTAAACGACCCCTTAATGGGCATAATTGCCGACCGTACAAAAACCCGCTGGGGCAAATTCAGGCCATATCTTTTATTCTTTTGCGTACCATTTGCATTAATAGGCGTAATGACATTTTCGGTTCCCGATTTTGGGCTTACCGGTAAAATAATATACGCGTATATAACATTTATATTAATAATGGTATTATACACCGTAATAAATATACCATATACCGCACTACTCGGAGTAATATCGCCAAACTCGGCCGAACGCACGCAGGTATCGTCAATAAAATTTATTTTTGCTTTTGCAGCCGGTATTATTGTATCGGCAACATTACTGCCCATGGTTAAGGAATTTGGCGGCGGCAACGATGCAAAAGGCTGGCAAATGAGCTTTATAATATATGGTATTGCTGCCATTATTTTCTTTTTAATTGCTTTTAAAGGCACGCGCGAGCGTATACAGCCGCCAAAGGCACAAAAAATGTCGATAAAAAAAGACCTTTACGAACTTGTAACTAACAAACCGTGGTTAATACTGCTTATAACAACCATTACATTTATTTTATTTGTTGCGGTACGCGGCAGTGTTACCGTGCATTATTTTAAATATGTAATAGGTACCCAAAGCCTTAACCTTCCGTTTTTTGGACAAGGCGAGTACGATTTTAACGTGCTTACATCGGCATACAACACAATTGGGCAATTGTCGTCGTTACTTGGAGTTATTGCAGTATCGATAATTGCTAAAAAATTTGGTAAAAAACGCACATTTATGTTGTTTTTTATAGTTGCAATATGCAGCACAGGGCTTGTTTACTTTTTAACAGCAAAACAACTTGGTTTAATATACTTTTTACAAATTACCGGTTCGTTTACAGGCGGCCCGCTTAGCGTGTTATTATGGGCAATGTATGCCGACACTGCCGACTATGCCGAGTGGAAAAACAAACGTCGGGCTACCGGGCTTATTTTTTCGGCCTCAACAATGTCGCAAAAATTTGGCTGGGCTTTTGGGGCATTTTTAGCATTAACATTAATGTCGCAACTTGGTTTTCAACCTAACGAAGCCCAAGACCCCTCGAGCTTACGCGGATTATTACTGTTATTCACACTTATTCCGGCCGCATTAGGTATTTTATCGGTACTTATATCGTTAACATACCCGCTTAACGACAAACGCGTACTCGAAATTGAAAACGAGCTTACCGAACGTCGTAAACTTGAAGCTTAAAACCAATTTTTATAAATTTTATTTACTGCCGGGTTTATTATTAAGCCCGGCAGTATTTAAAAAAAAACTACTGAATATCAGAACTAAAAGACTAAACACACAGACCAAAAAATTGTATTATATAACACTTACTAATCTGAAAATTTAATAATAAAAACCTGAATTATGAGTAAAACAATTATTGGCAAAGCATTGCCAAATATACCATGGGAAAACAAGCCGTTAAGCTGTAACGACATTATGTGGCGATATAGCAAAAACCCTGTTATTGATTGGAACCCGATACCAACTGCCGCGCGTGTTTATAACAGCGCTATAGTACCTTTTAAAGGCGCATTTGCAGGCGTTTTCAGGGGGGACCAAAAAAACGGCCGCGCAACGCTTTTTGCAGGCTTTAGCAACAATGGAATTAACATTGAACTAAACCCCGAACCAATACAATGGTTTGACGAAAACGGCAACCCAAACCCCACCAGTTATGCCTACGACCCTCGTGTTTTAGAAATTGACGGCACTTTTTACATTACCTGGTGCGACGACATGAAAGGGCCATCAATAGGCTTAGGTAAAACCACCGACTTTAAAACCTTTACCCGCCTGCCCAACCCGCTTATGCCATACAACCGCAACGGAGTATTGTTCCCGCGCAAAATTAATGGTAAATATTTTCTTTTAAGCCGGCCAAGCGATACCGGACATACTCCTTTTGGCAACATATTTATTAGCGAAAGCCCCGACATGATACATTGGGGAAACCACCGCTTTGTTATGGGCAACGGTGGACAAGGCTGGTGGCAAGGCTTAAAAATTGGCGCAGGCCCAGTACCTATCGAAACTAAAGACGGATGGTTACTTTTTTACCACGGCGTATCGGGCACATGCAATGGCTACGTGTATAGTATTGGTGCTGTTATACTCGACATTAACAACCCGTCAAAAGTTTTATTCAGGCTAAAAGATTACCTGCTTACACCCGAAAAAAACTACGAAACTGTAGGCTTTGTACCAAACGTTACATTCCCTTGCGCTAATTTATACGATGCCGAAACCGGGCGTATTGCAATTTATTACGGGGCTGCCGACACATACACTGCCGTGGCTTTTTGCCAGGTCGACGAAGTTTTGGCACATATTAAAGCTAACCACGAACAATTTTAACATTATTTTAAATAATAAGCTGTTGGGCATTTAATGCCCAACAGCTATTATTAACCGCTAACAAAACCAATATGCAGTACGGCTTTTTCGACGACCTTAACAAAGAATATGTTATTACCAACCCTGCCACGCCCGAATCGTGGAGCAACTATCTTGGGTCAACCGAGTATGGCGCAATTATTACCAACAATGCCGGCGGTTATAGCTTTTACAACTCGGCAGCAATTGGCCGTATTACTCGCTTACGGCCAAACACAATACCAATGGACCAGCCTGGCAGATATATTTATCTGCACGACTGCGAAACAAAAGATTATTGGTCGGCAAGCTGGCAACCTGTTGCAAAACCATTAGACAAGTTTAAAACCGAATGTAGGCATGGCTCGGCATATACAACAATAAAATCAGAGTATTCTGACATAATATCGGAGACAACTTTTTTTGTACCTCTTAACGCGCTGTACGAGTGCTGGCTGACCAAAATAACCAATATTGGAAATAAAAAACGGAAACTACGCCTGTTCACCTTTGTTGAGTACACATCGAACTGGGACATATGGCTCGACACCATAAACCTGCAATACTCGCAATACATACTAACAATGGGTTTTAATAACGGTATAATTGACCACGGTACAAACGTAAACCTGCCTCAACAACCCGACAACTTTGAAGAAGGCGGACAAGCACGTCATACATTTATTGGGCTTGCCGGCGCAAAAGTTTCAGGGTTCGATACCGACCGAAAAAAGTTTATTGGCACTTACCGAACTTATCAAAACCCAATTGTTGTTGAACAAGGCTATTGCACAAACTCAATTGCTGTTAGCGACAATGGTTGTGGTACTCTCCAAACCGATATTGAACTTAACCCGGGCCAATCGGTTGAATTTTGCATTGTTATGGGCATTGGAAAAGCCGGTATTGAAGGTGCCAGTGCAGTTAAAACAATGGAAGTACCCGGAAAAGCACGTAACGAGTTTGAAAAGTTACGCGAATACTGGCATCACAAAATTAAAGGCATAACAGTTAACACGCCCGACCCCGACATAAACAGCATGTTAAACATGTGGAGCCCCTACAACTGCCAAATAACTTATGCCTGGAGTCGCGCCGCAAGCCTTGTTTACAGCGGCGAACGAAATGGTTTAGGATACCGCGACACAGTTCAAGACATACTCGGGGTTTTACACGCAATACCTCACGAAGCTGTTGAACGGCTCGAACTTATGATTACCGGGCAAACAAGCCAGGGCGGCGCGTTACCGGTAGTAAAACCATTTAGCCACAAACCCGGATACGAACAATTGCCACTACCACATCAATATCGCAGCGACGATTGCCTATGGTTGTTTAATACCATTCCGGCTTATGTTAAAGAAACCGGCAATACCGACTTTTTCTATAAAATATTGCCATATGCCGATAAGGGTCAGGATACAGTATTCAAACATCTGCGTAAAGCTATTGAGTTTACACTTGAACGAACCGGAAATAACAACCTGCCATGCGGTCTCCACGCCGACTGGAACGACTGCCTTGTTTTAGGTCCAAATGGCGAAACTGTTTTTGTAGCAATGCAATTACGCTTTGCTTTGCGCGAATACGCCGAAATTAGCGAACTACTTAACAAACCCGACGAAAAATTATGGGCATTAAACCTGCTCGCGAACATCGACAAAACTATTGAAAACGTTGCATGGAACGGCCAATGGTACATACGCGGTATTAAAGACGACGGCTACCGGTTTGGCGATAAAAATTGCGACGAAGGAAACATTTGGCTAAACCCACAAACCTGGGCTGTATATTGCGGTCATGCCGATAATAAAAGGGCAAAAAAACTGCTCGACACTGTTTACTCAAAACTTTTTACAAACTACGGTTTAATGATATGCGACCCGCCATACACTAAAGCCGACCTTAACGTTATTAAAGCCCCGCTTTTTAACCACGGAACAAAAGAAAACAGCGGCGTTTTTTGCCACACGCAAGGCTGGGCAATTATTGCCGAAACAATTATTGGTAATGGCAACCGGGCTTATGAATATTACAAAGCATACTTGCCCGCCGCCATGAACACAAAAGCCGAAATACGCGAAATTGAACCTTACGTGTATTGCCAAAGCACGCATAGCAAATACAGCCCACGGTACGGAGCATCGAGGCTGCCATGGCTTAGCGGCGCCGCAACATGGGCATTTTACTCGGCAACCCAACACTTGCTCGGGGTTAGGCCTCAATACAATGGTATTACTATCGACCCATGCATACCAAACAACTGGACAAACTTTAGCATGGAACGACGCTTTCGCGGAAAAAACCTTTACATTAAAGTTGAAAACCCTGGCGGCGTTCAAAAAGGTGTGGTAAACATATCGGTTAACGATAAAATTATTACCGGGAACCTTATTCCGTTCGATTTACTCGACCAATCGAACAATATAATTGTAAATATGGGATAATCAATAAAATAAATAATTATGCAATTCGGACATTTCGACGACCAAAACAAAGAATATGTAATAACCCGCCCCGACACACCACGCTCGTGGAGCAATTACTTAGGGTCGACACGCTATGGTGCTATTATTACGAATAATGCCGGCGGTTACAGTTTTTTTCACTCAACCGCTCAAGGCCGCTTTTTAAGGTTGCGCTTTAACGCCATACCAATGGATCAGCCTGGCCGTTACATTTATTTTAACGACCGGCAGACAAACGATTTTTGGTCGGCAAGTTGGCAACCTGTTGGCAAACCTTTAGACAAATATAAAACCGAAACCCGCCATGGGTCGGCATACACAAAAATAACATCGGATTATAGCAACATAAAAACCGAAACACTTTTTTTTGTACCACTAAATGCCGACTATGAACTTTGGCACGTTAAAGTAACAAATACAGGCAACACTAATCGCAATTTGCGAGGTTTTACTTACGTAGAATTTGCAAGCAACTGGAACGCAATTGACGATATGAACAACCTGCAGTACACCCAATATATTATTAAAACTGCATACCAAAAAAACTGTATCGACCACGGTTCGAACCTTTTTATACCAGCCGAACCCGATAACTTTCAACAAAAAGACCAGGGACGCCACTCGTTTATTGGTATTACCGGCATTGATGCAACAGGTTTTGACACCGACCGCGAAAAATTTATTGGTCCATACCGCACTTATGCAAACCCTATAGCTGTTGAAACCGGCCAATGCAGCAACTCGCTTGCCGAGGGCGATAACGGTTGTGGTTCGCTTCAGTTCGACATTAACCTTGCCCCCGGCCAGTCGGAAATTTTTACAATTGTAATGGGTGTAGGAGCTGCCGGTAACCAAGGCGCACAAGCCTTAGAGCGTTTTAAAACCGAACAGGCTGTTATTGATGCTTTTAACCAACTTAAAACATACTGGCACAGCCGTATTGAGGGGCTTACAGCACAAACCCCCGACCCGGCTTTTAACAGCATGATTAACATGTGGAACCCGTTTAATAACCTTATAACCTTTGCTTGGAGCCGCGCTGCCAGCTTAATATACAGCGGTGAACGCGATGGCTTGGGCTATCGCGATACTATCCAGGATATGATAGGTGTTTTACACAACATACCAAACGAAGCCGGACAAAGGCTTGAACTTATGCTTACCGGCCAAAATAGCACTGGCGGAGCTATGCCGGTTGTTAAACCTTTTGCCCATAACCCCGGCAATGAACAACCAACACCAGCCCACGAATACCGGAGCGACGACTCGCTTTGGCTTTTCAACACCGTGCCGGCCTATGTTAAAGAAACCGGCGATACAAATTTTTATAATAAAGTTTTACCATACTCCGACAAAGGTAACGACACTGTTATTGGCCATCTGCGCAAAGCAATTGAATTTAACCTTAACCGGCTTGGGCAACATGGCCTGCCTTGCGGTTTAGCAGCCGACTGGAACGATTGCCTTGTTTTAGGCCAAAAAGGCGAAACTGTTTTTGTTGCGTTTCAATTAAGGTTCGCGCTTAATACTTATATCGATATTTGTACAATGCTTGGTAATATGGAAAACGATATTAACTGGGCCAACAAAATGCTTGAACAACTCGACCAAAATATCGAAAAACACGCATGGGACGGGCAATGGTATTTAAGGGCTTTCCGCCACGACGGCCTTAAATTTGGGTCAAAAGACAACCCCGAGGGAAACATATATTTAAACCCACAAACATGGGCAGTTATAAGCGGCCATGCAAAAAACGAAAAAGCTTTACAAATAATGGACATGGTTAACCAACGCCTTGCTACCGATTATGGCCTTATGCTTTGCGACCCGCCTTACGAAAAAACCGAACACTCGGTTGTTAAAGCCCCATTGTTTAACAAAGGTATGAAAGAGAATGGTGCCATTTTTTGCCATACACAAGGCTGGGCAGTTATGGCCGAATCGATATTAGGAAATGGCGACAGAGCTTATAAATATTACCGCGCATTTTTACCTGCTGCCTTTAATAATAAAGCCGAAATTAGGCAAACCGAGCCTTATGTTTACGCTCAAACAACAAACAGTAAATATAACATGCGTTTTGGGGCATCGCGTAACCCGTGGCTCAGCGGAACAACAGCATGGGCTTATTACTCGGCCGCGCAATATATTTTAGGAATCAGGCCTCATTATAACGGACTTATTATCGACCCATGTATTCCATCAGACTGGAAAGGGTTTACAGCCGAACGGATTTTCAGGGGCAAAAAAATTAGTATCGAAGTACAAAACCCTAACGGTGCAAACAAAGGCATTAAAAAACTTATATTAAACAATGTTGAAATAAATGACAACATAGTGCCTGCCAACATGTTATCACAATCGAATAAAATTATTGCAATAATGTAAAACACACTTATCGATAAAGTTGATAACTGTAAAATAATTAGTTTTAAAAAAAAATTTAAAAACAAGTTATAACCTAAGTTAAGCGGTTGGAGTTAAGCGAACAAACGCTTAACTTAGGTATAACCCCCGATATATATTTTGTTGTGTTTCACTACACTTAGTTAATGAAATACTTACAAAATTAAAATCGATTAAACGAATAGCTAAATTTGGATTATATATATGTTGATTTTTTTTTACATAGTTCAAACTAATCAACTTATTTATGAATAAATTAACACGTTTTTGTCAATTAATAACAGTTCTAAATTGCCACTAATTGCATAACAATAATTAAAGTTGGTTAAAAAATAAACACAATAAAAATATACGCCACAAAATCAATTACATATACAAATTTTAGATATAATAAAATTATGTTTTTTGTAATAGATATGTAATACAGTATTTGCCCCCCCCTTTTTTGCATTAACTATATTTG
>CAZJCR010000022.1:0-26555 GCA_964544385.1 uncultured Bacteroidales bacterium
GTCGGGCAGTGGCAAATCATCGTTGGCTTTCGATACTTTATATGCCGAAGGGCAGAGGCGATATGTTGAAAGTTTGTCGTCGTATGCAAGGCAGTTTTTAGGCCGTATGCACAAACCCGAAGTTGATTTTATAAAAGGGATACCTCCGGCAATTGCAATTGAACAAAAGGTTAATACCCGAAACCCACGCTCAACAGTAGGTACATCGACCGAAATTTATGATTATCTAAAACTTTTATACGCACGTATTGGCAAAACAATATCGCCAGTGTCAGGTACCGAGGTTAAGAAACACTCGTTTGCCGATGTTGTTGATTATCTTAAAACCTTTGCCCCAAAGACTAAGGCATTAATATTGGCACCTGTTTATTTACCGCAGGGACGAACTGTTGAACAAGCTTTGGGTGTTATTCAGCAGCAAGGTTTTTCACGTATCGAGGTTAATGGCGAAATATTAAAAATTGGTGAACAGGCTGTTAAAAACAACGACAAAATTTATATAGTTGTTGACCGCATTATTACCGACGAGTCGCGCGATACTATTAGCCGAATTGCAGATTCGGTTCAAACCGCTTTTTTTGAAGGGCATGGTACTGCTATTGTTAAAGTGCTTGACGGAACCGAACCCAAAATTTGTAAATTCACAAGTAGTTTTGAGGCCGATAATATTACATTTGAAGAGCCATCGGTGCACATGTTTAGTTTTAATAACCCTTTAGGTGCTTGTAAGCGTTGCGATGGGTATGGACAAACTATTGGTATCGACCCCGATTTAGTTATTCCCGACAAATCGTTATCGGTTTATCAAGATGCAATATATTGTTGGCGCGGCGAAAAAATGAACGAATGGAAAGATGAGCTTATTTACAATGCCGATAAATTTAATTTTCCGATACATAAACCTATTAGTAAACTTACCGAAAGTGAGTATAATTTGTTATGGACAGGAAATAAATATTTTCAGGGTTTACATAATTTTTTTAATTATATTGAACAGCAGAGCTATAAAATTCAATATAGGGTAATGCTTTCGAGGTATCGTGGACGGACAACCTGTCCCGAATGTAAAGGGGCAAGGTTAAAAAGCGAAACCAATTATGTTAAAATTTGTGGTAAAACAATATCGGAGTTGGTTTTATTGCCTATAAATGAGCTTATTGATTTTTTTGATAATATAAATATTGACAGCCACGACGCAAAAGTTGCCGAGCGGTTATTGGTTGAGATAAAAAACCGCCTTGGTTTTTTAAACGATGTTGGGTTAAATTACCTTAACCTTAACAGGCTTTCATCGTCGTTATCGGGTGGCGAGAGCCAACGTATTAATTTAGCAACATCGTTAGGTAGTAGTTTGGTGGGTTCGTTGTATATACTCGACGAGCCAAGTATTGGGTTACATTCAAAAGATACCGAGAAACTAATAAAAGTGTTGCGCAATTTGCAGCAGTTAGGCAATACTGTTATTGTTGTTGAACACGACGAAGATATTATAAAAGCTGCTGACCATATTATTGATATTGGTCCGTTAGCGGGTCAAAATGGTGGCGAGATTGTTTTTGAAGGCTCGCATAATGATATGATAAACAAAACCGACAGCCTTACAACCCGTTATTTAACCGGTAAGGAGATAGTTCCTATACCTAATAAACGACGAAAATGGAATAATTACATAATGGTTGAAGGTGCACGCGAGAATAACTTAAAAAACATTGATGTAAAGTTTCCACTTAATACTTTAACATGCGTAACCGGAGTAAGTGGTTCGGGAAAATCGTCGTTAGTTAAAAAGGTATTATTTACTGCACTAAAAAAGCATTTTGGTGGATTATCAGACGAAACAGGACATTTTAACAGCCTGACGGGCGATTATAAAATGATACACGATGTTGAATTTATCGATCAAAACCCGATAGGCCGTTCATCACGCTCAAACCCGGTAACATATATAAAAGCATATGATGATATCCGAAAGTTGTTCTCAGACCAAAAGGCAGCTCAGGTGATGGGTTATAAACCATCGCATTTTTCGTTTAATACCGATGGTGGAAGGTGCGAGGAGTGTCAGGGCGAAGGGTCGATAAAGGTTGAGATGCAGTTTATGGCCGATATTGAATTAGTTTGCGAAAGCTGTAAAGGCAAACGTTTTAAACCCGAAATACTTGAGATTAAGTACAAAGGCAAAAACATATACGATGTGCTTGAAATGACTGTTGATGAGGCTGTTAATTTTTTTGGCACAACACTAAAAGGTACTGAAAATAAAATAATTAAAAAGCTTAACAGTTTGCTTGCTGTGGGTTTAGGTTATGTTAAACTTGGGCAAAGTTCGAACACTCTTAGCGGGGGCGAAAGTCAACGTATTAAACTTGCATCGTACCTAAGCAAGGAAGATGATTTTAAACCAATGCTTTTTATTTTTGATGAACCTACAACAGGTCTCCATTTTCACGATATACGTAAATTGCTCGATGCTTTTAATGCACTTATTGATAAGGGAAACTCGGTTTTGGTTATTGAACACAATTTAGATATTGTGAAAAACGCCGATTGGGTTATTGATTTAGGCCCCGAAGGTGGTAAAAATGGTGGAAATATTGTTTTTGAAGGCACACCAGAACAAATGGCTAAGTATAGCAAATCGGTTACTGGTAGTTTTTTGAAAGATAAATTGTAAAAAAAAAGCCTGAAACCAGGCTTTTTATTGTTACCTAAGTTGTGCGGTTGGAGCTATGCGAACAAACGCATTACTTAGGTATAACCCCGATGTAGAGTTTGTTGTATTTCCAACGAAGTGCAGTGAAATACTTACAAAACCTAAATCGATTGAGCAAATCGCTCAATTTGGGTGTTAATTATTTTTAATATCGATGCGTTTGAAAACTGCTGTTTTTGCTATCATATCGTGAAAAGCCTGGCGTTTTTCGCCCAATACAAAAAAGCACCCTACAGTAATAATTAAGCCTAAAAGAGACCCAACTTTGCTAAAAAATAAAAGTGCCGGTACAATTGCAATCAAACTAAAAATTGTACTTATATTTTTTATTAAATATCTTATTATTAATGAATTTGGTGTTGCAAAAGTGCTGTCGGAATTTGCAATTTGTATACCAATAATAAACTTACCTAAGGTATAACCGGCAAATGCTTCGACAAGATTATATAACAATCCTGCAAAAATAGCACCCATACTTATTTTTGTCATTGTTTCAACAAAGTTGTACATAGGGTTACCCTCGAGCATGTTGAGCTGGGTATAATCCATTATGCTTTCAATAAATTGTGGAGCTAAAAGGCTTACAGTATAACCAAGTGCCAGAACAAAAATATTGTCGATTATGTAAGCCGCTAAACGTAAACCGAACCCAACACGGTTTTGATATGGCGATGTAAATATCGAAAAATCAGTTTGTTCGGTGTAATCGGGTTTTGTGTTTTCCATAATAATTAAGTTTAATATAAATAATACAAGTTAGATAACTAATTTTTGGTTAAGTTACATTTTGTTTTAACAATATTATAAAAAAAAACGTCTAAATATTTAGACGTTTTTTTATCTATAACCATTTTAAAAACGGAAAATCTTGCCGGTGTGGTAAATCTTTGTGTTTAGGGAAAATGCGCAGACCATAGTCATATGAGCCAGGTTTTTTTAGTTCAAAGTCAATTTCGAAAAAAGCAACCGATTCAACAGCTTTTGCTAATTTAAGTTCTTTACTGTCGATAATGCGCGTACAGTTATTGGCAGCAAAAACAAGTTCAACACCAATGTCGTTATGGTCAAGTCCTTTTGTATCAATAACAACCTCGCCATGGTAATTTTGCCCCATAGTGTAGGTGTTTTTAAGTGTATTCGGAAAGTCTATCGATACCACTTCGATATTGTTCCATGCAGTGGCAACTTTACTTTTCCACGCGGCCATATCAATAGCTGCTTTAAAATTGTTATCGGCAAAGTACTTAGAGCGTTTGTATTGGCTTATATAATATTTGTTTGTATAATCGTCAATCATGCGCTTAGTTGTAAAATGTGGTGCAATACCTGCTATTGAGCGTTTAACGTATTGTACCCATTCAACTGGCAGGTTGTTTTTATCGCGGTTATAAAATAAGGGGACAATTTCGTTTTCGATAGTTGAATATATTATTGATGCATCGAGTTCGTTTTGAAAGTCGTCGTTTTGATATGTAATTTTTTCGGAAATTGCCCAACCGGCTTTTTCTTTATAACCTTCGACCCACCAACCATCGAGTACGCTAAAGTTAAGTACTCCGTTTAGTTCGGCTTTTTGCCCGCTAGTACCGCTGGCCTCGAGTGGCCTGGTAGGGTTGTTAAGCCATATATCGACACCTTTAACAAGGCGTTTTGCCAGTTCAATGTCGTAGTTTTCGAGAAAGAGTATTTTGCCTGCAAACTCGGGGCGGCGCGAAATTTCAACAATATGTTTAATTAAATCTTGTCCTGCTTTGTCGTGTGGGTGTGCTTTACCGGCAAACAATAGTTGTACAGGGCGATTTGGGTTGTTAACTATACGTTGTAGACGGTTTATGTCGCTAAAAATAAGATGTGCCCGTTTATAAGTAGCAAACCTTCGTGCAAAACCTATTGTAAGTGTATTTTCGTTTATTGTGTTTAATATTTCGATAATTTGCCTCGGGTTTTCATGCCGTTGTACAAAATTCATTTGGAAACGGTCTTTAATATAATCGATAAGTTTTTTGCGTAAAGTATTACGTATTTCCCAAACATCGGAGTCGGGAACCTGGTGTATTTTTTCCCAGTATTTTGGGTTCGACAGGTCGTTTAAAAAGCCTTCGCCAAATTTCGATTCATAAAGTTTTCGCCACTCTTTGGCTGTCCATGTTGGGTAGTGTACTCCATTAGTAACGTAATCGATATATAACTCGTTTGATGTGTAACCTTTCCACATGTATTGGAACATATCGCGCGATACTTCGCCGTGTAAGCGGCTAACTCCGTTCATTTGGCTTGATGTACGGGCAGCTAAAACGCTCATCGAGAATTTTTCGTTCGAGTTAAGGTTGCCGCGCCCAAGGTTTAAAAAGTCGTTCCAGTCAATTTTTAGGCGTTCGGGCATGTGCCGTAAATATGTTCTGATGAGGTTTTCGTCGAATGCGTCGTGGCCCGCTGGAACCGGCGTATGTGTTGTAAATAATGATGATGCCCTTACAACTTCAAGAGCTTCGTCAAAGGTAAGGTTTTCGTGTTGTACTAAGTTTGACAACCTTTCGATATTAATAAATGCCGCATGACCTTCGTTACAATGGTATATATCGGGGTTTATGCCTAATGTTTTAAGTACTCTGATGCCGCCAATACCTAAAAACAGTTCTTGTTTAAGTCTGTTTTCCCAGTCACCGCCATAAAGTTGGTTTGTAATTGTACGGTCTTCGTCGTTGTTTTCAACAAAATCGGTATCAAGCAGGTAAAGGGGAACCCTTCCAACGTCGACACGCCAGATGCGAGCTTTTACGTATCGGCCGGGCAGGCTGAGTTGTATTGTTTGAGGGTGTTTAAATTCGTCGAGTATTGGTACAATAGGTAGGTCGGCAAATTTTTGGGGTACTAAATTGGCTTGTTGCTCGCCCGATACTGTAAGGTGTTGAGTAAAGTAACCGTATTTGTATAAAAAGCCAACAGCTACTATCGGGGTGTTTGTGTCGCTGGCCTCTTTTAAGTAGTCGCCGGCTAAAAGCCCTAAACCTCCCGAGTATATTTTAATGTTGTCGGTTAAACCATATTCCATACTAAAATATGCAATTTTAGGGAAATTGGTTTTGGCAGGTTCGTTAATGTATTTTTTGAATGCTGCATACACATTTTGCAGTTTTTGCATAAATGAGTTATCTTTTTCAAGTTCGGTAAACCTGTCGGATGATACTTTTTTTAGCAGTGCTACAGGGTTTTTGTCGCATTTTTCCCATAATTCGGGGGCAATATATTCGAACATTTCAACGGCTTGATAGTTCCAGCTCCACCATATATTCATCGATATTTCTTCGAGAATTTTAAGGCTATCTGGCAAGTCGGAGTGGATAATCATTTTTTTCCAAACAGGTTCGTTGCTAATAGCTAATTTTTCCATTTTTTTTGTAGTCGATAAGTTAATATTAGTAGTAGTACGTTTTGATGATAGTGTAATTGCTTTGGTATGTGCATCAAAATAGTATTGGCTAAATAATGACCAAACTGTTTTTTCGCTAAGCTCATGGGCTTTTTGTTTTGATATATTTTTTGTTTGTGATGACGCGTTTGCAATTGCCAGGAATGAGTTTTCGACAGCTGCAACAACGTCGTGATAATTGTTTTCGGTACGGTTCACAACTTTAAGCCCGTTTAATATATCGTCGCCAAAGCTTGCCATCCATTGTCCAAACCCCGAAAGGCTTGTGGTTATTGTAGGCACGTCTAAGGCAAGGCTTTCGAGCGGGGTGTAGCCCCAGGGTTCGTAATACGATGGGAATGCTGTAAGGTCAAAACCGCTTAAAAGATGGTAATATTCCATGTTAAAAATACCGTCGTCGCCGTTAAGGTAAGTAGGAACAAATATTATATTTACCATTTGGCCGGGGTAATTTAACAACGAACGTTGTTTGCATTTGTCGATAACCGGGTCAAAGGCATTTGGGTTTAAGGCGTGCGTGCAAATTGAATCGTGAGGTACTATTGATGTATTATTTACAAGGTTTTCGAGTAGTTCTTTGTTGGGGCCATATTGTTGGGCAGGTACTAAAATAAAGCCAACTATACGGTTTTTTAGTTTATTATTAAAGTTTAAATTGGCTAAAGCATCGATAAAAATATCGATGCCTTTATTTTTAAACTCGTATCTTCCGCTGGTGGCAATAAAAGTTGTGTTTTCGTCGCAGATAGTACCAGTAAGTGCGTTAGTAACGTCGCAAAGCTTTTGGCGAGCTGTTTTAATTGTTTGAGGTGTAATTGGTTCGAGATGCTCGAGCGCGAAACCATTGGGTGTAATAAAGTCGGGTACGTTATTTAAAAAGTGGTTACATTCAAGTGCGGTTACTTTGCTAACAGTAGTAAAAACATCGGCAATTTGTGCTGCATTTTTTTCGAGCGAGTGTTTGCATGCTATGTTAAGTTCTTTTGCTTTTATTTCGGGTTCGTATGCTCCTAAAGCGTTGTAAAGAGGCAGGCCGTTCCCGGCAATTGATCGTCCTAAAACAGTAGCATGTGTAGTAAAAATGGTACCAATAAAAGGGGCGTTGGCTTCAAGGTAAAGTACGCCAGTGCCTGTCATCCACTCGTGAAATTGTGCTACAACTTGTTTTCCTTTAAGGTTATGTTTTGTAAAGCTTTCGATAACTTTACCGGCGGCGTATCCAAAAAGAGCCGACTCAATATAACCCCAATCGTCGGTAAGAGAGTCGAGTTTGTATTTTTCCCAAAATTTTGTAAAAATCATATCTTTTTGTGATATGAAATCAGAAAAGTCGACTAAAATTGCAAGTGGTTTATGAGCAACTTCCCAATGTCCAATCCTAATTCTTAGGCCTTCGGTTTCGGCATTTTTGCGCCATTCAATATATCGTTTTTTATCTTCAACAAATAGTGGGTGTTTAGTAGTATTATCTTTTAATAGGTCGGGGCCAATAAATGCCATGTTATCGCCATATTTTTGATAAAAAGTTGGCATTTTTGATGTTATAACAGTATAAATGCCACCAACTTTATTGCAAACTTCCCAACTTGTTTCGAATAAAAAATCAGGTTTAATGTCCATTTTATAAATAATTAAGGTGCTAAAGTAGTTTTATTTACTTTGTATAATTGTAATTTGTGTAAACAAAAAGTTAACTAATGTTTAATTGTTAGTAATTAGTTTGTTTTTGTTTTTTTTGTTTTAAGGTTTTTAATTTTTTCTTTTAGTTGTCGTATTTCGTCTTGTTGGTCAGCAATAGTTTTACAAAGCGAATCGACAGCCTGGTTGCCAACTTCGTCGGGAATAAGTTTGTTAATACGTAATGTAAAATCGCTTAACACGTTCATGTAATTTATGAATGCTTCGTAGGGGTCTTTGTAAGGGTTAAAGTAAGCATGAACAGCGCCGTCGCTAAACCATTTTGTTGACATGTAATAAAAATGGTCGCTTGCTTGCAGGTATTCCCAGTCTTGCAAAATTTCGGGGTCGTTAATTTTAGTTATTTTGTTACTAAGGCTATAAAGTTTGTTGAATGCTTCGTTTTGCATGTCGTTTCCTAACCATGCTGTAATGTCGCGTTCTTCGTCGGCCCACGAAATTGGGTGCATTATGTTTGCGGCGGCAACTGGTTGCAGTTTGTTTACAATACCCGACGGGTGGCTAAATGTTATGCCGGGTTCTTTTATTATTTGGGCGGGTAGTTCTTCTAAAAATTTAAAAATACCGCTATCGTACCATTGGTGTTCGCCAAATGTTTCGTAATCCATAAACAGGTTAATAACCTCTTCTTTTTCGTCGAGTTCTTTAATCCACTGCACGTATTTTTGTGGTGTTAGGGGGTAGTCTTCCCAGTGTTTGTTTGAGAACCTGAAAGCAATATCGTCGCTAAGTTTGTAATTTCGGAGCAATAGTTTTTGTTTCGGGTTTATACTATTGTAATATAAGTAGTTAGGCGATTTCCAGCCAAGTATATGTTTTGCTCCTTCGGTTAAAACTCCTTTAAACCCAAGTTTAAACAGTTCGGTGCCTATTTCGTCGGAGTAAATAAGTTCGGTGTTGCGGAATACTTTTGGTTTTTGCCCAAATAGTTCTTCAATTCTTTTACTATGGGCTTCAATTTGTATTTTAAAAATTTCGATATTTTTTATCGAGCTTAGTGAGTGCGAGTAAGTTTCGGCTAAAAATTCAACTTGGCCGGTTTCAGCAAGTTTCTGAAAGCTTTCGATAACTTCGGGTGCGTAAAGTTCAAATTGGTCGAGAGCAACACCGGTTATAGAGTATGCAATTTTAAAATTTTTACCGTGTTTTTTAATTAGGTTCAATATTAAATTGTTGGCAGGCAAATAACATTTTTGCGATACTTTATGAAGTATTGATTCGTTAAGGTAGTCGTCGTAATAATAGTGGTCGTTGCCTATGTCAAAAAACGAGTAATTGCGTAATCGGAATGGTTGGTGTACTTGAAAATAAAAGCAAATGTGTTTCATGATGATTAATGTTTTGTAAATATTTTGATGTAATTATTATTTAGTATGCTGAACAATAAACTTTGTAAACTTCTTTTGCCGATTCTTCCCATTTAAGGCTATTAGCCTCTTTTTCGCCATTAATACGGATAGTATTTGATAAAGCGCCGTAATTTAGAATTGCATAAATAGCGTTTGCCATTTTGTCGATATCCCAAAAATCGATTTTAATGGCATGTTTTAGTATCTCGCTAACGCCCGATTGTTTTGAAATAATAACGGGCACCCCCGATTGCATTGCCTCGAGTGGTGATATGCCAAAAGGTTCCGATACCGATGGCATTATGTATAAATCACTATGTTTAAACATTTTAAAAACTTCGTTGCCGCGTAAAAAGCCGGTAAAATGGAATTTGTCCATAATGCCAAGGTTTGCTGCTCGTTCAATCATTTGGTTCATCATATCGCCACTACCTGCCATAACAAACCTAACATTATCCATACGTTTAATAACTTTGTAAGCGGCCTCGATAAAAAACTCGGGGCCTTTTTGCATTGTAATACGGCCTAAAAAAGTAACAACTTTTTCGGGTATGCCACTATTCGAAGGTTTTTGAGGTACAGGTGCAGCTGGTTCGACAGCGTTATAAACTGTTGTTACTTTTGCCGGGTTAATATTATAATTATTGATAACAATTTGCCGAGTAAGGTTACTAACTGTAATAATTTTGTCGGCAATGTTCATTCCTTCGAGTTCAATGTTAAAAACTGCAGGGTTAACGCTGCCGCCGCTACGGTCAAAGTCGGTGGCATGTACGTGTATTACCAAAGGTTTGCCCGATGCTCGTTTGGCGGCAATACCTGCGGGGTATGTAAGCCAGTCGTGGGCGTGTATAATATCAAAATCGTACATATTTGCTATTTGTGCAGCTACAATGCTATAGTTGTGTATTTCGGTAAAAAGGTTTGCCCCGTATTTTCCGGTAAACTCAAAACAACCATCGCTATTAGTTTGTACAAAATGTTGGTTGCCTGTTTTAATATTGTTAATAAGTTCAAAATACTCTTCAGGCGATGCATAAGGAATTAGGTTTGAGCCTACTTCAAGGTATTGCATGTTTTCAAAATATGGCGACACGTGTTGTATTTTTGTTATACGCATTGGAATATTGCCGGCTCCTATTAGTTCGATAGTTTCTTGTTCTTCGTCGCCATAAGCTTTAGGGACAACAAATATAATATCGAGGTTATCAATTTTTGACAGCCCTTTGGTAAGGCCGTAGCACGCGGTTCCAAGGCCGCCTGATATGTGTGGTGGAAACTCCCACCCGAACATGAGTACCTTCATTTTTTGAAATTAATGGTTTTTTAATGTATGGGACAACTTATAGATAACAATTAATGCAATATTCTGTTTATTCAATTGGTTCAATTATATTTTGAATGCGTAGAAATTCGGAAATGCTTAGTGCAAATGATATTGAACCTTTGGCAAGGTGCGGCGGGTCGCCGTGATAAACCTCCGATAGGGTACATAAACCGTTAACTTGTATCTCGTTTTCGATAGCGGCAAAGAACCTGTTTGCTGCCCTTATTGCCCCTTTTGGCTGAACTTTAGCCATGCTCTCGGTGTAAAAGCTAAGTAACCAGCTATACACGCTGCCATTGTTTGCGGCTTTCTCGCGTTGAAAATGGTTACCGCCGTATTTTGGTATATAATCGGCGTCGTAAGGAGCAAGTGTGCGTATGCCGAGCGGGGTTAAAAGCTGTTGTTTTACAATGTCGACAACTCCTTTTATCATGTCTTTATCGAGCGGTGAAAATGGCATTGCCGTGGCAATTATTTGGTTACACCGTACCTGATAGTTGGTTTCAAAGTTGGTAACATAATCGGCCAAATAGTTTATATTGTTGTTATAAAATAAATTTACATATGCTTGTTTAGCAATTTGTTCTATCTCCGAAAGCATTTTATTAAAAACAATATCGCTTTGGGTTGTTAAACTTTTGGCAAAACAAATTGCGTTGTACCAAAGTGCATTGGTTTCGACTAAATACCCCTGGCGTTGTGTAAGCCCCGACATCCAGCTACAAGGCTGGTAATTACCATCGCTATAAATTAGTTTATTGTTGTTTAGGGTAAAGTATTTACTCTCGTTAATAAAGCCGTTAATAATTGTTTTTATTATTTTACCGTAGTTTTTCCAGGTATTATTACTGTTTGTATAGTTGTGCCATTGTTGTATTGCCCAAATAAGCCAAAGAGGGGTATCGGCCTGGTATGTGTCAATGTCTGATTCGGTAAGGTTTTCTTTAATAATGTGGCCGTTAAATTGTTTCCAAATAGTTTTTAAAATTTTGTCGAACAGTTCGGGTTCGTTATTATAAATGGTAAGGCCAGGTAGTGCAATTAAAGCATCGCGCGAGCGTATTGGTAAATATGGGTAACCGGCAATAATGTTAATATCGGTTTTATTATTAATAAACATTTGGCTTGCTGCATTTTTTATGCAGTTTTGGTAATTGTCGCGGGGCGTACGGCGGCTTATTTCGCCATCGAATTTTTTTGATAAACCTGATGGTGTAATTTCAGAAAGGCCGGCTGAGAAAATTATTGATTCACCTTTTTTTATGTCAAATTCAAAATAACCGGGCACAAAAAGGTCTTCTTTATAGTCGTAACCGCGCGATTGTTCTTTAATGTATTCAATATTATAATACCAGTCGGGGGCAGTAACAAATTCGTTTTTCTTCGATATCTGTAAATATAGCGCGGGGTATGGATTGTATAAACAACATGATACCCCGTTGTTTATTTGCGATACCTTTTGTTTAATATCCATATTAGCTTTACTTAATGCATGGATATTGCGGAAAGCTAAAAAAGGTTTGAGTTTAAGGCGTGTTGGGCTGTTGGCCTCAACAAGTGTGTATTTAATTAGTATGCGGGGTTCGTTTTGTACAAAAACCATCTCTTTCGACAATAATACTCCTCCAACACGGTATAAAAGTTTTGGTATAGGGTCGCTGGTATAGTCGCGTATATATTTATGGCCTTTGGGCTCGTAAACGTCGCCTTCGTATTTATGTAAGCCAAGGTTAAACTCTTTCTCGTGTTGTATAACGGTTTCGTGCAATGTTGATAATAGTACATGCCGGCCATTGTCAACTTGCGGTAATGGGCATATAAGCAGGCCGTGGTATTTGCGTGTATTGCAGTTTATAATTGTTGTACACGAATATGAACCTGCACGGTTAGTGCGCAATACTTCGCGTTTTAATGAGTACTCGAGGTTTACAAGTTCGGTTTTATCAAATTTTAGATAGGGCATAGTTGTTATTTTTTTAGGATTAAGCAAATATACTAATCTGCACAATGTTTAACAACATTGAACAAAAAATGTTTGTGTTTATTTTGTAAAGTAAAACTAATTTAAATTACCCTTTTTAAATTACCTGTATATTAATTAGTTATTAAATAATTTTTTTATTTTTTATTTATCACCTAAGTTTAGCGGTTGTAGGTAAACGAAAAAACGCTTTACTTAGGTATAACCCCTGTATAGAGTTTGTTGTGTTTCAATAACCAAGTGTAGTGAAATACTTACAAAATCTATATCGATTGAGCGATTAGCTCAATTTGGGTCTAAATCGATTGAGCGAATCGCTCAATTTGGGTATCACTATTTTGTTGGCATTTTATGTTTACTATCATTATACTAAATAATTAGGTATACCAAAAAATATTATTTAACTTACAAGTATGTTTAAAAAATATTTTTTTGTTTATAATTATTGTTTATGTATATAGTTGTTAATCAGTGTTATAAAATGCAATGTAATTCCTATTTATAACCTAAATATAAAAAGTTATGAAAACACTAAATGAATTAGAACCCAAAGAGGTTTGGCATTATTTTTCCGAGATTTGTAAAATACCAAGGCCATCGAAAAAAGAACAAAAGATGATTGAGTATTTAACAAATTTCGGTAAAAAGCATAAGTTAGATACAAAAACCGATGCAACAGGTAACGTGTTAATAAAAAAGCCAGCCACCCCGGGAATGGAAACCCACAAACCTGTAATACTACAAAGCCATATTGATATGGTTTGCGAAAAGAACAACAGCTCAAACCACGATTTTTTAAATGATGCCATTATACCGGTAGTTGACGGCGACTGGGTAAAAGCTAAAGATACAACTTTAGGAGCCGACGATGGTATTGGTGTTGCTACACAGTTAGCAATATTAGCGTCGAAAAACATTGTACACCCTGCTATTGATTGTTTGTTTACTGTTGATGAGGAAACCGGGTTAACAGGAGCTTTTGCAATAAAGCCTGAATTTTTACCGGCAAATACATTAATTAACCTTGACTCGGAAGATGAGGGCGAGATATTTATAGGGTGTGCCGGTGGTATTGATACAATTGCATCGTTTAGTTATTGGAACAGGCCTACATCGTTAGGCTCGGTAGCCTATAAAATTGAGGTTAAAGGTTTACGGGGCGGGCACTCGGGCGACGATATTAATAAAGGTTACGGTAATGCTATTAAAATACTGAACCGTTTTTTATGGAATGCAACTATTAAGTATAACATGCGCATTAATAAAATTGACGGGGGTAATTTACGTAACGCTATTGCCCGCGAAGCATGGGCAATTGTTACAATAAAACAAAAATATATTGTCGACTTTGATACCTATTTTTCGAACTTTTGTAAAGAGGTTTTTAAGGAGCTTAAAGGGGTTGAAAAAAACATACTTATTGAGTTTCATAAAGTTGAAACACCACGGTCGGTTATGAAAATGCGCGACCAGGTAAAACTTTTAAATGCTATTTATGCATGTCCGCATGGGCCTGTGCGTATGAGTACCGAAATACCCGGTTTGGTTGAAACATCGAATAACCTTGCATCGGTAAAATACCTTGATGGTAATATAATTGAGGTAGTTACAAGTCAACGCAGCTCGGTTGACAGTTCAAAAACCGATATAGCCAATATGGTTGCAAGTGTTTTTAATTTGGCTGGTGCTGTAGTTGTTCATACCGATGGTTACCCGGGTTGGAAACCGAATAAAAGTTCGGAGATATTGGAAATTACAAGTAATGCCTACCAAACTTTATTTAATAAAAAGCCCGAGGTTAAAGCTATACATGCCGGGTTAGAGTGTGGTTTGTTTTTAGAAAAGAAACCGTCGTTAGATATGATATCGATAGGGCCTACTTTGCGAAATGTACACTCGCCCGATGAGAAAATAAATATACCAACTGTTGAAAAGTTTTATAACCTTTTGATAGAGGTGTTGAAAAATATGCCCGTAAACAAGTAAAAGCCAAAAAAAGCCCCGCACAAAAATAATTGGCGGGGCTAATATTTAAAATAAAGTGCTTAAAAAGCGTTAATAATTTGAATAAAATCGTCGGCTTTAAGCGATGCACCGCCTATTAACCCACCGTCGACATCGGGGTTTGCAAAAAGCTCGTTAGCATTTTTTGGGTTGCAGCTACCACCATATAAAATAGTAGTATTGTCGGCTAAACCACCAAATTTTGATGCCAGCAGGTCGCGAATAAATTTGTGGATTTCTTGTGCTTGTTGTGGCGATGCAGTTTTACCGGTACCAATAGCCCAAACAGGTTCGTATGCAATAACAATTTTCTCGAACTCGTCGGCAGTAAGGTCAAATAATACCGATTCAATTTGTTCTTTAATAACGTCGAAATGTTTGTTGGCTTCGCGTTCGGCTAAAACTTCGCCAACGCAATAAATAGGTGTAAGGTTAAATTCAAGGGCTTTTTTAACTTTTATGTTAAGTGTAGCATTGGTTTCGCCATAGTAGCTGCGGCGTTCAGAGTGCCCAAGAATAACGCAATCGGCACCAGCCGACCATAGCATCTCGGCCGAAACCTCGCCAGTGTATGCGCCCGATGTTTCGGTTGCGCAGTTTTGGCCTGCTACCGATATACGGTCGTTATCGACAACTTTGTTAACCTCGGCTATATGTGTAAATGGGGGAGCCAAAACCACCTGAACATTTTTATTCCCTTTTTCGGTTACTAATTTGTTTATTTCTAACGCTAAGTCAACGCCTTCCTGGAATGTTTTGTTCATTTTCCAGTTTCCGGCTACCATTTTTTTTCTCATAACTATTTTATTAAATAAGCAAAATTTTAATTTGTTTAATGCGGTGCAAAAATAACTAATTTTTTAATTGGCTTTATTTTTTTTTATTAATACTTGTGTTACAATAAATAATATCGACATTAATATTAGCGATAATGTAATTAGGGTAATTACAAAATAGTTGTCGGCAATTTTTTTGTATTGTAATAATGATGCCGATGTAATTGTTTCGGACAGGTTGTTTGGTTGAGGCAAATTATTGTAATGCCATTTGTTAATTATAGTTCCGTCTTTAATAACTACTAACCCAGGGTTTGACCGTATTATTGTTTTTAATGTTATTTCGTCGGTGGCATAAAGTTCGAAGTTAGGGTTGTAGTTGTCGATAAAATTGTAAACCGACTCGTTTCCCGATGCTGTAAGGGCGTAAAAGCCCATGTGATTTTGGTTACAAAAATCGGCAATTTTGTTTATTTTATCAAAGTTGGTAAAGTTGGCTTTGTCTAAATCGTAACTAATAAGTAAAAAGTTGTAATTACTGTTCGATAAAATAATGTCGGTAATGTCAACGCCATCGTCGCCGGTAATAGTAAAGTCGTGAACAGGGGCTTCGTATCCTTTCGAAATAAGTTTGTGGCTGGCATCAACAAATGTCCAGGTACTGTCGGGTAAATTGTCAACTTTAAAGGTTTTTGTTTTGCCGTTTTTTGAATATGTGAACATACTTTCCCAAACCGGGGCGGGGGCATCGGGTGGTATTATCATTGCTGTTGGTATATGTGTACCAATTTTATATGGCCTAAAATCGATAATTGGTAAATTGTTATAGCAATAATATAATATGCCCGACGATACTATTGTGAATATACTTATTATGCCCCATTGCTGTTTGCATGTAAAAAGTGGTTCAATTTTTTTTCGTAAAATAAATAGGTATACTATTGGTATAATTATTATTAAATTTTTAAAAAAGGTTTGCCAGTTTGTTAAAACCAATGCATCGCCAAAGCACCCGCAGTCTTGTACCGGGTCGGCAACTGCAAGCCAAAGTGTTACCGGGGTAAAAATTATCATCATTATAAGCGCGCCAAGTACCGATAGTTTTATTTTAAGGTTGAATAAAATACCAATACCAATTATAAATTCCGATATCGATAAAATAATACTTAGTACAAATGATGATGGTTGTGCCCAAATTAAGCCCATGGCTTCAAAATAGTCGGAAAACTTATATGTTGAGCCAAGCGGGTCCACAAGTTTTACAAACCCCGAATAAATGAAAACAATACCAATTAAAATACGCGAAATAAAAATGAGTGTTTTGTTCATATCTAAATAATTTTATTGTTAGTAAGTGTTGTCAAAATACGGTCAAAAATTTGGTCGGGTGGCAACATTTGCATATTGCTGTCGGTGTAGCATTTAATTAGTTTAAAGGTTGGGTCGTTTTTTGTAAGTTCAATGTATTCGCGCCTTACAAGTTCCTGAAAGTTAAGGTCGGCCTCGTGTATATCGGTTTTACCTTGTAAATAATCGCGGTCGGCACCGGTACGTTGGTTTTGTAAGCTGGTTGTGGTAAAACTAAATGGCACGTCGAGAAAAATGCTAAGGTCGGGTTTTGGTATTGAATAGTAGTTGTACTCTAAATTGTTGAGCCATTGGCGCAACTCATTTTTTTCGGTTTGCAATTTTAACTTGGCACCCTGAAAAGCCATGTTTGAGTACACGTAACGGTCAATAATTACAAGTTTTTGTTGTTTAACCCAATTGTTAACCTGGTTTTTTGCATCAAAGCGGTCGCCGGCATAAATAAGGCCTACTAAATATGGGTTAACCTGGTCAATTTTGCCTAAATCGCCACGCAAAAAGCGGGCAACCAAATCGCCAAATATACCCGATTCAACCCTTGGAAAATGTAGATACTCAAACGCTATTTGTTTACTGCTTAAGTAGTTTTTTAACATTTTAAGCTGCGTTGATTTGCCCGAGCCGTCGAGACCCTCGATAACTATAAAACTCATAATTAAGTATATTTATAAATTTAGGTGCATTGTTTTATGGTTACAAAAATAAAAAAAACATTTAGCCAATACTGCCGATACAAATTTTAATGGTTAATATAATGTTAATGTATCGGCTTTAAAAAACTATATCTTTACAATAAAAAAAATAAAATAAACTAACTTTGGTATAACTAAAACCGATAATAATTATGGACAAATTACTATTTTTCATTATTTTTTTTGCGTTTGTGGCGTGCAACAATAATATTGATGAGCCACAACCTGTTGATAATTGCATGTTGGAATCAGATTATGCTATAATTAAGCTGATAACAAACCCTACCGACGGTTATATTTTAGTTGCCGACAGTACCGGTGGTGTTGATTTTGATT
Source organism: uncultured Bacteroidales bacterium (assembly GCA_964544385.1). Lineage (GTDB taxonomy): Bacteria > Bacteroidota > Bacteroidia > Bacteroidales > SZUA-534 > CAZJCR01. The sequence goes on from CAZJCR010000022.1 coordinate 17,675, forward strand.
GTAGTATTGCCTTAAATTTTAAACTTGATAGCATAAATATTACCGATAATATTATTAAACAGGCAATTAAAGTAAACGAAAAAAAGTATAAGGTTGAACAAGGCTTGTTATCGCGTAATATGCTTGTATTTAGTAATGAACAAATTGACGCGCAAGGTGGAATAAACAAACTTATGGACGAAAAAGAAGCCGATGTATATATTAAATTTGGCAAGCCTGTTTATTTTGATAATAATACAATGGCTTTATTGCAATTTGAGTATTTTTACGCACCGTTATGCGGCAGCTCGTGGTTGTATGTTGTTGCAAATACCGCCGAAAACAAATGGGTAGTAAAAAACAAAATAAATATATGTATATCGAAATAGGTAACACAATTAATAAATACACTTTAAATTGCAATAAAAAGCTAATAAGTATAGATAAGCCTATAATTATGGGCATACTTAATGCCACCCCCGACAGCTTTTATAAGGCAAGCAGGGTAACCCAAAGTGGCGAGGTTTTAAAACGCGCGCAACAAATTATTGCTCAAGGCGGTGAAATAATTGATATAGGAGCATACTCGTCGAGGCCCGGAGCCGATAATATAACTGCCGAACAGGAGTGGGCCAGGTTAGAACCTGTACTTGCAACAGTTAGGGATAATTTTAACGATGTATTGATTAGCTTAGATACTTTTAGAGCCGATATAGCCTATAAAGCTTATCAAAAATATAATATCGATATAATTAACGATATATCGGCAGGCGAAATCGACCCCGAAATGTTTAATGTTGCGGCACAGATAAAAGTTCCATACATTTTAATGCACATGCAGGGAACCCCCAAAAACATGCAACAAAACACTGTTTATAATAATATGGTTCAAGACATATTTATGTTTTTTGCAAAAAAAATTGAGCAACTTACAACTTTAGGTGTTAACGATATAATAATTGACCCGGGCTTTGGCTTTAGCAAAACAGTTGACCAAAACTATGAATTACTAAAAAGGCTAACCGAGTTTTCGATTTTTGAGTTACCGGTATTGGCAGGGTTTTCGCGCAAATCGATGATTTATAAAGTACTTAATACCAATGCCGACAATGCCCTAAATGGTACAACAGTTTTAAACACTATGGCCCTTGAACGTGGCGCTAAAATACTTAGGGTACACGATGTAAAAGAGGCCTTTGAAACAATTGAACTTTTTGAAAAACTACATTCAGTAAATTAAACCAAGTTAAAATGTACCTTTTTATAAGCCTTAAATTTTTCGATATTATCGATATTTTATTAGTAGCTTTTTTATTGTATCAATTATACAACCTTATACGCGGAACCATAGCAATAAATATTTTTGTGGGCATATTTGTGCTTTATTTATTTTGGATGATAGTAAAGGCATTAGATATGAGCCTGTTAAGTACAATTTTAGGTTCGTTTTTGGGTGTTGGGGTAATAGCTTTAATAATTGTTTTTCAACAAGAGATACGCCGTTTTTTACTTTTATTGGGAACCCACGAAATTGTAAACCGCCGCATGCCGTTCGAAAAATATTTCTCGAAAAGTGTTACCTACATATCGCTAAACACGTTACGCGAAATATCGCGGGCATGCCGTAACATGAGCAAAACTAAAACCGGTGCGCTAATAGTATTTACAACCCGTAGCGAGCTTGTTACCTATGTACAGTCGGGCGATGCAATAAATGCCGATGTGTCGCACCGTTTGTTAGAGTCGTTGTTTTATAAAAACAGCCCCATGCACGACGGTGCAGTTATTATTATTGGCAACGCGCTTAAAGCTGCCCGTTGTGTATTGCCCGTTAACGACGAGTTGCAATTGCCGCCACATTTAGGTTTAAGGCATAGGGCAGCATTGGGCATGTCGATAGAAACCGATACCGTTGTTATTACCGTGTCGGAAGAGACCGGCAAAATATCGATAGCACATGCCGGTGAACTTAAATACGATATTAGCCACGAAGCTCTGCTTACTTATCTGCAAAAAGAGTTTATGAAATAATTTTAATGAATTTTACTTGTAATGACAATTACCGATTTGCAAAAAAAACTCGAGGCTGCTTACTCTGTCGATAATCTGAATAAAATTGCACTGGCGTTAATAAACATGTACAAAACAAAAGATATTGGAGGGTTAAAAAGAATATCGGGAGCAATAACCGATTTTATCGAGATTGAAATTAGTGCCGACGGCAAAGGTTTTGCAAAATTAATTAGTTTGTACCACCCCGACAGGAGTAGCTTTTATATTACTGAAATACAGCGATTGGCAGAGCAAAACAATTTTGACGGTTTACTTAACCTTACACATATATTAAAAATCGAGCGAATTGACTTAGCCGCAAGCTCATTTGTTGACTATGATGCAATTGATTACTCGCCAGTTTACCAGTGGGATATTAATACCGATGGTTTTACAGTTTATGATGAAAAAAAGCAAAAAACTAAAAATAAAAAGCAAGCAAAAAGCAAATATAATTTTTACGATGCAGTAAAAATAAGGCATTATGGGCATACCAACATTGAATACCCGAGCTATTATCTCGAAGACTTTGACGAGTTCGAGTTGTCGGAATCTGATATTGACGATTTAGATGGAATACAGTTTTGCATACATGCCAAAAGTATCGATTTATCGGGCAACCAAATATATGATATTTCGCCACTGTTAAATTTAGTTGGGATTGAAGAGCTGAACCTGTCGGGCAACACTATTGAAAGCATTGATGGCCTTGATAACCTTGTAAATTTGAAAAGGCTATATTTGGCCGATAACCCTGTTTCCGAAATTTCGGTTTTATATAATATGGCAAAACTCGAATATGTTGACCTTACCGGCACGAATGTTGATAAAGCCCAAATTAACGCGCTGTTACAAGCCGATATTAATGTTGATTATTACCTAAATTGAGCTATTTGCTCAATCGATTTAGATTTTGTAAGTATTTAACTACACTTGGTTAGTGAAACACAACAAACTCTACATTGGGGTTATACCTAAGTAACGCGTTTGTTCGCATAGCTCCAACCGCTAAATTTAGGTATTAGAGTTCGGGGCAGGGTATAGGTTTAAACTTACGTGGTTTTACTTTTAGTGATTGGTTGTGGACATAAATAATTGAAATTTCGTGGCTACCGCCCGAGCGTGAAATAAGTTTGCCCAACGACATATCGAAACTGTAGCTAAAAATAAAATCGTTGTATTTAATACCGCCTAAAAAAACTAAGGCATCGGCAGTAGGGTATAGGTTAATAGCAGGTATACCTCTGTACCAAATTCCCAAAATAAATGGGTTCCGGTTGTAATAAGCTCCAATATCAATTTGATGTATTTTTGATTGGTATTGATACTTAAAGGCAGCATGAATAAACTCGTCGGTTTTATCGCGAACGCGTTTAAAAATACTATGTTTGTACCCGCCAAAAACAGTAACACGCATGTTAACATATCGGTAATCGTTACGCAATACAGGCGATATGTTCATAAGGTGGTCGACATTTGAGCCAAACCACCAGTTTTGCAGGTAACTTAATACCGAAATCGAGAAATCGGCAATATGGCTTTTTGTTGGAGGCAAAACCTCAGATGATGAGCCAATAAACTGTCCGCCAAAAAATTCGTCGGCAAACGAAAGCATCGACACGTCGATGGATCTGTTTTGGTAATAGGCCGACAGCCCCGGCTGAAAGATAAAATTTGGTGATATTTTAACTAAGTACGAGTAGGCATATCCAACGCGAGTTGTTGTTAGTTTGCCTCTGCCGGCGTTGTCGTTAATAGCGTATAATGCCATGCCGCTGTTAAATTTGTCGAAAAAATAATCGGCTGAGAACGACGATGTAATATAATTGCCAGGTATGGCTGACCATTGGTCGCGAGTGTTGAGCACTAACCTTTTAGCTTGAGAGCTGCCGGCAAATGATGGGGCTAAAAAAACAGGATTTGCATAAAATTGCGAGAAATGCGGGTCTTGCGCCGGTGCAAATGCAGGCAATATTAGTATTATAAATATTGATAAATATTTTAACATAAATTTATTCTTTTACAATTAACAACACGTTTCCGGTTTTTTTAAAAGGTTGTTTGTTGTTGTATTTGCCTTGTATTAAATATATATACACGTCTTGTGGTAAAATTTTTCCTTTATAATAACCGTCCCAACCAATGTCGACATTGTTGGTTTTAAAAACCATTACCCCGGCACGGCTATAAATAAATAGTTCGTAATCAAAAATTTGCCCGTCGGTAATAATAGGGTAAAACACGTCGTTAGAGCGGTCGTTTGTATTATATGCGCCGCCGGTTGGTCCCGATGTTGATGGGGTGAAAGCTTCGGGAAAGAAAAAACTACTGCGGGGCAGTACTTCAACAGCATTAAGAATTACCATTGAGTCGGTACAACCGTTAACCGATGTAACAGTTAATGTAATATTGTAAATACCCTGTTTTGCGTAACTGTATGTAGGGGCAAATTGGGTAATAGTTGTTCCGTCGCCAAAATTCCAAAGGTTCGATTCAGCTCCCGACGAAAAGTTGAAACAGCTGATATGTTCGCCTGGTATATAAATAGTTTTTGGGGCAATTTCAAAATTAGCAGTTGGCATTGGGTTAACAGTAATTAGAGTGTCTTTAAAAACTGTTAAACCTAATGGCGCGGTACCTTTAAGTGTAACCTTAAAAGTGCCTGTAGTGTTAAAAGTATGCCAAAGGCTGTGTTCGGTCGATGTTGAGCCGTCGCCAAAATCCCAATAATAAGGGGCACCGCCAATTGATGTGTTAACAAAATTAACAGCAAATGGGGGGCAGCCGTTTAGTGCCGATGGTTCAAAATCGACAACGGGCATAACAATATAGTTAATAACAATGTCGTCGGTTGCAGTGCAGCCATTATTTGTAATTGACCATGTAAAAATATTTGCGCCCGGGCCTAAATTGTTAACCATTGTTTCGAAGTTGCCCGGTTTTTCGATAGTTGCCGGGCTTGCCGAAACAAACCATTGCCCAGCTCCTTTTGAAGGTTTATTTGCAATTAGCTGGATATTTGGGGTGTTAACAGTACGGTCGTCGCCGGCGTTAACATATTCATAATTGCTGGTAACAATTACATCGTGGTATAAAATGCAATTTTTGTTAGTAACGGTCCATCTAAAAGTGTTATCGCTAAATTTAATATTATTAACAATGGTTTGGTTTGTGTCGGGGTTTTGAATAACAGCATCGCCGCTAACCAATGACCAATGTCCTTTGCCAATTGTTGGTGGTTGTGCAAAGAGTCGTACCGAATCGCCGCAAATTTGGGTATCGTATCCGGCAAACGGTTTGCTTGGGTTGTTGTTTGTTATTTTAATTTGACTTGTTGAGGAACAACCGTCTTTATAAATTGCCCATTGCAAAATAGTATTTCCTAAAGCAATTGAGTTTACTTTAGAGTTTGGGTTTGATGGCGATTCGACAATTGCCGAGCCTGATATTAAAACCCATTGGCCATTTCCAATAATTGGAGTATTAGCCATTAGGGTAGTATTGTCGGAGCATATTATTTGGTCGGCTCCGGCAATAGCAGTAGTAGGAATTGTGCTTGTAATAATAACGGTATCAGACACATGGCAATCGGTGCTTGATACTGTCCATTTAAGTGAGTTTATACCCTGTCCTATATTTCGGATAACAGTATTGTGGTTTGAAGGGTTGTCGAAAGTACCTGCTCCCGAAATTATTGACCACCTGCCAATGCCAATTGTTGGCGGGGTAGCCGATAGTATTGCAGTGTCGGAGCAAGTTATTTGGTTGTTACCGGCAAAAACGTTTTCGGCAAGGTTACTTGTTATAGTAATTTCGTCGTACGATGAGCATTGTCCATTTGTAATAACCCAACGCAGGGTGTTTTGTCCTACAGCTAAATTACGTATTGTGGTTTTAGGCAATGTATTATTGTCGAACACGCCTTTACCGCTCATAACAAGCCAGTTTCCGGAGCCAAATGTTGGTTTATTTGCATTAAGTAATGCTGTTTTACTGCATACACTTTGGTTCTCGCCGGCTAAAGCCTGTGTAGGTTCCGAGTTTGTAATTATAACGTCGTGGTACGATGAGCAGCCGTTATTGTTTACAGTCCAGCGTAATGTATTTTTACCGTTCGATAAGTTTTTAACAATAGTGTTTGGTGCATTTTGGTTTTCGAAAATTGCACCGCTGCTGCCAACAATGCTCCATAAACCGTTACCGGGCAATGGGTTTGATGCAAGTAGTTGGTAATTGTTTTGGCAAATAGTAATATCGTTGCCGGCATTGGCTTGTATAAAGTTGTTAGTAATTTCAACCTCGTCGTGTAAAACGCAGTTGTTTTTTGTTATTGTCCATCTAAAAATGTTTATACCGTTTGTAAGGTTTGTAACCATAGTATTGTTTGCCGATGTGTCGGTAAATATACCGGCACCACTAATAACCGACCATTTGCCTGAGCCTTGTAAAGCCGGGTTTGCATTAAGTGTAATAAAGTTGTCGCAAATGTTTTGGTTATATCCGGCGTTAGGTGTTGTTGGTTTGTTGTTGGTTATGGTAATGTTGTCGTACGAGTTGCATGTTCCTTTTGTAATAGTGTACCTTAACACGTTTTGGTTTGGCGATAATTTTGTAACAGTATTGCCGGTAAAATAGCCCGAGCCCGAAACTATGCTCCATGAGCCCGACCCAATTGAGGGTGTGTTTGGTATAAGAACGGTTGAGTCGGTGCAAATTGTTTGGTCAACACCAGCATTGGCAGTTGAGGGTGTGTTGTTTGTAATTGTAACATAATCAACCGATGTGCAATTTTGGTTAGTAATAGTCCATTTAAGTTCGTTTGGGCCTTGTCCAAGGTTTTCGATTAACGATTGGTAATTATTAATGTTGGCAATATTGCCCGACCCGCCGTTAAGTGTCCAAATTCCGTTACCAAAAACAGGGTTATTTGCCTGGAGCGTAAAGTTGTTAGTGCATAAAATAATATCGGGGCCGGCGTTGGCTGTGGTAGGTTGGTTATTAACAATAAGTACCGAGTCGTATTTAATGCCAAGCCCCGATGTCCGTACTGTCCATTTGAGCCAGTTGTTTCCATTGGCAAGGTTTGTAACGCGGGTTGACGCATTGTATTTATTGTCGAAAAAGGCCATTCCCGAAATAACTTCCCACTCGCCAACGCCAATATCGGGGTTAATAGCTCCTAAGCGGGTTGAGTTTGTGCAAATTGTTTGGTTGGGCCCGGCTTCGGGTTGGCTAACCATTATGTTATCGATAAATAGGGTGTCGGCTAAAATGCAATTATTGCGTTGAACGCGCCAAATAATTGTGTTTTGGCCGGGGTAAATGTCTGAAATTGTTGTTGATGGGTTGTTAGGGCTTAATATATTGCCGCTGCCGCTTATTATTATCCATGTTCCAATGGTTCCGTTTTCAACCGGGGTTGCCTCCATGGTGGTTTGATCAATATCAATAATTCGGTCGGGGCCGGCATAAGGCGTATTAGGTAAATCGCTAATAATTGTAACTGTATCGGCACTAATACAGCCAAGGTAATTTACCGACCATGTAAATTTGTTAACTCCCTGTTTTAGGTTATTTACTGTTGTGTTTATTGATGAGGGGTTTAGTATATTTCCCGAGCCTTCGATAATTGCCCATGTTGCGTTGTTGTATTGTGTTAATGCATTAAGTGTTGTTTGTTTTGAACAAATAGTTTGGTTGGGGCCTGCATCAACATGTATAGTTGTGTTTGTAATGTTTACCGTGTCGATAGTTGTGCAGTTGTTTTGTGTAACTGTCCACATAAAAGTGTTTATGCCTGGTAAAAGGCCTGTAACTTGCGTGTTATAAAGGTTTGGGTTGTTAATATTTGCATCGCCAAGTAAAATTGACCATTGCCCGCTAATATTATTTGCATCTAAATTAACAGTGTTACCGCAAACCAAAACATCGGGGCCGGCGTTGGCTATTGGTAATTTGTTAACTGTTATAGGTAAAAAATTGCTTATAGGGCCTGTTCCGCAACTGTTTTGGCCTTTGACCGATATTATCCCCGAAAGGGAATTTGCCGAATAGCTTACTTGTATTGACCGGGTGTAGTTGCCCGAAACAATTGTTGCCCCGTAAGGTATGTCCCAAATGTAATTGTCGGTGTTATTTATTTCGGGCACTACATAAATTACGTTTTGTTGGTTTTGGCAAACAATGGTGTTGCCAATAATTTGGCCAGGTGTGTCGGGCAAAAGGTTAACTTGTAGTTCGGCAGTGTTTGATAGTTGGTTGTTGCAACTGCCAGTAATTAAGCACCTGTATATGCCCGCATCGGTATTTGTGGTGTTTTGAATTATAAGTACCGAGCTGTTAATGCCTGTAATATTTAGGTTTGGTTCAATATTAGCTCCGTTTTTTTGCCATTGGAATTGCAAATTATGTCCGTTGGCAATAATATTAAATGTGGCACTTTGGTTTTGGCAAACAGCAACATTTTGGGGCTGGGTTGTAATTTGGGTTATGTTTTTAACATTTAGCAATGCATTGTAACTGTTAACCGATGTACAATTGTCGGAAACAACGCATGCATAGTTGCCTTGGTTGTTTTTAGTAATATTATCGATAATTAAGTTGGCTGTATTTGTGCCCCAAATGTTGTTTTCGTCGATGATTTTTTGGCCATTAAAAAACCATTGATAGTTTAGGTTATTGCCTGTTGCGGTAATTGTAAAGTTTGCCGACTGCCCGGTGCAAAGGTCGGTATTTGCGGGTTGGTTGGTAATTTGCAGCTGGTTGTTTACATTAATAACGGCAGGGTTACTTGTTTGGCTGTTGCATATGTTGCTTACGATTCAGTGGCAAATACAGAACTTGTTGACAA
>CAZJCR010000023.1:0-737 GCA_964544385.1 uncultured Bacteroidales bacterium
TGTTAATACTAATGCAAATAATGGCAACCAAAAGCGCCATTTTTCGGTTTTAATGATTGCCGTAATAATTAAAATGTAAGCGGGCAACCATGTAAGCTTGCCACTAATTATCGACATAATTGTGTCGAAAAATGGTGAGTTAAAACCGTTTATCAGCAAAAAAATAGTTATGTCAATTTGTTCAAAAAATTCTATCATGTATTTTGGTTTAGGGTTACCCAAATCATGTCTTTAAGTTTTTGCAGGCCAAATTGCGATACCGACGAAATAAAAACATGCTTAACATCGGGTAAATCGTTCTCAATTTCTGCCATTAGCTCATCGTCGAGCATATCGCTTTTCGAAATAGCCAGTAGTCGCTGTTTATCAAGTAATTCGGGGTTATATTGTTCAAGTTCGTTAATAAGTATATTGTATTCTTGTTTAATGTCTTTACTGTCGGCGGGTATTAAAAACAGCAACATACTATTACGTTCAATGTGCCTTAAAAATCTAAGCCCAAGGCCTTTGCCTTCGCTGGCACCTTCAATAATACCCGGAATATCGGCCATAACAAACGACTTTGAGTCGCGATAGCTTACAATACCAAGGTTTGGTACTAAAGTTGTAAAAGCGTAGTCGGCAATTTTTGGTTTAGCCTCGGTTACCGATGCCAGTAATGTTGATTTGCCGGCGTTTGGAAAGCCCACCAAACCAACATCGGCCAGTAGTTTAAGTTCTAAAATGCGCCAACCCTC
>CAZJCR010000023.1:747-26069 GCA_964544385.1 uncultured Bacteroidales bacterium
AACGCGGGGTTTGTTGTGTAGCCGATTTAAAAAAAGCATTTCCCATACCACCGCGGCCGCCTTTCATTAAAAAGTATTCCTGCCCGTGTTCGGTTATTTCGGTAATAATATCTTCGGTTTCGCCATCTTTAATAACAGTACCTAATGGCACTTCAATATAAACATCGTTACCGTTGGCACCTGTCGATAACATGCCACTGCCACTCTCGCCATCGCCGGCAAAAACGTGTCTTTTATATTTTAAATGTAAAAGTGTCCAAAGTTGGCTATTACCTTTAAGTATTACATGGCCACCACGGCCCCCGTTTCCACCATCGGGGCCACCGTTGGGAATGTATTTCTCGCGCCTGAAATGTGTTGAACCAGCCCCACCATTGCCCGATTTGGCAAATATCTTAACGTAATCAACAAAGTTTGTTGTCATTTTTTATTTTTTTATCGATGCAAATATAGCTGCTTTTGCTCAATGTTACTATTTTATAATACAGCTAAGCAATGCTTTGTTATTTGTTTAAGTGAGCTTAAATCGCTCAATTTTGTTAATAAGTACCAGTAAACAGCAAATAATAGCAGTATTTACTAATGTTATTATAGTAATTATTAGTTATAAAGGTGATATGGCTCATTTTTTATCCCAAAATTTTGCAATTAATTTGGTATCGGTTATCATAATTATTTTGGCAACTAAAAAAGGGTTTATAAAGTATAAAGGGTAGTTAATTAATAATTATATAAAATATTATGAAAAAATTTCTGATTGTTTTAGCAGTTTTGTTCGGTATGTTTAGTGCCAATGCCCAAGAGGCCGAGCTTAATAAGTATAAAACGCTTTTTACAATGAACTTTTTACGTTATTTTGGATGGCCGAGCGAGTCTACCGAGGGTGATTTTATTATTGGGGTTGTACGGAATAAATTTTTGGCCGGTGAATTGAGGACAAAAACGGGTGGTAAAAAATTTGGTTATCAAACAATAAAAATTGTCGATTTTAGTAGTGTTGACGATATTACATCGTGCCAAATTTTATATGTTGACCAAAGTGCCAATTATTCAAAAAATGCCGACCTGATATCGCAAAAAACAGGTAAAGGTACTTTAATTATAACCGAAACCCCGGGAGCAATAACTAAAGGTTCGGTAATAAATTTTGTAATTGTTGACGATAAACTTAAATTTGAGATAAGCCAAGACAATGCCGATAATAAAGGGCTTAAAGTAAACAGTGCATTACTGTCGATGAATAATGCTATACAAAAATAAATAATACTACTAAAAAGGGAACAACGATTCAATTTTTTGGGTAACAATAGGGGAAATAGGGTAAAGCTGCCATCTTTTAATAAGGTGGCAGCTTTTTTTTACATTGTTTCAATTTTGTTGGCAATTCGCTCAAAAATTTCGGTAAAAGAACCAAGTCCGTTAATTTCGGCAAATTTGTTTTGGGCTTTGTAAAAATCAATTACTGGTAATGTTTGTTGGTGATAAACTTTAATGCGGTTAGCAATAATAGTTTCGTTCTGGTCGTCGGCACGGCCACTTGTGGCACCCCTGCCCAGTAATCGTTTAACAAGTTCGTTTTCGGGTACATCAAGAGCTATCATTAGCGATATTTGCATATCAGCCCCCGAAAGCATAGAGTCGAGCCATTGGGCTTGTGAAACGGTACGTGGAAATCCGTCAAAAATAAAACCTTTGCTGTCTTTGTTTTTAATCACAAACGATTTTACAATTTGTTGTACCATACTGTCGGGAACAAGTTGCCCATTGTCAATAAGTTTAGCAACTTCATTGCCCAATTCTGAGCCCGATTTTTTTTCCTCGCGCAGTAAATCACCGGTCGACAGGTGTACTAACCCGTACTTTTCGATAATGTACTCGCTTTGTGTTCCTTTTCCTGAACCTGGAGGTCCAAATAAAACAAGGTTAAACATTGTTTGTTGTTGTGTTAAGTTATTGTATTAGTGTATATATATCGCGCAAATTGCGTCCATATCCATCGTAATCGAGCCCAAAACCAACAATAAATTCGTTAGGTATTTCAATGCCTATATAATCAATAGGTAAATCTTTTGTGTAGGCACTGGGTTTAAATAACAGTGTTGCTGTTTTAATTTCGGCAGGCTCATAGCCTTTAAGTTGTTTTATTATGCTTTCTAAAGTGTTGCCAGTATCAATAATATCTTCAATTATAACAACTGTTTTGCCTTCAAGGTTTTCGTTTATACCAATAAGCCTTTTAACATTGCCCGACGATGTTGTGCCTTGGTACGATGCAAGTTTAAGAAAAGTTATCTGGCAGTCGAGCTCAATATTTTTAAACAATTCGGCGGCAAACAAAAAGCAGCCATTTAGTATACCTATAAAAATAACATCTTTATTTTTAAGCTCACTGTTCATGCGGTTGGCCAATGTTTTTACAGCTTCTTGTATCTGCTCTTCGGGTATCGATACTCCAAAGGTTTTGTCGAGAATTGTTACCTGTTTCACTTTAGTTTAATTTATAAATTATTAGTATCTAAGTACATATTCAAAATTACATTATTAATATGTTTTTTGCTTTTTTTAGCTCAACAGTGTTGTTATATTGTAATAGGTAAGTTGGGCTTTTATTGCCGGGCAACTAATAAAATTAGTATATGCCATTTTTGATAATTGTATAACAATTAATTGTTTGTTTTGATGCGCTTAACTTAAAGCTTAATAAATATTTATATGTCGATAATGTTTTGCTAATTTTGTTTTATTTTGGGTGCGAAAATATAAAATAATTACATCATATTTTAAAAAAACACGACTAATGGAACCAAAAGTTAGTATTATTATGGGCAGCATGTCTGATTTACCAGTTATGGAGAAAGCCGCCATTGTATTAAACGACATGAAAATCCCTTTCGAGATAAATGCTTTATCGGCACACCGAACCCCCGACGAGGTTGAACAGTTTGCTAAAAACGCTGTAGGCCGTGGTATTAAGGTTATAATTGCTGGTGCAGGTATGGCCGCGCATTTGCCTGGTGTTATTGCTGCTATGACACCAATACCGGTTATTGGTGTGCCTATTAATGCATCGCTTAATGGTATCGATTCAATTTTTTCGATTGTACAAATGCCCCCCGGAATACCTGTTGCAACTGTTGGTGTTAATGGTGCCCAAAATGCCGGTATACTGGCTGCACAAATTTTGGCTGTTGCCGATGAGCAAATTTTTAACGAAACTGTTAAATTTAAAGAGGAACTAAAACAGAAAATTGTTAAAGCCAATAACGATTTAAAAAGCGTTAAGTACCAATACAAAACTAATTAAAACCTAAGTTTAGCCGTTGGAGCTATGTAAATAAACGCTTTACTTAGGTTAACCCCGATGTAGAGTTTGTTGTGTTTCACTAACCAAGTGTAGTGAAATACTTACAAAATCTAAATCGATTGAGCCATTAGCTCAATTTAGGTCTAAATCGATTGAGCCATTATCTCAATTTGGGTAAAAAAAAAGCGAGCGGCTTGTAAATTTGAGCCGCTCGCTTTTTTTATTTTATTGCCATTATTGTACTGTCGACAGTTTGCTGTTGTTGTTTGTAAAAAACAGCTTTAACCGAGTCTAATTTATTAATATAAAGTGTTTTAATTATATTAAACTCTTCTAAATTTTCGGTTTTTACAGGTTCAACCGACGGAGCTTCAATTTTAAGTGGATCAGTTGGGCTGCCGTTTTTAAAAACCCTAAAATCGAGGTGCGGCCCGGTTGCATAACCGGTTTTGCCAACGTATCCTATTAAATCGCCTTGAGTTACATGTTTGCCATTTGATATGCCTTTTGCAAACGATTTTAAATGAGCATATTGTGTGGTATAAATACTGTTATGTTTAATTTTTATATAATTACCGGCACCTTTTTGCTGGTATCCTTTTTTAATAATAACGCCATCGCCAATTGAATAAACCGGGGTGCCTTCGGGGGCGGCGTAATCGACACCCGAGTGAGGCCTTACAATTTTAAGTATGGGGTGTAACCTGCCCCTCGAGAATTTTGATGATACGCGGTTGTATTTTAATGGAGCTTTTAAAAATGCGCGTTTAAGGCTGCCACCTTCTTCGTTAAAAAACGATGGTTTATCGTTCTGTACAAAACTGAAAGCATAGTATTCTTTATCAATATGGCTAAACACTGCGGCATGTATTTGCTCAATGCCAATTGATATGCTGTCGTTTAAAAAACTTTCGCTGTAAATAACATGAAAATTGTCGCCATTTTGAAGTCCAAAAAAGTCGATACTCCAGGCGTATAATTCCGATAACTCGATAGCAAGTAACGGATTTATGTTATTGTCTTTCATAGCGTTCCACAAACTCGATGTAATTGTTCCCGATGCTGTTTTTTCGATAATGCTTGTAGGTTTTATGCCTAATAATATTTCAACACTGTCGGTTAGTTTAAAAAGCACATACTCGGTAAGTGAATGTTCGTAAGCAAAAAAGCTTGGTATTTTTATTGTATCGTTGGGGTAAAAAAGTTTGTATTTACTGCCCGACCGTATTTTTCGTAAATCGAACGCATTGTTTTTTTTGCTTAGTTGGTTTAGTGTTTCGTTTGGTACGCCATGCGAGTTTAGTATTTGTGCAAGGTTTTGCCCGCGCTTTATTTTGCCTTCGGTAATGTAAAACGAGTCGACAGGTAATCCATATTCATAAATAACTGGTTTGTTTTCAATTTCGTGTACTGGTTCTTCTTCGTCGGTTGTAGTTTTCGCATTTATATTACACCGCTCAAGTAAAAACAAAGTACTAATAACTAAAACAATAGTGGTAAAAATGTCTTTTCTCATTTTATAATTTTAATAATATTTTATCCTTTAAGGGGATCAAAACCAAGCCCATAAGTGCCCATAACAGCTGCTTGCGATATAAATGCCTCGTTGTCAATTTCTTTTACTATGCTGTAAACACGTTGCACCTCGTAACGTTTTACAATTGTTAAAACAACTTTTGTATCGGTTTTCGAATACCAGCCCGAAGCATTTAGCAGTGTAACGCCCCGTTTTACTTTTGTGCTAATTTCGTCGGCAATTTGGTTGTGCTTTTTTGAGAATATCATAAGCTGCACGCTTTGTTTTAAACCGTTAAGCACTAAATCGATAGTGTAACCAACTACACCAACTGCAACAAATCCGTAAACAAGTTTTTCGATGCTTTGAAAAACTAAGTACGACGAGCTAATAATTATGATATCGCAATATAAGATTACCTTACCGGGGCTCATGTTACGATATTTTGTTACAATCATTGCAATAATGTCGGTACCACCAGTACTACCGCCCTGGGCAAATACAATACCAATACCAACCCCCGATAACACCGCACCTAATACCGTTGCCATAAAAATGTCGGTAATAATTGGCTCGGTAATAAATTTTTGCTGTAAATTTAAAAATAGCGATATTACTACCACGCTATAAATGGTTTTTATGCCAAAATTTGCACCTAATAGTTTAATAGCTATTAGTATAAGTACACCGTTTATTGCTAAATAGCTGTACCCTGTGGGTATGGTTGTGGCATAAAAAATTGTAGCTGCAATACCAGCAACACCGCCGCTAATAAGTTTGGCCGGTATCAAAAAGGCTGTCCAGCTAAGTGCGTGAACAAATAAGCCAAATGTTATTATTATGTAGGCTTTAACCTGGCCAATAATTTTTTGTGTTGGCATAAAATTTTAAAATGTTGGTACACTTAATATTACAAAACTATATTAACAATTTTGCCCGGAACTACAATAATTTTTTTTATGGTATTGTTTTCAATCCATTTTGTAGTGTTCGGGTGTTCGAGTACGGTTTTTTCTATGTCGTTTTTAGGCATATTTGTAGGTAATTCAATATTAAACCTAACCTTGCCGTTAAACGATACCGGGTAAATTTTAGTGTTGTCAACTAAGTATTCTTGTTTTGCAACCGGCCAGTTTGCTTTAGTGATGCTTGTTTTGTGCCCAAGTGTTTGCCAAATCTCTTCGGCAACATGTGGTGCAAATGGTGCAATTAGTACAATTAGTTGCGATAGTATTTCGCGGTTTTGGCATTTTTCGTCCGACAGTTCATTAACACATATCATAAAAGCACTAACAGCTGTATTGAACGAGAATTTTTCAATATCGTCGGTTATTTTTTTTATTGTTTTGTTTATTATTTTAAGTTCCGACAGTTTGGGCGCGTTGTTGTCAACTTTTAGGTTACCGTTGGCATCAAAAAACAAACGCCAAAGTTTACGCAAAAAGCGGTGAACACCTTCAATGCCACTGGTGTCCCATGGTTTCGAAATTTCGAGTGGGCCAAGGAACATTTCATAAAGGCGCAAAGTGTCGGCACCATATTGTACAACAATGTCGTCGGGGTTAACTACATTGAACATTGATTTGCTCATTTTTTCAACGGCATATCCACAAATGTATTTTCCGTCTTCGAGTATAAACTCGGCATTGTTAAATTCGGGGCGCCAGTTTTTAAATTTATCGGTATCGAGCACGTCGTTGTGTACAAGGTTAACATCAACATGCATTTGGGTTGTTTCGTAGTTGGTGCGTAGGTTAAACGATACAAATTTATTGGTGTTTTTAATACGGTAAACAAAGTTCGACCGCCCTTGTATCATTCCCTGGTTTATAAGTTTTTTAAATGGTTCGTCTTTGCAAACAATACCAATATCGAATAAAAATTTGTTCCAAAAGCGGCTGTAAATAAGGTGGCCTGTTGCGTGTTCGGTGCCGCCAATGTATAAGTCAACATCTTGCCAGTAATTATTTGCCTGTGGGCTAACAAGTTGGCTGTTGTTGGTGGGGTCCATGTAGCGTAAATAATATGCCGACGAGCCTGCAAAACCTGGCATAGTGTTTAGTTCGTAATTATAGCCCTCGGGGGTGTGCCAGCCTTGTGCCCTGCCAAGCGGTGGTTGTCCGTCTTCGGTTGGCAGATATTTGTCAACCTCGGGGAGTTGTAAAGGTAAATTGTTGTCGGTTAAAACGTAGGGTATATTGTTTTTGTAGTAAACCGGGAAAGGCTCGCCCCAATAGCGTTGGCGGCTAAAAATAGCATCGCGCAGGCGATAGTTTATTTTACCGTAACCTAAATTATTTTGTTTAATATGGTCAATAATTTTCGATATTGCTTTTTTAACTTCTAATCCGTTTAATAAGTCGGAGTTAATCATAACCCCTTCTTTCGAGTCGTACGATTCTGCCCATGTTTCGGGGTTGGTTTGTTGGTCGCCTGGCTTGCAAACTACCTGTTTAATTGGCAGGTTAAAGTGGCGGGCAAAGGCAAAGTCGCGGCTGTCGTGGGCAGGTACGGCCATAATAGCACCTGTTCCATATCCCATAAGCACGTAGTCGGCAATCCAAACAGGTATTTGGTTACCGGTTATAGGGTTAATACTGTATGCACCGGTAAAACAACCTGTAATTTTGTTTACGTCGGCTATTCGTTCGCGTTCGGTGCGCCCTTTAACCCAGGTAATATATTTATCAATTTCGGTTTTTTGTTCGTTTGTGGTAATTTGGTCAACCAGTTCGTGTTCGGGTGCTAAAACCATAAAAGTTGCCCCATAAAGTGTATCGGGCCGAGTTGTAAAAACCTCAATTACGTTTGGGTTATCTTTAATTTTAAAGTTTACCGATGCGCCTTCGCTTCGGCCAATCCAGTTTCGTTGTACTTCTTTCAGCGAGTCAGTCCAGTCTATATTTTCGAGGCCGTCGAGTAATCTTTGTGCATAGGCCGATACCCGCAGCGACCATTGTTTCATTTTTTTTTGGACAACAGGAAACCCACCACGTAACGACACGCCATCTTTAACTTCGTCGTTGGCAAGTACTGTTCCAAGCTCGGGGCACCAGTTAACACGGGTTTCGGCAATGTATGCAATGCGGTAGTTCATAAGCATCTCAAGCTGTTTTATTTCGTCCCAGCTGTTCCATTGTTGAGCAGTAAAAACAATGTCGGTGCTACAAGCTGCATCAATATTTTGATTGCCTTGTTTTGCAAAAATGTTTATAAGTTTTTCAATTGGCTGGGCTTTTTGTAAAGTATTGTCGTAATAATGGTTAAAAAACCTTATAAAAGCCCATTGTGTCCATTTGTAGTAGTCGGGGTCGCAAGTCCTTACCTCGCGTTCCCAGTCGTACGAGAAACCTATTTTGTCGAGTTGTTCGCGGTATCGTTTAATATTGTTATTAGTAGTAATTGCAGGGTGTTGGCCTGTTTGTATTGCGTATTGTTCGGCAGGCAGGCCATAAGCATCATAACCCATAGGGTGCAATACATTAAAACCTTGTAAAGTTTTAAACCTGCTGTATATGTCCGATGCAATATAACCCAGCGGATGGCCCACATGTAACCCCGCGCCCGATGGGTATGGGAACATGTCGAGCACGTAATATTTTGGTTTAGTGTTATCGATGCTGGTTTTATAGGTTTTGTTTTGTTGCCAGTAATGCTGCCATTTTTTTTCTATTTCGACAAAATTGTATTCCATATCTATACCATTTATTTTGGTTTTATTTTAAAAGGCTGTAAATAATTACGCCCGGTATTATTGCAATAACGGGCGCAAAATTATGAAATTTATCGTGCAATAAAAACTGATTTATATTACTCTTCTTCCTGCATTTCAAACATCATTTGTAATTGGTCCATTGTTTGGGTCATATCAACAATTGCAAAACCGGTAGGTGGTTCAAATTCACTTGCAGGTATTGAAACATCGGTTTTTAGTTCTTTTGTCTCAATAAAAATATGTGTGCCGTCTTGGTCGTAAAAATCGGCTTTCATTAAAATACCATTCCAAACCCAGTATTTACCTTTATTTACGCCGTCGGTGTATACAAATACATCGCATGTTTTATTTAGCAATTGCTCGGTTCCTGTTTTTTTGCTGATATCGTTCTCAACTTCGATTGCAATTTTGCCTAAATCAAAACCGTTACCAGCATCGTAGGTGTCGTTTTCGTCGTTTGTGTAAGGCATTTTAATAACATTTTTTTCAACATAATTTACAATGTAAATATTGGCAGGGGTTATTATGGTTTTCGATTTTTCGTTAATTCCCTGGTTAATTATTGAATATTCAAATGCATGTTTAGTGCCATAATCGTCAAAAACCAAGTTGTATGTCGATTGCATACCGTTTATATCGAACGAGTATGATATTCGCCCCGATTTTGTTTTGTATATCTTTTCGGGCTGTTGGCCAAATGACAAAATAATTGTCGACAAAAATAAAAGGGTTAAAAGTGCTCTCATGGTATAAAAATTTAGTTAGAATTGTTTTAAGGCTATATTTCAAATAATTATCTTTATAAAATCAGAAAGCTAAAATAATTAAAAGTTACGAGTAAAAACCAACCTGTTAAGCTATTTTTGCATCAAATATAAGTAAACCGAAAAACATTAATAAATGATACGATACCTGTTACTCATTTTGGTCATATTGCCTTTTATTGGGTTAGCCCAAACCGACCGCGACTTGTTTCAAGATGTTTTTGATTCGGAAATTGACCAAAGCAACAGCTTGTTAAACCGCCAAAACCATTCAAATTTATACCAGTTTACAAAACCACAAACAGTACCAAATTGGTTGTTATCGCCCCCGCCAAGCAATAATTCAGCAATATATGCTATTGGCATATCGGACCCAGGCACCGATACAACTTTAGCCTATAAATTAGCAATTGAGCGGGCTAAAGTAATAGCTAATTTTTACCGCAAGACAAATATTCAACTTATTTGCGATTTTTTTCATAACGAAAAAAGTAACCAAAACCAGGTTGCTTACGAACATTACTCGCGTCTGTCGACAGTAATACCCTCCGACAACAGGCATTACATTGTTGTCGATAGCCTTATAAATGCTTTTGGCGAAGCAATAGTGCTTGTAAAATTTATTCCCCCGGTTGCTGTTAATAACGAGCAATTATTGTTTGCACAATTCGATATGTATAAAAACGAGATAGAACACAATACTTATGGCAATTTTGAATCGGTTTACGAGCTCTTAGTTCAAAACAGTAACACCAGCGGGAAATACAAAATGTTTTATCAAATTACCGAATATGGGCAACGCTCCGATGTTGAGAGCAATATTGACACTATAAAAGTAACTGTTCCTATATACTCGTTAAAATATAATAACATTGCCAGCCCCGATAGTGTTGAAGTTCGTTTTTTTTCACACGGGTTGTGGAAAGAGTACATTAAAACTATTGTTACATCTATGGCCAAATATGCCCGCGAAAAACCTGAGAATATTAGCTTGTTGGCAGCATCAAAACGTTCAGATACCGACGACGATAAGCATCAAAAATTAACACGGGGCAAAAGTGAGAATATTATAGGTTTTTCGTTAAATAGTTTATCGGGTTTTAACAACTCAATAACAGTTAATATTGTTGAACGCCAAATATCGTATTAATCAAACCCGGGTTAATAAAATAAGAAAACAATCAACACCTAAGTTAATCGGTTAAAGTAAAGCTAACAAGAGCTTTACTTAGGTATAACCCCATTATAGAGTTTGTTGTATTTCACTAACTATGTGTAGTGAAATACTTACAAAATATTAATCGATTGAGCCATTAGCTCAATTTGGGTAACATTGTATTTTATTAAAAAAAATAAAATACTACCTTTCGGGCGGGTAAAAACCTTAGCATTAAAAACATAAATAATGATATTTGCCGGAAAAACATTTTGGTTAACCGGGGCATCGTCGGGTATTGGCGAGGCCGTTGCGGTTGAACTGTCGAAACATAAAGTACGCCTTATTTTGTCGGGGCGCAATACCGAGTCGCTCGATAAAGTTAAAAACATTTGTCAAAACAATGGCAGTACAGTCAGGCTTGAGCCATTTGAACTTACCGACACCCAAACCCTCGAAACTATTGCAAAAAAAGTAATTGCCGATGGCGAAAAAATTTATGGTTTATACCATTTTGGAGGTATAAGCCAGCGGTCGTTTGTTGCCGAGACCCCAATTAACATCGACCGCGAAATAATGGAGGTTAACTTTTTTTCGACAGTAGCACTTACAAAAATTATATTACCAACAATGATTAAAAACGGCGGCGGGCAGATAGCTCTTACATCGAGTGTAGTTGGTAAGTTTGGCATACCATACCGCAGCGCCTACTCGGCATCGAAACATGCTTTACACGGTTTTTACGAGAGCCTGAGAGCCGAATACACAAACAAAAATATTAAAGTAACATTTTTTATACCAGGCCGCATTGTTACAAACATATCGTTAAATGCATTAACAAAAAACGGCGATAAATATAATATTATGGATGCCGGTCAGGCTTCGGGCATGTCGGCACAAAAGGCTGCAAAAATTATTTTACGGGCACTTAAAAAACAACGTAATGAGGTAATTTTTGGTGGAAAAGAAACACTCATGGTTCATATACGCCGTTGGTGTCCATGTTTATATTACTACTTAAGCAGCAGGGTAAAACCTTTATAAAAATATATTTACCAATAATTATATGGCAAAAAAAATAAATGGTATCCAGCAACTTGGAGTTGGGGTTACAAGTGTTAGCGAAGGCTTTAAATGGTACCGTACCAATTTTGGTATGGACATAAAAATGTTTGAAGAGGCAGCTATGGCCGAGTTGATGTTACCACATACCGGAGGACAGCCCCGTGAAAGGCACGCTATTTTAGCCCTTAACATGCAGGGGGGCGGAGGTTTCGAGATTTGGCAACATACCGGAAAAACTCCTGTTACCTGCCCGTTTCAGGTGCAAATTGGCGACCTTGGAATAACAATCGGTAAACTTAAAACCGCCGATATACATAAAACCTACAACACTTTTCAGCAAAATAATATCGAGATACTTACACAAATATCGAAGAACCCTGCTGGTAACGAGCATTTTTATTTAAAAGATACTTTTGGTAATATTTGGGAGATGGTTTACGACCCATTTGTTATGTTTACCAAAAACCTGGTAAATGGTGGGGTTTTTGGTGCCGTGGTTGGCGTAAAAAATATTGACGAAAGCATGGTTGTTTATAGCGATATTTTAGGTTACGATACTATAGTTTACGATAAAACCGATAATTTTGACGACTGGGCCGGTGTGCCAGGTTGCAACGACACCTACCGTCGGGTGCTATTAAAACACAGCGAAACACGTAATGGTGCTTTTAGCCCGATGTTAGGCCCAAGCCAAATTGAACTTGTCCAGGTTATTGACCGCGAACCCCGTGATGTTTTTGAAGGTCGTATTTGGGGCGACCCCGGCTTTATTCATTTATGTTTTGATATTAATGGGATGGATCAACTACGCGAAGAGGTTAACAGTAAAGGGTTCCCTTTTACTGTCGACAGTGCAAAGGCTCACAAATCGTTCGATATGGGCGAGGCTGCTGGTAGTTTTGCTTACATTCAGGCTCCCGAAGGCACCCTTATCGAATTTGTCGAAACACATAAAATACCATTACTAAAAAAAATCGGCTGGTATCTTAACCTTGCAAAAAGGCCATATGGACCTTTACCAAATTATATGTTTAAAATGTTTGGATTAATGCGCGTTAAATAAATTGCATTATTCCTAAAATCAGCAAGTAAAATACTACAAACCGCAGAGAATAAAGAGAAACGCAAAATTTGACCTAAGTTGAGCGGTTGGAGCTATGCGAACAAACGCTTTACTTAGGTATAACCCCGATGTAGAGTTTGTTGTATTTCACTAATGAAGTGTAGTGAAATACTTACAAAATCGAAATCGATTGAGCGAATCGCTCAATTTGGGTTTGACTCATTTAAAACAGTGATGTTTTTCTCTGTGAACTTTGTGCTCTCTGTGGTTAGAAAAATATACCTGCGGATTTTAAGTTATTACAGATATATTGTAACATATTATGTTATGAAACACTCGGGTAGTATGTTTACACAAACATTTTGAAAATTACGTCGGGTGTTACACCCCTATAAACCGGGGCAAGCGTTAAAACTTTAACTCTAAAATTATTTACTTATGAAAATTGCAGTACCAACAAATAATAATGCGGTTGACAATCATTTTGGACATTGCAACCATTTTACAATTTTTGAAATTGAAAACAATAAAATTGTTAAAGAAACCAAGTTAGAGCCGGGAGTAAGTTGTGGCTGTAAATCAAATTTGGTAAATGATCTTAAAACATATGGTGTTGAAGTTTTACTTGTAGGACAAATTGGCCAGGGAGCTGTTGATAAAATAACCAACTCACAAATAAAGGTAATACGTGGTTGCTCGGGCAATGTTGAAAAAGTTGTTACCGATTATTTAGAAAAAAAACTAACCGATAGTTTTATTGTTTGCTCGCCTCACTCACACGATAACGGGCAACAATGCAACCATTAGTTTTATTATTCGAGCTTTAGCCCTTTCATTTTGGCCATGTGTATTATCAATTGTGCTACCTGCAATCTCGAAAAACCATAACGGTTAATTGTTGCATCAAACAAATAATCGAGGTTGCCGGGTTGTTTACCCAAAAAAGTGTAAAACAAATTATGCCGTTGTTCGTCGGTTTCAATTGCATACTCTTCGGCTTGTTCAATTGTCATTTGTCGGTTTCGCATTAGTGCATCAATACGCCATAAAAACGGGGCTGTAATGCGTATGTTTAGGGTGTTGGGTTTGTCTTGCAAAATTGCTGCCCCGGCGCGCCCTAAAAAAACTAAATATCCATCTTTACACACATCGAGCAAAATGTCGCGGCAGGTATTTTTTATCCGTAAATCGTTAATATGTGTAGGGCTAAATGCTTTTACAATATCGATAAGTGTCGATTTATCTTTATTTTTATAAAAATCCTCAATCTCTTCCGATGAAACATTTAACTCTTTTGTCGATTTCTCAAGTATTTCTTTATCAAGAAAACGCCATGGTTTGGTTTTTGCATTCCGGTTAAGCTCTTCAACAACTAACGATGCAATAACATGTGCCTCGCAGCCGGTTTGCCTCGATATTGTTATTACAGGGCCAAATTGCTCGTTTGTACCCGAACCTTTATCGGGCGCGTTATATCTGTTTTCAAAATATTTGAATAAAATATTGTCCATAAAAGCCTCCATTTTTTAATGTAGTAATTTAATAAAAGTGAGCCAATTAGACAAATATTTTAAAACTCTTGTAAAAAAAACTTTTTAATAGCCTTAACAGCTTGTTTTTATGCAAAGTAAACTACATTGTTGTACTAATTTTATCGATAAAACTATCGAAAACAAAACTGTACTTTTAGGTATGAGTGGAGGTATTGATAGTTTAGTTGCTGCTTTATTATTAATTGAGCAAGGTTATATCGTAAAAGGGGTTACTTTTAGAACGTGGTCGCAAACCGATGATAATAACATGACTGCCGAGCCTGATTACATTTATGACGCACGTATGTTGGCTCAAAAGCTTGGTATTGTACATTATGTTGTTGACTTGCGCGAGTGTTTTTATAATTCAGTGGTTAATTATTTTGTCGATGGTTACTTGAATGGTGAAACTCCCAACCCGTGTGCTAAATGCAATATTGTTTTTAAATGGCATTTTTTGTATCAGCTAAGCAATAAATATAATTGCAGTTTTATAGCAACCGGGCATTATGCAAATATTGTTGGGCACAATAACCGTTTTTTTGTTGCAAAGGGAGCCGATGCTGAAAAAGAACAATCGTTTTTTTTGTGGGGTCTGCCCCAAATTATACTTAGTAAAACTATTTTGCCGTTAGGCATGTTAACAAAAACGCAAGTATTTAAAATAGCTGATAATAATGGCTACAATTTGTTGCACAGTAAAAAAGAGAGTACTGGTTTGTGCTTTATTACAAATAAGCAATACAGGCCTTTTATTACGGGGGAGCTATTAAAAAGGGGCATAAACATACAAGGTGGCAATTATGTCGATAGTAATGGAAAAATAATAGGACACCACAACGGGTATGTATATTATACCATAGGGCAACGGCGTGGCTTAGGTTTGGTTACTAATAGTCCGTACTATGTTGTTGGTATCGAGCCTAATAATAACATTGTTAAACTTGGTACTAAAAACGAGTTATACCAAGGCTCGATGATGGTTTACGATTACTTTTTTAATTATTTGCCCGGCAACCAAACTAAATTAACTATTAAAATACGTTACCGTAAGCAAAACGTGCAAGGTTTTATAAGCATTATTGACGATAAAAAGTTAAAAGTATTATTCGATGAGCCCGAGTGGGGGATAGCTCCTGGGCAAACTGTAGCTTTTTATATAAACGATATGCTTTTAGGTGGTGGATTTATTGGTAATATTAAATAAAAAAGGCTGTTACATAATTGCAACAGCCTTTTTAATATTTTTAAAAACAAACTATTTATCGGCTTTACGTGCCGAGTAGTTTATCCTTAGCGCGCTAACTTTACGTAGTTCTTGTTTAGCATCTTGAACAATACCCATTTTTGTATTTTCGTCAACTTTTAGCGATGTAGTAAGTAATGGTACTTCTTTTTCATCGCGTTTTTGTCTTTCCGATTCAACAAAGTCGGCAATGTCTGAAACTTGTGCAAATTGGTCGTTAAGTTGTATTCGTGGTTCACTACCAAGCACTTTCGCGTAAGTTGGCAGAGGTGCCCCAATATAAATATAACTTACCAACGATTTTTTCTCGAGTTTTTTTGTTTCACTGGCTTTGGGTGTTGTAATTTTTACTTTTAAAGTAACCTCTTTCATGGTTGTCGAAACCATAAAGAAAAACAGTAGCATAAAAACTATATCGGGTAATGATGCTGTTGATACTGGTGGAACTTCTTTTTTTCCGCTTTTTCTAAATTTTCCCATTATTTTTTCCCTCCATAATTTTTAGGTTCAGCTTCTGAAACCCTGTTAGGGAAAATTTCGCGTATAGCTTTTTGGCGGTCGGCATCAACATCTTCATAACGTTTGCCGAACTTGCGTAACGACAATTCGTCCCTAAGTTCGTTATAGGCTTTCGACAGTTCGTCGTGAGCCTGTATATAAATTCCATACGAGGTTCCCTGGTCATGCTGGAGCGATATAACTTGTTTCGAAATATCGACTAATCCAAAAAATTCGACTTCAACATTTTCTTTAAATTCAGGAAGTGTCTCGAGCCTGTTAGGGTTCTCGATAAATTCCTTAGCTGCGTCTTTTAACTCTTTAATATTCATTGGCTGCCCTTCGACCAAAAGTTGGTCGTTTTTATTAATAAGCACCACAAAAACGTTACGCTCTTTAATTTTCTGATCTTCGTCTAACTTTTGGTCGGGCGGAACAGGTGGGGGCAACATTTTTAAGATACCAAAATCGGTATCCATTGTGGTTGTAACCAAAAAGAATATCAATAACATAAAAGCAATGTCAGCCAGCGAAGATGAAGGAACTTCAGGTGTTTTTTTTGGCATAATTTCTTATTTTATTGATTCTACATTGTAAAATTGCTAACTGCAAATTTTATTTTAAGGCTCCCCTCACTTCTGAAAAAATAAGGCCAAGGGCTGCAACAGCACTAAGTATATATGTTACAAACAGTGTTGTATCAATAAACTTTAGTTTTGGGCCGGTTAAATTATACTCTTCGACACCAAAAAATGTTGGCATAATATCAGACGATAACGAGTAGCTTACACCTATAAGTACAGCAACAATACCAAGTACAATAAGGCTGCTAATAATTGATTTTTTTGAACGGAACATTCCGGTTAGCGATATTGCAATTACTGAAACAGTTGCAATAGCGGCCAAAATGTATGTCCATTTAATTATCAGGTCGGCCATTCCTTCTTTTGAATAAAACACAAAAGCAAAAACAACACTTAGGCCTAATAGAACATAAAAAAGTATTGAAACTACTTTTAATAATAATTTTCTTTCCATTTCGGGGTTATTTTTTCAAGTTGTATTTGTAAAGCATGTCGGTTAACGATATCGAAGCGTCTTCCATATCATTAACTAATGAATCGATTTTTGCAACAAAATAGTTGTAAAAAACCTGTAATATCATAGCCACAATAAGACCTGCCATAGTTGTAATAAGTGCGATAGAGATACCACCTGCAACAAGAGCGGGGCTAATATCGCCGGCAATTTTAATCGCGTCGAAAGCGGCAACCATACCAATTACTGTACCCAAGAAACCTAACATTGGACCTAAGGCTATAAATAAACCTACCCAGCTAAGGTTTTTCTCTAATAAACCAGCTTGTACGCCACCATAGGCAACAACCGATTTTTCAACCATTTCGATACCTTCGTCAAAACGGTCTAAACCTTGGTAAAAAATACTTGCAACAGGGCCACGTGTATTGCGGCATACTTCTTTAGCTGCTTCAACACCACCGTTTTCTAATGCGTTTTCTACCTGGCTCAATAATTTTTTTGTGTTAGTTGTTGAAAGGTTTAGATAAAAAATCCTTTCGATAGAAATTGCTAAACCAAAAATTAAACAAAGGAATACAGTACCCATAAATCCGGCACCACCTTCGATAAATTTTTGTTTTAATACCTGATGTGCTGTTTGGCCTTCAAGGGCTGCTTCGTCTTTTGTTTCAGCGGGGGCAACTGCTTCGGCAGGTTGTTCAGTTTCTGCACTAACCTGGTTTGTATCAATTACAGCTTCTGCATTTTCGGTAGCCGGTTGTTCGGTTTGTGCAAAAGTAACATTTGATGCCAATACAAGCATCCCCATCACTGCGAATAATGTGAGTAGTTTTTTCATTGCTTTTTCTTTTTTTTATTTTACTTATTTACAGTTAACATTAAAATTAATATTTAGCGGAGAAAAAGGGATTCGAACCCTTGATACCGTTTCAGGCGGTATACACACTTTCCAGGCGTGCGCCTTCGACCACTCGGCCATTTCTCCAAAAATTGTTAATAAAATTATTACAACAAATTTTGGGCGGCAAATTACAAAAAAAAATATAATCAACTGCACGCTTTATGTATTTATTTCGCCCCTTAGCGATTTTGTTAATTGGTTTCGTATTTCGTTGTACGACAGGCTTTGGCCTAAAAGGAACATTAGTTTTGTTACAGCAGCCTCGGTTGTAATGTCGTTACCGCTAATTGCACCGGCTTTTAAAAGTCCTAAACTCGATGCGTAAACTCCCATGTCGACACTGCCGGCACTGCATTGAGTTACGTTTAAAACAATTATGCCCATATCGACAGCTTTTTTTATTTTTTCGCTAAACCAGTTTGTTGTTGGGGCATTGCCCGAGCCAAATGTTTCGAGTATTAAACCTTTAAGGCCTTTAATATCGGTTATTGCATCAAAAACAGCAGGTTGTATGCCTGGGAATATTTTTAATACAGCTACATTAGGGTTTAGTTTTGTGTAAAATTTAATATCTTTTTTTACTACAGGGTATCGTATTGCCGGGTAGTTGTAGGTTATATTTATACCGGCTTTTGCCAGTTCGGGGTAATTGTACGACCTGAACGCATCAAAATAATCGGCATTGTGCTTACTTGTACGGTTGCCCCTAAATAGTTTATTTTCGAAAAACACCGATACTTCGGGAACAATTGGTTGGCCGCCTTTTTGTGCTGCTGCTATCTCGATAGCACTTATAAAATTTTCTTTTCCGTCGGTGCGCAATGTGCCAAGTGGTAATTGTGAGCCGGTAAAAACTATTGGTTTGCTAAGTCCCTCAATCATAAAGCTTAACGCCGATGCCGAGTATGCCATTGTGTCGGTGCCATGTAAAATTACAAAGCCGTCGTATTGGTTATAGTTATCGCGTATTAAAATTGCCAGTTGTATCCATATTTCGGGTGTAATGTCCGACGAGTCGATAACCTTTTCGAAAGTTATTGTGGTTAGTTTTAAGTCGAACATTTTGAGCTCGGGAATTTGTTTTAATATATGCTCAAAATCAAACGGCACAAGCGACCTCGATACTGGGTTATTTACCATTCCAATTGTCCCGCCGGTATATATTATTAATATCGATGTACCTGGTTTATGCTCGTTGTATACCATATATTTTTTTATATCGAAAATATTTGCCGGGCATTTTTTGTTGTTATTTGTGCAACAGTATCTATTGGCATATTTTTTATGTCGGCAATTTTTTGCGCAATGTTTATTAAGTAACTGCTCTCGTTGCGTTTACCCCTGTAAGGGGTTGGTGCAAGGTACGGACTATCGGTTTCTAAAACAATATGATTTATGTCAATTTGTTCGATAACCTGTGTAAGTGTCGAGTTTTTAAAAGTAACAACACCGCCAATGCCTAAAAAAAAGCCCATATTGGTTATGGTTTTAGCTTGTTCAATGTTACCTGAGTAGCAATGAAAAACCCCTGTTAAGCCATTACCTGTTAATGGTTCCAAAGCTTCGAGTGTTTCGGTTATTGAGTTGCGGGTATGTATTACTACCGGAAAGCTGAGTTGTTTGGCCCATTTAATTTGTGTTGTAAATGTGTCAATTTGTTGTTCATAATAAGTTTTGTCCCAATAAAGGTCAATTCCAATTTCGCCAATTCCATTAAACAAAGAACGTTGTGTTAAATATTGTTCAACAATGTTGAGTTCGTTTATATAATTTTTGTCAACCGATGTTGGGTGTAATCCCATTAACGGGAAAAGTTTTGTTTTATTTTGCGAGGCCATCATTAACATGTTTTCGTGCGATTTACTGTCGATAGCCGGCATAATAATTTTGTTAACACCATTTTTGCATGCCCGTTCAATAACTTGCTGCCTGTCGGGCAAAAATTCGTCGGCATATAAATGAGCGTGAGTATCAATAAATTCCATAATTTACATTTTTGAAAAAAGTTTACCAGGCAGGCATTTAACTACTCCTTTAAACTCCATTTGTAATAGTATTGCCGATACTTTTGAAACTGGCATTTGTGAGCACCTGCAAATTTCGTCAATAGGCATTTCCTGATCGGTATTTAGTATTTGGTCAATAATAGTTTCGTCGGGTGTAAGTTCAACAAACAATTGTTTTTGTACGGCTTTTTCGTTTGCCTGCCAGCCCATAATGTATTCAATGTCGGCGGCCGATTGTATAAGTGCTGCCCGGTTAGTTTTTATAAGCATGTTACAGCCCGTTGAGTATTTGTCGGCAAGTCGGCCGGGTACTGCAAAAACCTCGCGGTTGTATGAGTTTGCAAGGTCGGCAGTTATAAGCGAGCCGCCTTTAACGTCCGATTCGACAACAATAACGGCATCGCTTAAACCGGCAATAATACGGTTACGGCGCACAAAATTGTTTTTATCGGGGAACGCCCCTTTAAAAAATTCGGTAATTAAGCCTCCGTGTTCAAGCATTTTAAGCGCGGTGTCGCGGTGGGCTGCGGGGTAAATTGTGTCGAGCCCGTGTGCCAAAACTGCATAAGTTGGCACGTTGCAGTTTAGTGCAGCTTTATGTGCTGCAATATCGATACCAAAAGCCAGGCCGCTAATAACTGCAATATTATGTTTGTTTTGATATAAGTTATTAATAATTGTATTGCAAAATTCAATGCCGCGGTTTGTTGCTTTGCGCGTGCCAACAAGGCTTATGTATTTATAGTTGTTGTTTAGTGGTTGCCCTTTGCTAAAAATTATAAGGGGGGCATCGTCGCATTGTTTAAGGCGTACTGGGTAATCGGCATCAAAAATGGTAGTTATTTTAATTTTGTATTTGTGTGCAAAATCGAGTTCGGCATCGGCTGTTTGGTAATGGTTTTTGCTTGTTATTGATGTTGCCAGTTGCTCGCCTATGCCCGATATTGTGAGCAGTTCTTTTTTTTTGAGTTTAAAAACATTGCTGGCGCATCCTGCAAAAGCAATAAGCTTACGCGAGTTCATACTGCCAATTCCGGTTATTGACCATAAGGCCAGTAAGTCGCGTAATTGTTGGGTAGTATAGGCTGGGCTTGTTTTATTTTCCATGGTTCGAAATTGCATTTACAAGGTCCATTGCTTTGCAAATTTTTTCTATCTCGGGTTTATTGAGCGAGTTAATGCTTACATTTGGGTATGCTGCAATGCCACCCGGCGATTTTTGCATCAGTATTATTGATTTTAAAAGCCCGCCCAACCGGTATTTAATTTTGTACCCGGCAAAGTTTTTCGAGTTTATTTGTATTGAATTATTTTGCCCCGGGAACGGGCTTAATGGTTTATATCGTAGCCTAACCTTGTCGGGACCGGCATAAAACGATATGTAGTTAAACCTGAAAATGGCCATCACTGCAAAGTAAAGTATAAAAATAATTGCTGCAATAATTATAAATACCATACTTTTTGAATTGCCCGCAAGGTAAATTATACCAATGGCACTTACCAAAAACAAAGGTACTATCATATATGCCAGTTTTATGCGGCTTGCCCTTGGTTTATTGTCGAATGTCATAAATTATCATTTCATATTTTTTTGGTGCACTCAAATATAAATTAAATTTAGGAGCTGTAAAATTAAAACCTATGTATAAAGGTTATAATAAAAATCATAATAAAATATTACTTTCGCACCAGTTATAAATTTGTAACAGGTTAATAATATATAATATATGTACCGTACACACACATGTGGCCAATTACGTGCCGAGCAGGCTGGCCAAATTGTTACCTTGAGCGGGTGGGTGCAAAAAACCCGTGAACTTGGCGCAATGACATTTGTTGACTTGCGCGACAGGTATGGAATTACCCAGTTGGTTTTTGACGATTCGAAAAATCCCGGTTTAACCGATAAAGCTGCTAAACTTGGCCGCGAGTATGTTATACAGGTTACCGGCAAGGTTATTGAACGCCAAAGTAAAAATGCTAAAATTGATACCGGCGATATTGAAATTGAAGTGTCGGACTTAAAAATACTCAACGAGTCGGAAGTACCACCTTTTACAATTGCAAACGAGTCGGACGGTGGCGACGAACTGCGCATGAAATATCGTTACCTTGATTTACGCCGTAAACCTTTGCAAGACGCCCTTGCACTAAGGCACAAAATGGCTATTGAGGCACGCAAGTACCTTAACGACAAAGGTTTTTTTGAGATAGAGACACCGTATTTGATTAAATCGACTCCCGAGGGAGCCCGCGATTTTGTTGTGCCTTCGCGCATGAACCCTAACCAGTTTTATGCTTTGCCACAATCGCCACAAACATTTAAGCAATTACTTATGGTTGCCGGTTACGACCGCTATTTTCAAATAGTACGCTGTTTTCGTGACGAAGATTTGCGCGCCGACCGCCAGCCTGAGTTTACCCAAATTGACTGCGAAATGGCATTTGTTGAGCGTGATGATATTTTAGATACTTTTGAAGGGTTGACAAAATACTTGTTTAAAACAATTAAAGGCATCGAGATGAACGGGCAATTTGAAAAAATGCCTTACGATGTTGCAATGGAAAAATACGGCTGCGACAAACCCGACCTTAGGTTTGAAATGACTTTTACCAACCTTACCAATTTGACAAAAGACAAGGGTTTTGTAGTTTTTGACAATGCCCAGTATATTGGCGGTATTTGTGCAACAGGCTGCGCCGGTTACACCCGCAAAGAGCTTGATAACCTTACCGACTTTGTTAAACGCCCGCAGGTTGGCGCAAAAGGGTTGGTATATGTTAAATACGGCGACGATGGAAGTTTAAAATCGTCGGTTGACAAGTTTTTTACCGAAGCACAGTTAAAAGAGTGGGCCGAAATTATGCAGGCTAAACCAGGCGATTTGTTGTTAATTTTATCGGGTGACAAAAAACAAACACTTAATGCTTTGTGCGAGCTTAGGCTCGAGATGGGCTCGCGTTTAGGCTTGCGCGACAAAAATAAGTTTGCACCGCTTTGGGTTGTCGATTTTCCGTTGCTTGAGTGGAGCGAAGACGAGAAACGTTTTTTTGCGATGCACCACCCTTTTACATCGCCAAAACCCGACGATATTAAACTATTTGGTACTAACCCAGGGGCAATAAAAGCGAATGCATACGACCTTGTAATTAACGGCGTTGAAATTGGCGGCGGTTCAATACGTATACACGACCGCAAGTTGCAAAAAACAATGTTTGATGCGCTCGGGTTTACCGACGAAGAGGCCGAAGAACAATTCGGGTTTTTGCTTAACGCTTTCCGTTACGGGGCACCGCCGCATGGTGGTATAGCTTTTGGTTTCGACCGTTTTGTATCGCTATTTGCCGGGCTCGATTCGATACGCGATGTTATTGCTTTTCCAAAAAATAATTCGGGCCGCGATGTTATGATTGACTCGCCATCGGCAATAAAACAATTGCAGTTAAACGAGCTTTATTTAAGTTTAGTAAAACCACAAAAAGATTAATTTCTAAGTTGAGCGGTTAAAGCGTAGCAAATAAACGCTTTACTTAGGTTAACCCCGATGTAGAGTTTGTTGTGTTTCACTAACAAAGTGTAGTGAAATACTTACAAAATCTAAATCGATTGAGCGAATCGCTCAATTTGGGTAATTGATATTACTTACCAATTAAAAACAAAAAAAGCAGTTTGGATATTTCCAAACTGCTTTTTTTGTTTTATGTTGATAAGTTTATTTAACAATATCTAATAATTCAACTTCAAAAATAAGCATCATAAAAGGTTCGATTGGGCCGCCAGGGCGCACATTTGAGCCATATGCTAAATTTTGTGGTATATAAAGTTTAAATTTTGAACCAACCGACATTAATTGCAGAGCCTCGGTCCAGCCGGGAATAACCTGGCTAACACCAAATGTTGCAGGTTCGCCGCGGTCAACACTGCTGTCAAAAACAGTACCGTCGAGCAAAGTGCCATGGTAATGAACTTTAACCTGGCTCATTGCGGTTGGTTTTTCGCCATTACCTTGTTTAATAACCTCGTATTGTAAGCCACTTTCGGTAGTAGTAATGTTTTGTAAAGCGGTATTTTTAGCTAAAAACTCTTCGCCGGCTTTAAGGTTGTCGCCAAATTCGGCCATTAAGCGGTCTTGTTGAATTTTTTCGAAAAATTTATTAACAAGTTCCATATTAGCTTCAACATCAATAGGCGATTCTAAATTTTTACCGGTAGTGCTTAAACCTTTAATGTAAATGTCCATGCTAATAATTGAATCGATACCGGCACGTTTAAAGCTTTCCATTAAACCACGGGCATCAGATGCTCCCATTAAATAGCTAATAGAGTCGAGTTGGTTAACATTGGGCTCGAATTTTACTGTACCGGTGGTGTCGTTTTGGCTTAGGGTGCGGAATTGACGGTATTTCATAAAAAAATCCTGAACAATTTGCTGGTTGCTGTCGGGTTCGAGCCATACGTTTTTTTCGGTAGTAATGTCAATAATACCTTTAAAGTATTTGTCAATTTTAACAACCGAATCGAGCTTGGCCTGAACAAAGCTTTGGTACAAACGTTCACCGTCGCTAAGGCCCATAATATAGCTTACCGAATCGGTTTGATTTGTAAGCTTAACTTTGCTTGAACCAGATTGGCACGACACTGCAAATGCTGCCAATGAAAATAGAATTAATAAATTGCGCATTTTAAAAATATTTGTTAATTAGTTAATTTTTTAACGTTCAAACTTGATTGGTTTTTAGCCAATTACAATTCAAACATTATAATTTTATTTTATGTTGCGAATATACACTTTAGTATTTAGTATTTTATAAAGTTGGTTTATTTATTTTATTTTAGGGTTTTATAGGTTTGTTATTGTAATTTTTCCGCAAAATAAAAGTTCATTTGTTTTGGTGTTTTTAAGTTTCCAAAAATAGTCGCCTTTTTCGAGCCTACGGGTTACACGGTATCTGTTTTTATTTGTTTTAGCATATAATATTGTATTACCATTGTTGTTAATAATTTCGACAGTGTGGTTAGTTTTATGTTTTGTTTCCCACGCAAGGTCGAATGTTTTATTGTAGTTTACTATTAATGGCGATGTAGTTTTGCTTATAGTATTTTTTGGAGTTTTAAACTCTAAGGCCAGTTTTTCAAGTTCGGGCAAGGCGTTGTTTTCGGGTTGCTGGTTAAAGTATTTTGCAGTATTTGGTTTACTTTTTTTTAAATCAATATTATCGATTTTGTTTTTTTGTTTTTTGATGTATTTTTTATTTATAGGTAGTTGTTTTTCATTTATGTTTTTATTGTTTTGTTTATTTAAAACTGTATTGTTTTGCGACGTGTCGGGTGTAATAAGGTTGTTTTGGGTTTTTGTTGGTTTTATGTTTTTAAAAGCCAGTATTATTATTAAAATACTTAAGCAAATAACTATGGCAGCCGGTGTTACAGTGGTTTTTTTAATCATAACAAATAAATTAAATATATAAAAGCAAGTTATAAAATTATTAAAAAGGAGCAAATGGCTCAATTTGG
>CAZJCR010000024.1:0-25163 GCA_964544385.1 uncultured Bacteroidales bacterium
AATTGCACCGGTTGTATTTTAATATAAAACCAAAAAACGGTTTTACAATAAACCCCGGAATTGCCGCCAATATTATAATTAATTATAAAACAGTTACCGACAGCCGCATTGTAGTACCCTTATCGGCAGTTTTTAATAGCAATGGCAAAGCATATGTTTGGGTTTACAATGCTAAAAATTCAAAAGTATCGAAAACCGAAATTACCATTGGCAGTTTAGCTACTAACGGACGGGTTTATATAAACAGCGGGCTTACAGGAAACGAAACAATTGTTGTTGCCGGGGTAAATGCAATTAACCACAACGATACTGTTGAACCTTTAGCACCACTATCGAAAACAAATATTGGAGGGCTTTTATAATGAGTTTAACAAATTTGGTTTTTAGTAAAAAAAATATTTTTTACTTTTTACTTATTGTAATTACTATTGGCGGCATTATGTCGTACCAACGGCTTAGCAAGCTCGAGGACCCCGAAATTGTTGTAATGATAGCCAAAGTTGTTACCGTGTACCCCGGTGCATCGGCACACGAGGTTGAAATGCAGGTTACAAATGTTTTAGAAGAAGAGATTAGCACCCTTGCCGACCTTGAAGCTGTTAACTCACAGTCGTCGGCTAACGTGTCGGTTATCGATGTTGAACTAAAAATGACAGTTCCGCAAGATGAGATTGCACAACGTTGGGAATTTTTAAGGCGCAAAATACAAAATGCTACAGCTAAATTGCCGCAAGGTGCGCAAACACCAATGGTAATTGACGATATTGGCGATGTTTACGGTATGTTTTACGGTATGACAGCACCGGGGTTTAGCTATAAAGAAATGGCCGACCAGGCCGATTTTATAAAAAGCAACCTGTTACAGGTTGACGGTGTGCGTAAAGTTGCTGTTTACGGTAACCAGCCTGTTGAGGTTGAAGTTGTTTTATTACCCGAAAAAATGGCAACAATGGGCGTTTTACCAGTACAGATAATAGCCGCGATTAACGACCGCAACTCGGCTGTTTATCCCGGAGTTGTCGAAACCGGCCAAAACCAGCTAAGGGTTACTGTCGACAGTAAATTTAACTCGGTTAACGACCTCGAAAACATGCTTATTAAAGGCGTTAACCAAGAGATTTTTAAACTGTCGGACATAGCTGTAATAAACAAAACAAACTCGCTGCCATTACATAATACAATGTTTGTAAACAACCAAAAAGCACTTGGTATTTCGGTTTCGATGGAATCGGGCGAGAACATTATTGACCTTGGCAAACGCGTTGATGCGCGTTTAGAAGAGTTAAAATTACAGATGCCCGCAGGTTACGAGTTTACAAAAGTTTTCTTTCAGCCCGACAAGGTTGAAACCGCCATTAGCGATTTTATGTGGAACCTGCTACTGTCGTTAGGTACCGTTGTTATTGTATTAATGATAACCATGGGCTTGCGAAGCGGCTTAATAATTGGCGTTGGGCTGTTGTTTACAGTTTTGGCAACTTTTCCAATTTTACTTATTACCGACGGAACTTTACAGCGAATATCGCTGGGGGCATTTATTGTAGCAATGGGTATGCTTGTCGACAATGCAATAGTTGTTATCGATGGTATAATAGTAAATTTAAAAACCGGAAAACGGCGCAAAAAATCGTTTCTTGAACCCGCCAACCGTACAGCCCTGCCATTACTTGGCGCAACAATAATTGCCATTGCCGCATTTTTACCGGCATATCTGTCGAAAGACACTGCCGGAACATATGTACACGACCTGTTTATGGTACTTTGTATATCGCTGTCTGTTAGCTGGATTTTGGCATTAACACAAGTACCATTGTTCTCAATGCTGTTTTTAAAGGTTGACAAACTTGGCAAAAAAGGCGACCCATACCAAGGCATAATGTTTAAATTGGTTAAAAAAGCCCTTAATTTTATGATGCAGCACAAAATACCTACGGTTATTATTGCTACTGTATTATTGCTATTATCGGCGTATAATTTTAAAAATGTAAAACAAACTTTTTTCCCCGATTTTAACTATAACCAGGCATATGTTGAGTACAAACTGCCTTATGGAACTAATGCCGACAAGGTTAACACCGACTTACGTCAAATTACCGACTACCTGTTAAGCTTTGAGCAGGTAAAAATGGTTGTAACAAGCCAGGGCATGACACCTACACGCTATTGTTTAGTAAGGCCTATTGGCGAAACTATCGACAATTATGGTGAGCTTATAATTAATTTTGAAGATTATGAGACCATGATTGAAATGAAACCGAGAATTGAAAAATATATTCACGATAATTACCCCGATGCAATATCGCGCATACGCAAATATAATTTATCGATAAAATCGACACATACTGTTGAGGTACAGTTTTCGGGCCCCGACCCCGCTGTTTTACGAAACCTTAGCAAACAGGTTGAACAAATTATGCACCAAAGCCAATATGCCAATAAATACACAATTGGCAACGATTGGGCTCCCATGGGCAAAATTATGGTGGCACAATATAATGTACATGCCGCGCAGCTTACAGGTACTACTCGCTCCGACGTTAGTAACGCCCTGCTAATGGCAACAAATGGTTTGCCTTTGGGCAAAATTTACGAAGGAGAAACACCTCTTACCATTAAACTAAAAATGCTCGACTCCGATACTGCTAATCGCGTTAATTTACAGAATATTCCGGTTTGGAACATGCTGCCAAATATTAGCATCATTAACCAAAATAAAATTGCTGGTTTAATGTACGGTACAACCAGTGTTGACGAGCTACGCGACGAACTTTTAAGTGCTGTACCATTAAGCGCCGTTACAAACAGTTTAAATGTTGAGTGGGAAGAGCAGGTTGTAAGACGCGCCAATGGCCGCCGTACAATACAAGCCGAGTGCGACCCAATTGACGGTTATAGCCCGGCGTTGCTCAGAGCCGATATACGCAAAAAAGTTGAAAACATTGAACTGCCCGAAGGGTACTCGCGCAAATGGGTTGGCGAGTACGAACTGCAAGGCATGGCTTTACGGAATATTTTTAGCTACCTGCCAGTTTCGCTTATGATAATAATTTTTGTACTTATACTTTTATTTAACGATTTTAAACGCCCTGCAATTGTTATGATGTGTATTCCGTTGGCAATTATTGGTATTGTGCCCGGCCTTATTATTACCGGTCAGCCTTTTACCTTTATGGCTATTATTGGCACTATTGGCCTAATAGGAATGCTTGTTAAAAACTCGATAGTTTTACTCGACGAAATTGAAAAACAAATTAAAGAGGGAGTGCCACGTTACCAGGCAATTATAAATGCAACAATATCGCGTACACGCCCGGTTATTATGGCATCGTTAACCACAATTTTAGGTATGATGACCCTGCTTACCGACCCAATGTACCAAAGTATGGCAGTTACTGTAATTAGCGGCT
Source organism: uncultured Bacteroidales bacterium (assembly GCA_964544385.1). Classification (GTDB taxonomy): domain Bacteria; phylum Bacteroidota; class Bacteroidia; order Bacteroidales; family SZUA-534; genus CAZJCR01. Next base: position 3,408 of record CAZJCR010000024.1, read on the forward strand.
TAATTGTAGGTACAATTATTACCCTGATTTTTGTACCAATACTGTATTCGGTAATTTATAACGTTAAAAACAACGAAGTTGAACCCAGTTTAAAACAAATTGAATAATGCACAATATTTTTAAAACCAGTATTATAATTACTGCAGCTTTATTAACCGGTTTATTGTCAAACGCGCAGCAAAACATGTCGTTGCAGCAGTGCAGGCAAAAAGCAATTGAAACAAGTTTACAGCTTAAAATAGCCGATAAAACAATTGAACAGGCACAGGCTCAAAAATGGGCTGCCCGTACTTACTTTTTACCTTCGGTAAAAGCATCGGCAACTATGGCTTATATGAACAAAAACTTTACCGAAGATATTTACCTGCCTACTTATACACCAAACCTTACCACCGGCACGCTTGAACCTAATTTGTATATTCACCCGCAATTAGGCCAACCCGTTAATGGTGCCGATGGAAACCCGGTTTTTAACATGTATGCCTATTTTCCGCTCGAACTTAGTTTAAAAGGCGCATACATGGCAGGCATAAACATTGAACAACCGGTGTTTGCTGGTGGTAAAATTATTGCCGCAAACAAAATGGCCAACATTGGTGTCGAAATGGCAGGAACAAATTTAGAACTCCAAAAAAACAATACATTAGTTGAGGCCGACCAGGCTTACTGGCTTTACGTGTCGGTTGGCGAAAAAGTGAAACTTGCAAAAACAGCCGTGCAAATGCTCGACAGTATAGTAAAACGGGTTGAAACAGCATACAATACCGGATTAGTACACCAAAACGAACTTTTTAAAGCCCAGGTGCAATACAATAATGCACAACTCGATTTACAAAAAGCACAAAGCGGCCTTGAACTTACACGAATGTCGCTATGCAGGGTTACAGGTTTACCGTTCGAAACTAAAATTGTAGCTGTCGACACAGTTATTTCATGCACCGACACAGTTTTACTAAAACACGCTACCGCCAGTGTTGAACAAAGGCCTGAATATATACTTTTAAATAAACAAGTTGAATTACAAAACGAACAAATAAATATTGCCCGTGCCGAGTATTTACCCACCATAGGAGTAAGTGCCGGATACTCGTACTTAGGAGGTATCGAGCTGTCGGGGACCGAAATTACCAACGGAAATATTAACGTGATAGGTTCGGTAAAAATACCCATTTTTAAATGGGGGCAAGGCAAAAAGAAAATTGAATCGGCACGCGTTGACCGCGATATAAAACAGCTCGAGCTAAACAAAAACACGCAACTTATGAGGCTCGAAATTGAACAGGCACACATGGAACTTAATAACGCCTACCTGCGCACGCAAATGGTTGAACAAGCACTTGAACAAGCCGCCGAAAACCTGCGCCTTAGCCGTAACAACTACGAACTTGGCGCCGAACTTATGACAAGCCTGCTTATTGCCCAAACACAATGGCACAAAGCTTATAGCGATGTTATTGATGCTAAAACCGACTTTAAGCTCAAAGAAACACTGTACCTAAAAGCAATATCAAAACTTAATTACTAAAAAAAAAGCCGCATAAAAAAGGCGGTTAATTTAACTATTTGTTTAAACATGAATTTTACAAACCGGATTAATAAAGTAACTTTAAATGCAATAGTTAAAAATTTTTGCATGAACGACAGCGAAATGCACTTTATAAGCCGGTTAGCATCGTACACACTTAAATCAACATTGCTACGTATGCTTATGGTGGCAATGGTTGGCACTATTTATTATTTGCTTGCAATAATTGTTGTGGGCGGTATAAAAATGAACATTCCAATAACAATTTATTTAAGGGTAATATTCTCGTTTATTATTTTATCAGAGGTTAACGTACTTTTCGATAACATATCGGAACGATATTTTCCGATACCCGACAAAATAAAAATAAGAATACTACTACACTTTGTAATTAGCTTTACCTGTGGCTTAATTATAATTTTATACTTTACACATATTAGTATTGTCGAAAACCTTTTGCACCAAAAAATAGTTTGGCTGTTAATTGCATTAGGAATTTTGTTTATTTTCATTTTTATTATGTTCTCAATTAGCCTGCGAATTACCGAAAAATGGATTGGGCTGCTTAACGAAATTGACAGACTTAAAGAGGCTAAACTTAAAAGCGATTACAACTCGTTACAAGACCAACTTAATCCTCATTTTTTGTTTAATAACCTTAGCGTGCTAAAATCAATGATAATATACGACCCACAAGCAGCCGTGGTATTTACTCAAAACTTTACCGATGTTTACCGTTATGTATTACAAAGCAGCCAAAAAGCCACTACAACATTGGCAAACGAGCTTGAATTTATTAAATCGTACATTGGCCTGCACAAAGAACGACTTGGCGACAGCCTTTTAGTTAACATCGATATTAATACCGACATACTTACAAAAGAACTTCCATCGCTGGCACTACAACTACTTGTTGAAAACGCAATAAAACACAACATTGCAAGCAAAAATGCACCACTTAAAATATTTATAACAGCAAAAACCGACAACTTAACAGTAAGTAATAATATTAACATTAAAGAGTCGACATACTCAACACAAACAGGCTTAAAAAACCTTGTCGAACGATATCAAATGCTTACACGCAGCCAGGTTGATATTAATAAAAATAACAATACATTTAGCGTTACTATACCTTTGCTTTAAAAACTGTTTATAGAAATATGGACATATTAATAATTGAAGACGAACAATATAACCAACGGCTATTGCAAGGAATAATTAACAACCTGCGCCCCCAATGGAATATTGTACAATGTACCGACAGCGTTGCCGACAGTGTTGAATGGCTTAAAAACAATAAAGCCAACCTTATTTTTATGGACATTCAACTTTCCGACGGTTTATGTTTCTCAATTTTTGATAAAATAAAAATTGATACACCTGTAATTTTTACTACAGCTTATGACAACTTTGCCGTTCAGGCATTTAAAGTTAACAGTATCGACTATATACTAAAACCTGTTAAAGATTCGGACCTTGAACAGGCAATTCTAAAATTCGAGAAAACCACAAAACCTTTTTTGCCAAATATTGACTACACCGAAATAATGAACGCAATTAAAAATGGCGAAAAAAAATACCGTAACCGGGTTTTAATACACACCGCAACAGCATACTATAAAATTGATATTGACCAAGTTGCTTTTTTTTACAGCGAAAACAAAATAACATACGCATGTACCTTTAACAACACACAACATGTTGTTGATATGACACTCGAAAACCTTGAAGACGAAATTGACCCACAACAGTTTTTTAGAGCCAACCGCCAAATTATTATTAACATAAATGCAATTGTTAAATTCGAAGATTACTTTGCCGGAAAACTAATTGTAATTACAAAACCAGCATTCCACGAGCAAATAACTATTAGCAGGCTTAAAAATTCAATTTTTAAACATTGGGCAGGTAAATAATTTACTATCTTTATACAACCTAAGTTGAGCGGTTATAGCTATGCGAACAAACGCTTTAATTAGGTATAACCCCGATGTAGAGTTTGTTGTATTTCACTACACTTCATTAGTGAAATACTTACAAAATCTAAATCGATTGAGCAAATCGTTCAATTTGGGTACAAAACAATTACTTGCAAACACAATATTTAATTTAGCCTTTATAAAACATCAACAACAAAGTTTTGCAAATAATACCAGATGTAAAAACTAAAACAAATTTTACCGATGGAAAACCTGTGCAACATATGCCAAATAACAATTGACAACAATATTGTATATGCACAGCTGCTCGGGAACTGGACAAAAAGCGGGGCTTTAAAATATGCCGGGTATCTGCACTCAATAAGCTTTGAACCAATACCACCAAACTTTATAATTATTGCCGACGTTACAAATTGGCAGTTGCCCACTTGCGATGTAGTAAAAATATTAAACCGAATACATGTTTATATTTTTAAGAATTTTGTAATAAAATCGCTGGTTTTGTTTTGCAACCCAATACAAAAAGACAAATACACCCATTTTATACAAAACATGCCACTACGCTACGTTAACATTCAGTTTATTACTATCTGCAACAAAACCGAGCTTATTAACTGGCTTTTAAAACACGAGCCAAACCCATCAAAAACAATTATCAACAAAATTTTAGGCCAGTAAAAATATTACCTAAGTTGAGTGGTTGGAGCTAAACAAACAAACGCTTTAGGTATAATCCCGATGTAGAGTTTGTAGTGTTTCACTAACAAAGTGCAGTGAAACACTTACAAAATCTAAATCGATTTAGCGTTTCGCTCAATTTGGAACTAAATCGATTGGGCGAATATCTCAATTTGGGTATTAATGACAAAAAAGCAAACACCATATGTTAGTTTAATGTCATTATGGCGCACGTTTTTTTAGTGGCAAAAAATTTGTAGCCTGCCCTATAATAATTTTATAACCTAAATATACTATGGATACCAATATCGAAAACAACGAACCAATAAACAACCAACAGGCACCCGAAAATACAGGTGCCGACAATAAAGCTGATAAAAAAAGCACATTAACTAACGATAAAAACCCCGAACCCACAACAGGGGAGCAAACAAACGATAAAGACGAAAAAAAACACAAAAAGAAAAAAGAAAAACCCAAAACCGAACTCGAGCTTAAAACCGAAGAACTTGAGGCAATGGGCTACAAACTAAGCGAAATTAACGACAAATACCTGCGCCTTTCGGCCGAGTTTGATAACTACCGCAAACGCATACTCAAAGAAAAAACCGACCTTATAAAAACCGCCGGCGGTACAACTTTAGCCGATATGCTGCCAGTTATCGACGACCTTGAACGTGCATTGGTTAGCATTGATAAAGCTACCGAAATTAGTGCCGTTAAAGAAGGTGTAACACTTATTTATAATAAGTTTAAAGATTTTATGAAATCAAAAGGCCTTAACGAAATTGATGCAATAAGCAAAGAATTTGATACCGATTTTCACGAGGCAATTACCAAAATACCAGCACCAACAACCGAACTTAAAGGCAAAGTAGTTGACGTAATACAAAAAGGATATATTATTGACGAAAAAGTAATACGATTTGCAAAAGTTGTAGTTGGCGAGTAGTAAATTAATATATTTGCGCAAATTTTTATTTTTTTGATACACAATATGGCAAAACGCGATTATTACCAAGTGCTCGAGGTGAGCAAAACGGCAACAGCCGACGAGATAAAAAAAGCTTACCGTAAGCAGGCAATAAAATATCATCCCGACAAAAACCCAGGCGATAAAGCTGCCGAAGAAATGTTTAAAGAGGCAGCCGAAGCATACGAGGTATTAAGCAACCCCGATAAACGCCAACGATACGACCAATTTGGACACGCCGGTGTTGGCGGTGCTGCAAATGGCGGGTTCGGCGGTGGTGGAATGTCAATGGACGATATTTTTTCATCGTTTGGTGATATTTTCGGAAACTTTGGCGGGTTTGGCGGGTTTAGCGGATTTGGTGGAGGCGGCCGACAACAAAGGGTTAACCGCGGCACAAACCTAAGGGTTAAAGTAAAACTTACCCTTGCCGATATGGCTAACGGCGTTACAAAAAAAATAAAAGTTAATAAATATGTAACCTGCGACACCTGCGGAGGAACCGGTGCCAAAGACAGACACTCATTCTCAACTTGCTCAACATGCCACGGCAGCGGCCACGTTACAAGGGTTGCAAACACAATACTTGGCCAAATGCAAACAAGCCAAACATGCCCAACATGCGGCGGCGAAGGCAAAATTATTACTCATAAATGCGATAGTTGCGCGGGCGAGGGAATTATACGTAAAGAGGATATAATTTCGCTTAACATACCCGCCGGAGTGGCCGAGGGAATGCAACTATCGGTTAGTGGTAAAGGAAACGCTGCCCGCAGGGGAGGCGCTAACGGCGATTTATTAGTGGTTATCGAAGCCGAAGAGCACCCCGACCTTATTCGCGACGGTAACGACCTTATTTACAACCTGTACCTTAGTTTACCCGATGCTGTTTTAGGCACAACTGTTGAAATACCTACCATTGACGGTAAAGTAAAAATAAAAATTGACCCTGGTACTCAAAGTGGTAAAGTATTACGCTTACGCGGAAAAGGAATACCCGAAGTTAACGGCTACGGGCGCGGCGACTTATTAGTTAATGTTCAGGTTTGGACACCGCGAAACATTACCCGCGACGAGGCCAAGATATTCGAAAAATTCAGAACATCGGAGAGTTTTGTACCAAACCCCGATAAAAACGATAAAACATTTTTTGAACGTATGCGAAGCTATTTTGAATAAAACCTAAGAGCAGTTGGAACGAAGTTAACAAGGTTAACCCCCCGATTTATACTTTGTACCCTTTAACTGCACTTCGTTTGTGATTGACTTACAAAATTTTTATCGTGAGCGGGAATAGCTCAATTTATGTAAAAAAAAATAATTGAGAAGGCTGTAACTAAACTTTACAGCCTTTTTTATATAACACCGGCTTCAATCATCTGTATAATTTGTTCAATGTCGGCATCTTCGCCATAGGGGTCGTAAATACTTTTAAGGTTCGATTTAAATATGCGGGCAATACCCTGCCAAAATACTGCCGATACCGAGCCCCTATAATCCTTAATAACTGAAAATGCAGTTATGTTAATTTCGCGGTACACAAGTTTTAGCATTATGCGCCCTTGCGTAAAAGTAAGTTTTTGTAAATCGTCTTCGTATTGTTTAAACAGTTGTTTCTCGTAGTTTTTTAAAAATTCTTTTTGTTCTTTTTCGGTTTTAATAAACTTTAGCGTGTCGTTAACTTTTTTAAACTCGTTACGTGCAATAATGGCAAATGGGTATGCTTTTTTTACATTGTAAATAAGCCTTGTATATTGCCTTCGCTCGCGGTTGTTTTTAAATGTTTTTTTTGGAAAAACTTTTATCTCTTTAATATCAATATTTGGCATTGTGTCGGTACCTACAATACGTCCTTTAAGTACATTTACTGTATCGGACCAATAGTTTTGCGGGTAAAGCTTTTGGCATATACCGGTAAAAAATAAAATAATTAGTATAGTAATTATCCTGTTCATTTATATCAAATCTTTTTTTGCATATCGCGTAAGCCAATTGTGTTAAACCAAAATGTAGTGGTTTGCTCAACCATTTTTTGCTTTGTATATATTTAACTTTACATAGTTATTTAAACACAATAAACTCTAAAATGGTGTTATACCTAAGTAAAGTATTTGTCGGCTTTGCTTTAATGGCTCAACTTAGGTAATAATACACATGTGCAAATTTTATGCAAAAATAACGTATATCGGCAATTATGCATTGCGTATACGTTATCTTTTACTTAAAGTTGCTTTATTGATTAATGTAATATATTGATAATTAGCTATAAAGTTAATTTTAGCGGGTGTTTTTACCTGTTGTTGCGCATGTAGGTAACAAAGTTTTTAAGCTCAACTAAGCCAACGGGGCCTTCGTAAATTCCTCCCTCGCCGGCACTATCGTAAACGCGTACAGCAATAGTGTTAACTTTATCGGGCATAATATCGCCGGGGTTAAGATAATAAAACCTTTGTTTACGGTACTCGTCGCCGGTTTTTATTGGGTAAGTGTTTGTAATATTGCCGGTTTGGGCAACTAATTTGCCGTTAATAAAAACCTGGTCAAAGTCGTCAATTTTGCCAAGGCAAAGTACAAAGCGTTGCTGATTATCGTTAAAACTAATTTTAAATTGTTTACGGTACCAGCCAAAGCCATTATAGTTTGGGGCAATTTGGTCTTCCCATGTCGATGGTACTAAAATATCGTACCATTTTGAGTCGTCAAAATTTTGGTTACTAAATTCGGGGTTGTCGCCGGTAAAAAATTTCCAGTATCCTTCAAAATTAGCAACAAAAGGTAACGCGTTTTGCGATGCGTATATACCAACCGGACCTTTAATAATACCGCCGTCAATTTGCGAGTCGTAAACCCTTACGGCTATAACATTTGTTTGATTGTGTTTAACAAGTTCGGTAGGTATTAAATAGCGGCGTTCGGCCTTGTAAGCTGTCCAGTAATTAGGAGGAAACGAGCCATTATGTCCAATTTTTACGCCATTAAAATAAACCTCATCAACATCGTCAATATAGCCCAAAAAAAGTGTTAACTGTGCTGTGTTGTTACTAACCGATAGTTTAAACTCTTTACGGTACCATGCAAAGCCGTCGTATCCCGGAAACCCCTGGTTTTCCCATGACGATGGGACATAAACATCGGTCCAGCTTTTGTGGTCGAAATTTGTATTTGCATATTGTTTATTGTCGCCAATTGTAAATTTCCAATTGCCATTTAGGTTTAAAACCTGTAAGTAATTGTTATAGTTGTTGGCCTTTAAGGTGGTACAACTAATGCAAATTATTATAATAAATAGTAGCCGGTTCATAATAGTAAGTTTTGATTAAAAAACTGATAATTATTAATCGATAATATTATTAAAAATAAAATCGAAAATTGTGTTTGAGCTATAGTTGTATGTTTCGTACTTCGATTCGTATTCGTAAAATTGTTTTTGGTTCATAATACCAACCGGGCCTTCAATAATACCGCCAATTCCGCCGTTATCGTGTACTAAAACAACAACAGTATTTTTACCATTTTGGTTAATAAGCCCTTTTGGTATTTTGTAGGCTCTTCTAATTTGCCAGTCGCCGCGTTGGCGGTTGCCTAAAGGTTGGCCATACATGTCGTTTGTTGCGCCAATAAGTTTTCCGTTAAGGTAAACGCGGTCGCGGTCGTCAATTTTTCCTAAAATCAGGTATAGTTTCTGGTCGTTGGTGTTAATGTTAAAGTCGAATGTTTTTCGGTAGCAGGCATAACCGTCGTAGTTGTTATGTCCCTGGCTTTCCCAATATCCGGGCACGGTAATATTTGGCCAATGCGAGTCGTTATAATCGGCCATAAGGCTGCCTTTGTAGTTTTTAAAAGCAATTTTCCAGTTTCCTGCAAGGTTAAGTGTTAGCAGTTCAAGGTCGGGGTTGTGGCAAATGCTAAGCGGCCCCGACACAATTCCACCATCGCCTTTATCGTCGTAAACGCGTACGGCAATAGTGTTGGGACCATTAAAGTTAATAAGCTTGTGTGGAATGTGGTAAAAAATTGGCGCGTTGTATTGGCTGTAGTATTGGGGTGGGGTAATGCCAAGTTCGCCAATTAGTTGCCCGTTAAAATAAACCTGGTTAACATCGTCAATATTGCCAAGTTGTAAATAAAGTTGTTGGTTGTAATTTGTATTAGGTATAACAATGTTTTTGCGGTACCATGCATAGCCGTCGTAGCCTACATAGCCTTGTTTTTCCCAGCTTCGTGGGGCATAAATGTTATCCCATTGGCTGTCGTCAAAGTTATTATTGGCCCATTGGGGGTTATCGCCAATATTAAATTTCCAGTAACCTTTAAGTGTTACTACCTCATTATGGTTGTTAGCAAAGGTGTTTTGCAAAATGGCCATAAAAACAAAAGCTAAAAGTACGGTTGCATGTTTCATAGCAATAAAGTTTAGTTATTATATTTTTTGGTTTTAATTACCGTACAAAGTTGTTTTAAATAATATTTACAGGTGTCAAAATGGTATAACCATTTGTCATAAGTTGTCATAAGTAAAAAAAAGGTTGTTATATTTTTTTTTGGCACTTATAAAGCTATTGTTTTGTCATATAATTAGTTTATAACCAATGCCATGTACTGTTAAAATTATTTTAGGGTCGTTGGGGTCGTTTTCAATTTTTTGACGTAGTTTAAGTATAAAGTTGTCGATAGTTCGCGAAGTTGGCTGATAATCGAGCCCCCAAACCGATTCGAGCATATTGTCGCGGTTTACGGTTTCGTTTTTGTGGTTAAATAAAAAATGGAGTATTTCAAACTCTTTGTGCGACATTTTAACGTCGCTGCCATTTACAGTAGCAGTATAAGCTGCAAAGTTTACGTGTAGGTTTCCAATAGCAATAATCTGGTTTTGGTTGCCCGGGTTATCGCCGCCGGTGCGCCTAAGTATAGCTCTAACGCGGGCAAGTAGTTCGCGCAGGCTAAAAGGTTTTGTAATGTAGTCGTCGGCACCAAACTCGAGCCCCAGGATTTTGTCAATCTCTTCGGCTTTTGCCGTGAGCATAATTATTGGGGTTTTTAGCCCTTTTGCCCGGGCGTTTTTGCAAACGTCGAGGCCCGACATGCCAGGCATCATAACATCGAGCAAAGCAAGGTTGTAGCTGTTGTTTAGTAACATTTGCAGGCCATCGGTGCCGTTGTCGGCAGTATCGACAAGGTAACCTTCGAACTCTAAATTATCTTGCAATCCTTTTCGCATGGCTGGTTCGTCTTCAACAATCAAAATTTTTATCATAATTGTTTATTTTTTGTTTTAATAAATGGCAGGCAAATTTTGAACGAGCTACCTTGAGCGGGTTTGCTGTTTAATATAATTTTGCCTTTGTGCATTTTAACAACCTGGCTTACAATCGACAGGCCAAGCCCTGTTCCTTTTACCTGGTTAGCAATGTTTTGGTTTGTTACGCGATAAAATTTATCGAAAACTAATTTTAGATTTTTTTTCGATATTCCAATTCCATAATCTTTAACCTCGACAAAGACATATTTTTTAAAGATACCTGTATATATTTCAATTTTTTTATTGTCGGCACTATATTTAATCGCGTTGTCGATAAGGTTAACAATTGAGTCGCTAATGGTTTGGGGGTCGCAAAGTATGGGTGGTAAGTTTTGGCCTTGCAAAAATAATAGTTCAAAGTTTTTATTTTTTATATGGAACATGTAAGTGTCTAAAACCTTTTGTGTTATAAAGTTAATGTCGCAAATTTCGGGTTTAAGTTTTTGTTTCCCGTTTTCGAGTCTCGAAAAGTTTAGTATTGAATTAACAATATTATTAAGGCGCTGGGTTTCGTTGGCAATAATATTGTAGTACTCGGTAATTTTTTCGGTAGTTTTTATCCTTCCCATTTCAAGTGTTTCGATATACATGCTTATAAGTGCCAAAGGTGTGCGTATTTCGTGCGACACGTTGGCAATAAACTCCGATTTTATTTGTGCCAGTTGTACCTCGCGTTTAACACCGGCAAATAAAAACCATGCCCCGGCAATTATAATTATTAAAGCAATAATAATAACTACAATATTATCGGTAACTCTTTTTTGTGCCATATCGCTAATCGACAGGCTTTTAAGGCTAATACCTATATTTATTTGAGGTAGTAGCCACATTTGGCCTTGTTGGTCGTAAATATTATTGCTTTTGTAATTTTTTTCGGTCGATAAAAGTGTATTACCATTTTGCGAATTTATTAAACTTATTATAAAATTATTTTGGGCAATGCTTTGTATGCGAGGGTTTACGTAGTTGGCTAAAAAACTGCCGAGATTTATTGTTAAAAAGCAAATTATGGGTTTATTATTATTTGTACTGCAAAAAAAGTAAAGAACAAAATTATTATCATCAATAAATTGAGTTAAAAATTTGCGATACCCGTTTTCGAAATAGTTTTTTAACTGGTTAATATTTTGGGCTTGTAGTGTATTTATATTAACAATATTTTTAGTATCGTTAATATTATTATTTTGAGCATATATTGTGTTAATTTTATTGTTATTAACAGTATAAATGGCAGTAATAGCTTTGTTTTCGGCTGTAAGTTTTTCAAATGATTTTAAGTTGCCCGGGTAATTAAGCATTAGCTCAATGCGCGATGCCCAATTTGAAACCACATCTTGGTTATAAGTATTTATCGACGAAACTATTGTTTCGAGTTGGTTTTTGTATATTGAGTTAACAAAAGCCTCGTTATCGTTAATTTTTGTGTACTCGTAAACTGTAAACAAACCTAAAGGTAATAATAACAGTATAATTAGGCCGGCTAAAATGCGGTATAAGGTTTTGCCCATTGTTTATTTTTTTTGCAATAAAGCTATAAAACAAATTTAAAATATAAATGGTGCAAAGCTATTAATAACCCAAATTGAGCGATTCACTCAATCGATTTAGATTTTGTAAGTATTTCACTTCACTTCGTTGATGAAACACAACAAACTCTGCATCGGGGTTATACCTAAGTAAAGCGTTTGTTCGCATAGCTACAACCGCTTAACTTAGGAATAACTTTGCACCTGTACTTAACTTAAACTAAAATATATGGTATGCTATATATTTACTTTGCGGTTATTTGTTTATTGTAATTATTGCCATAGTTTAATACAAGCTGGCGTATATCGTTTTTACCGGGGTTTACAAGGCTGTTTACGTACTCGCCTTTGTAGTAAACACTAAAAACCTGGCATTTATTATTATATAATGGGTCAATATTATTGTATTTATAAACTTTTACCCCCCTGTAACATGTAATAAGTTCCATCATGGTGTTTTGTTTAGTTAGCTTATTGTTATTGTAAACAGGCATTTTTTGCATAAGCTTGCCATTAATACTATATTGGCTAATTAGCTGGTTATTAACTTTAAAGTGTTGCCCGCTATTGCTGATAAATTTTGTGTTAAATAAGCCTACTGTAATTTTTTGACAATAAATTGTGTCGGTGTTTGTAATAACAAAGCTTAAGTTACTTTTTTGTGCGCTGGCAAATACTGTAATTACCATTAATGCAACTGATAAAAATGCTGTTTTCATAATTTAATAATTTATAGTTAAAAATTTTGTTTTAATTATCTGCAACAAATGTATTGCGGCCAATATTTTTAACTGTCAGTAAAAAAACAGCAATTGTCATTAATTGTCATTGTTTGTTTATCAAAACATATAATACATAAAAAAATAATTAATTTTAATAATGTACTTTGTAGCAATACAGGGCACTAAAGCAATATTTTAAACAATATATTAAACTGCGCACAAGCTAAACATAACAAGCAAACTAACTGTTTAACAAGCAAATAATACATAAATTTTATAACTGATAATAATAAACCATAATATGGCAAATAATAACATTATTGATTATAACCTGTTTTTTGACAATAGTATTGAACTATTATGTATAGCCGATACTAATGGAGTTTTTGTAAAACTAAACCCCGAATGGACCAACACCTTTGGTTATAGTTTAAGCGAGCTAGAGGGGCAGCCTTTTTTAAATTTTGTACACCCAAACGATGTTGAAAGCACAATAAACGCGACTAAACAGTTAGCAAATAATAATAAAGTATCGAATTTTTTAAACCGTTACAGGTGTAAAAATGGCAGCTACCGTTGGTTAGAGTGGCGTTCGTTTCCGGTAGGCGGTTATATTTATGCATCGGCACACGATGTAACCGAGCTAAAAAACAACGAAATTAACATTACCCGTAGCGAGAACCGGTTACAAAGTATTGTTAAAATAATGCAGTTTGATGCCAAAAACCCGCAACAATTGCTCGACTACGCCCTTGACCAGGCTATTTTACTTACCAACAGCCAATATGGTTACATTTATCTTTATAACGAGATAAAAAAAGAGTTTACCCTTAACTCTTGGTCGAAAGGGGTTATGCAACAGTGTAACGTGGTTAACCCGCAAACAGTTTACTCGTTAGATAAAACCGGCATTTGGGGCGAGGCCGTGCGCCAGCGAAAACCAATTATGGTAAACAATTTTGACGCGCCAAATAACCTTAAAAAAGGTTACCCGCAAGGCCATGTTAAACTTACAAACTTTTTAACAGTACCAATTTTTAAAGGCAACCAAATAGTTGCCGTTATTGGTGTATCAAATAAAAATACCGATTACGATGCCCACGATATTACCCAGTTATCGTTGTTAATGGATGCTGCAATTAACACAACCGAGAAACTCGAAGCCGAAATAAACCTGCAAAAAAGTGAACAAAAATACCGGCAATTATTTGAGAATATGGCAAGTGGGTATGCTTTGCATGAACTAATTTTTGATGAAAACAACATACCAGTTGATTTTAAATATATTGATGTAAATAGCATGTATAAAGATATTTGGAATGTTGATGATAGCATAATTGGAAACACCTTTATTAACTCGTTTACGTTTGCAACAAGTCAAATAGTTGAACAATATTACAATGTAATACAAACAGGGATACCTTATAGTAATACTATACAACTACCAAATAATGGTGCATATATTGAAAGTTTTGGATTTAAAATTGATGACACGCATTTTGCAGTATTATTTACCGACATAACCAACCGCGTTAAAAACGAAGAAGCCCTTAAACAAAGCGAGTCGAGGTTTAAAAAAATTGTCGAAAACATTCCGCTGGCAATGGGCGTTAGCGATACTTTAGGCAATATTGTTTATACAAATAAATCGTTCGACAAGCTTTTTGGCTTTAGTTTTTTAGATGTAAAAACATCGCAAATAATGTTTGAAATAACATACCCCAACCCTGTTGAACGCGAAAAAGCCAGCCAGCGTTGGTTTAACGATGTAAACGACATTATCGCGAATAATAAAAAAAACTCGGAGCCGCGAGTTTACACGGTAGTAAACAAACATGGCAATAAACTCGATTTAGAGATTATTTTTACCATAATCGACAACCAAATTTATGCTTTGTTTATCGATATTACCGAAAAACTTCAATTCTTGAACGAGCTTAAAGCATCGGAACAAAAATTTTCAAATATTTATAACCTGTCGCCCGACATGATAGGTATTACACGCCTTGTTGATGGTGTGGTACTTAATGGCAATACCGAGTTAACAAACCTTACAGGCTTTACACCCGACGAGTATTTGGGGCGCACAACAAAAGAATTAAACTGGTGGAACAACTATAACGACCGCATTAAAATTGTTGAGCTTTTAAAAACCGATGGCATAGTAAAAAACCTTGAAATAGGCATGCGCATAAAAAGCGGTAAAGTTTTAACATGCCTGTTCTCGTGCAATAAACTACTTATTAACAACGACATGTGCATGTTGTTTGTAGTTCACGATATTACCGACCGTAAACGCGACGAAGAACGCTTGAGGGTTAGCGAGTCGCGGTTGCAAAAAGCCCAGGTTATTGGTAAAATAGGATACATTGAGCAACCTGTTAACAACAAAAAAGTTTGGCTGTCGTCGGAGGGAATGAAAATTTTCGGGTTTAATAAACCTGCCGGAACAGTAAATTTAAGCGATATAGAAAAATGTATCGATGATTTAAAAAGCTATAACCAACAGATTAACGAAACAATTGACAACAATAAAATTTTTGACCACGAATTTTACATTAACCCTGCCAACGGAGGCCCTCAAAAATGTATCCATCAGGTTATCGATATTGAATATGACAATAATAAGCCGATTAAACTGTTAGGTGTTTTTCAAGACATTACCGAACGTAAAAAAAACCAGGTAGCATTGCAAAAAAGGGTACTGGCTCTTACCCAACCAATTAACGACCCCGAAGGCATTAAATTTACCGATATGTTCGACATTAACGAACTGCAAATAATTCAAGACACTTTTGCCGCTGCTACCGGTGTGGCATCGGTAATTACTTACCCTAATGGTAAGCCAATTACAAAACCAGGTAATTTTTGCAATTTGTGCAACCTTATTCGCAGTACAAAAATTGGCGAAGAAAATTGCCACAAATCCGACGCATTTTTAGGCAAACAAAACCCAACCGGGCCAACAATACAACCTTGCCTTAGCGGCGGCCTTTGGGACGCCGGCGCAAGCATTACCGTGGGCGGTAAACACGTTGCAAACTGGCTTATTGGCCAGGTACGTAACCATGCACAAAACGATGCCAATATTATTAAATACGCCGATGTTATTGGAGCCAACAAAACAGAATTTGAACAAGCCCTTAAGCAAGTGCCTTCAATGTCGGAACAACAGTTCGAAAAAGTAGCAAATGCGCTTTACGTTTTAGCTAACCAGTTGTCGATAAAAGCATACCAAAATGTACAACAGGCACGTTTTATTGCCGCTCAAAAACAGGCCGAAGACAATCTTAACCTTAACATAGCACAACTTAAAGGCATTACCCAAAATATTCCAGGAATGGTATTTAGGCTCAATGTTTTACCAAATAACCAACTCGAAATTGATTACATTAATCACCGCTCGTTTTTTGATATCGATTTTTTAACTGTCGAACCTAAAGAGCGGATAAATAAAATTATCGAAATTTTAGACAACACCGAAAAACAAAACCTTGTTGACTCAATGCACAATGCAATACAAAACAAACAAAAATGGGAACACGAGGGGCGTTTTGTTAAACCCGATGGACAAACAATTTATTTTAAAGGCATTGCCGAACCGCGCGTTGTAAACAACATAATAATTTACGACGGTATAATTTTTGACACTACCCAGTCGAAACGAGCCCAAATTGAGCTCGACCAAACTAAGGCTTTTTTAAAAACAGCATTTATGCAAAGCCCTATCCCAATGATAATTTTAAGCATGCCCGACATGGTGCTTCGCGAGTCGAACCAGGCTTGTATCGATTATTTAGGGATAAACGATGAACATTCGCGTATCGGTAAAAAAATATCAGAGATAAACCCAACATGGCAAGATTTTGACAAAAACGGAAAACCATTAACACCACAAAACTCGCCACTATTAATGGCAATTAAAGGTGTCGAGGTTAAAAACCACGAGTGTTACACAGTACGTAAAGACGGTACAAAACGTTGGGGATCGTTTAACACATCGCTTGTAAAAAATATCGATGGCAATGTAATAGCAATTCACATGGTTTTTCCCGATATTACCGATATAAAAGAATCGCAAACCAAAATAAACCAAATGGCCGAGATGCACCAAACAATACTCGATACAGCAACCACAGGAATTGTTTTTGTTGTAGGGCGTAAAATTAACTGGGCCAACAAAGCTTTTGCAAAAATAGTTGGGTACAGCACCAACGAACTGGTTGGCGGGCTAACAAGCAAATTATACCTTAACCAGGCCGAATACCAACGAATAGGTACAGAGGCTGCTTACAAAATGGAGCAAGGCCTTGTTTATATTACCGAGGCACAAAACAAAACAAAAAATGGAAAAGCAATTTGGACATTATTGTCGGCCAAAGCACTCGACCCCAAAAACGCCGATTTAGGAAGCGTTTGGATGGTTCAAGATATTACCGAACGTAAAAATGCCGAAACGCAAATACTTAAACTAAACGCCGAACTTGAACAACGCGTTAACGAGCGCACGCTGCAATTGCAGCAGGCCAACAGCGAACTCGAGGCTTTTGCTTACAGCGTGTCGCACGACCTGCGCGCACCTTTACGCCATATCGACGGTTTTATAAAATTACTGTATAGCAATATTGACACCCCTACACAAACTATTACAAACTATTACACAAAAATAAGCTCGGCATCAAAACGCCTGTCGGCAATGATTGACGAACTGTTGGCTTTTTCGCGCCTTGGCCGCAAAGAGATTTTACTATCGCCGGTTAACCTTAACCAATTGGTTACCGACATTGTTGAAAACTTTAAACCCGATTATGTAAACCGAAATATTGAGTTTAAAATTACACAACTACCAGTTGTAATGGGCGATACCGCGTTAATGCGCGTTGTTTTCGAGAACCTTGTTTCAAACGCTATAAAATACACCAGCAAAAAAGACAAAGCCATAATTGAAATTGCCCAGTTAAAAAACAACAAGCAAACAAACTTTGTTACAATTTATGTAAAAGATAATGGTGCAGGCTTTGATATGGCTTACGCCGATAAACTTTTTGGGGTTTTTCAGCGTTTACATGCCAACGAGGAGTTCGAAGGCATTGGCATTGGACTTGCAAATGTTAAACGCATAATAAAAAAACACAATGGAAACATAAGTGTTGATGCCAGCGTTGACAACGGGGCAACTTTTTATATATCTTTACCAGTAATAAATTAAATTATGGAAAAAATATCACGAATACTTTACGCCGAAGACAACCAGGACGATATTGAACTTACACTGGCAGCTTTTAAAGAGAGTAATCTTGCAAACCCAATTGACATTGTACGCGACGGTGCCGAGGCTCTCGATTATCTTTTTTGCCGTGGAAAATTTGCCGACAAAGAACCCAGCATACCTGTTTTTGTTTTGCTCGACATTAAAATGCCAAAACTAAACGGTATAGAGGTACTTAAAGAAATACGCGCCTCCGATAAATACAAAAACCTGCCAGTTGTAATGCTAACATCGTCGCAAATGGAAACCGACGTGCTGCGTAGCTACGAACTCGGGGCTAACGGTTTTGTTGTAAAACCTATCGATTTTAACGAATTTGTACGCGCAATTAAGGCTATTGGCTACTATTGGGCTATTTTAAACACTTCGCCGGTAAAAGTATGAGCAAAAAAAAGCTGAATATTTTAATGCTCGAGGACGACCCACTCGATGCAGAACTTAATAAACAACAACTTTTACAACTTGATGGTTACCAGTGTGTTTTTAATTTAACAACCAATAAACACGATTACCTGCAAGCCCTCGAAAACACAAACCCAGATATAATTTTATGCGACTATAACCTTCCGCAATACACCGGCCTACAAGCTCTTAACGACCTTAACGACCGCAAAAAGCTTATCCCTTTTATTTTTGTTACCGGCGCAATGAACGAAGAAACTGCTGCCGATGCAATAAAAAGTGGCGCATGGGACTACGTTGTTAAAGACCGCTTGTTCCGCCTGCCACTTGCCGTGCGCAGCGTTTTGGCACTAAAAGAAGAAAAAAAAGCAGCAGCGCTGGCCGAAGACCGTTTGCTTAGGCTAATTACCGCTATCGACCAATCGTCGACACAAATTATTGTGTTCGATAAAAACGGTAATGTTGAATATGTTAACCGGCAATTTATTGAACTATCGGGTTTAAATTCGAATAACATTGTAGGCAAAAACGTTTTTTTTGAAACCGGCAATAGTTTCGACATTGGGCTTAACAAACAAATAATTGACCATATTAAAAATGGCAACGTTTTTAAAGGCGAGTTATGTACCCAAAAAAACAACGGTAAAAATATTTGGGAATTGGTTTCGGTTACACCTATTAAAAACAATAACAACCAAACACAAAACTATGTAGTTGTTAAAGAAGATATTACAACCCGAAAGGCTATGGAGCTCGAAATAATTGCTGCGCGCGACAAGGCCGAAAAATCGGACAAACTAAAAGATGCATTTTTGCAAAATATGAGCCACGAAATACGCACACCATTAAATGCAATTGTTGGCTTTTCCGATTTGCTAAACGAGGCGGCCGGCCTTACTGTCGATAAAATTAAACATTACTCGTCAATAATTTGCAACAGCAGCAACCAGTTACTATCAATTGTTAACGACATACTTACAATATCGAGCATACAAACCGGCCACGAAATTGTGCGGCAATCGCCTGTCGATATACAAAAAATACTGGTACACTTGTTTCATGTGCTTTTGCCTGTAGCGCAAGCAAAAAAAATTCAATTTAGGTTCGATAATATTGACAGCCCGGCTTTTACCATTTTTACCGACGAAACTAAGCTTAACCAAATTGTTATTAACCTTGTTAATAATGCAATTAAATATACAAATACCGGAACTGTAAATTTTGGATACGTTGTAGACAACAATAATCTTAAAATTTATGTTAAGGACACGGGCATTGGTATCTCGGCCGAACATATTGAACTTATTTTCGACCGCTTTTATCAGGTAGCCGCGGGCAATATATCTGAAAATAGTGGCACAGGGCTTGGACTTTCAATATCGTTGTCGTTTGCAAAGTTATTGGGAGGTTCAATAACTGTTGAGTCTGAAGTTGGTAAGGGTTCGTTATTTACCCTTTTGTTGCCTGTAAAAACAGAAAAACTATCTTTTTAAGGTTATTGGTATGTTTTGCTTATGGTTTTAAATTGCAATAGTGTAAAGTTATAACTGGTTTATATATAGGTTGCAAGGTTAGTATCATTATTGCCATGGCAATTATGAATGTTTTAATTCGTATTATGGGTTTATTATAACGAGTATTGTTGTCGAAGTTATTTTTTTAAACGTTTAATTTCTAATCGTATTTGTTCAATAACTTGTTTATTAGCAATTTCACCATCTAAGCTAAATACTATAAACACATTACCTCCAAATTCTTCTTTAAAACTATTAAAACTTGCTTTCATTCTTTCCGAAACCGAATAATTTCCGAAATTTGATTGGGCAGTAACAGGTTTAATTTGAATACCAAATGCTTTATCTTTAGTTACAAACCCAATATAATCTATATCGCCTGCATGGTCTAATTCTGCCGGGCTTTCATCAAAACTAATTTGTGGAAATTCTTTTGCTAAACCATCGTTTACTACCGATTTCTCTCGTAAATATCCGTCAAACGTGCGATTTATTGTCAAATTGTAAATGTAATCGTAACAGTCTTCCTTTGTAAGGGCACTAAATGCCTCTTGCCATTCTGGAATTACAACTTCCGTAATTTTTACATAAAGCCTTTCACCAAGTTCTTTTAAACTTTCACGAGTTATTTTAAAGTTATTCTTTCCTGCTGTTGTAGCATTTGCAAAATACCATTGTTCCCATTCTATAATTGTTTTTGGCTGACATTCTCTTATTAATGCCATAACTGCACCAACTTTATTAGGCCTTGACAGTTGATAAGTTTGACACGCATAGTTTAATACCTTTTCCTTTTTTCCGAACTCTAATGAATGTTTTTTTGGGGATTCCTTTCTATCCATTGGTAAATGAATTAAATTTCGATTTATATTTATAATCAATGGAATTATCTACTAAAACTAAATTTTCTTTCAGTAAATGAGCGTTGATAAAAGTTTTATTCTCTAAATAGAGATAAACCATTAAATTGTTATCCTTATCATGTTTTACTTCATCGTATTTTAAAAACACTTTTTTTCCACGAACTTTGTTGATTAAATAATCGGTTGCTTTCCCATTTATATCAGGATTCTGTTTTACACCTATGAGCCTAATAATAAGTCCATTGTTTAGTTTAAGTAATTCAGGGCTAACAATTTCTTTGACAGAAAAAAACTCTTCTCGTTTTCCTGTACTTTCAGCGTCAATTTTTGAACCATATTGTATTTTTTTAACATCAATTTTTTTGTTTAATTTATGTGTATCAATAAATTGATAAGGTAGTTTTTTTACACGTTCTTCAAAGTTGGTTTTAATAAGCGGTTGTTTTATTACATTGGTTTCAACTTTCATAAAGGCATCATCTAACCCTATTTTCTCTTTTATAATTGTAATAAAGTCAGCGTTAATCTCGTAACCAATTGAGTTTCGATTAAGATGACGAGCTGCCAGCGCTGTTGTTCCGCTACCCATAAATGGATCAAGAACTGTTTCATTAGGAAAAGAAAACATTTTAATTAAACGGTGTGGCAATTCTTCAGGGAACATTGCTAAATGTTTGTCTTGTTTTGCTCCTGAAAAATACCAATGGCCATTAAAAAAAGTATTCCACTCTTCATTAGTCATTACAGAGTTGTCTTTCTGTTCTTTTGTAGGTTTTGGCGAATTACCTTGTTTCTTAAATAATAAAATATATTCAAAGTCTAATTTTACAATTCCATTTCTAGGATTAGGGTAACTACCCATTATACTAGCTCCGCCAGAAGTGTTCATTGTGGTAGTTTTTTGCCATATAATTTGACCCATAAAATCAAACCCTATAATTTCGCAAAACTTGATAATTTCACTATGAATAGGTATAATTTTATAACGACCATAATAAGTTGAGCGGGCAAATTGGTCGCCTATATTAATACAAAGCCTGCA
>CAZJCR010000025.1:0-5296 GCA_964544385.1 uncultured Bacteroidales bacterium
ACCTTATTAAACTTTATGCCGAACGTAAAGCCATGCAAGGTTTTGCTTTTTCGCCCGACTCGTTTATGAACCAACAACTCGAGGCATCGTTTTTTTACGAAGACACACCCGACCAACTTAAAGCCACAAAGGCTGTTAAATACGACATGGAAAGCCAAACCCCAATGGACAGGCTTGTGTGCGGCGACGTTGGATTCGGAAAAACCGAAATTGCTATAAGGGCAGCTTTTAAAGCTGTTGCCGACAATAAACAGGTTGCTGTTTTAGTACCAACTACTATTTTAGCGCTTCAACATTATAAAACTTTTTCCGACAGGCTTGCCGACTTCCCGGTTACCGTGAGCTATTTAAGCCGCTTGCGAAAAGCATCGGAAACCAAACAGGTAGTTAATGATTTAAAAAATGGTGGCATCGACATTGTAATTGGTACACACCGCTTGGTTGGTGCCGACGTTAAATTTAAAGACCTCGGCCTTTTAATTATCGACGAGGAACAAAAATTTGGCGTATCGGTAAAAGAAAAACTTAAACAAATTAAAAGTAATGTCGACACCCTTACACTTACTGCAACCCCAATTCCACGAACATTGCAGTTCTCGCTTATGGGCGCGCGCGATTTGTCGATAATAAATACCCCGCCACCAAACCGCCAACCCATTAATACCGAGGTACACACATTTAACGAGCAAATAATACAAGAGGCTGTAAACTACGAACTTAACCGCGACGGGCAAGTCTTTTTTATTCATAACCGCGTACAAAATATTGCCGAAATAGCCGAACTTGTTAAAAAACTTTGCCCTAAAGCAAGGGTTCAATTTGCCCATGGACAAATGGACGGAGGCCAACTCGAAAAAATTATGCTTGAATTTATCGAAGGCAATTTCGATGTTTTAGTAGCAACAACCATTATCGAGTCGGGGCTCGATATACCAAACGCCAATACTATTATTATTAACCAGGCTCAAAACTACGGCCTTAGCGATTTACACCAGTTGCGCGGAAGGGTTGGCCGGTCTAACAAAAAAGCTTTTTGTTACCTGTTGGCACCACCGCCAGTTAGCCTTACAAACGAGGCTCGTCGTAGGCTTAAAGCTATCGAAGACTTTTCGGAGCTTGGCAGCGGGTTTAATATATCGTTACAAGACCTCGACATTCGGGGCGCAGGTAACCTTTTAGGTGCCGAGCAAAGCGGGTTTATTGGCGATTTAGGTTTCGAGGCTTATCAAAAAATACTCGACGAAGCAATTTTAGAACTTAAACAAAATGAACTTAAAGACTATTTTGACCAACACAATACCGAAAATAATACAAACAATTCGCAAAACGAACACGTTGAACAACAAGGTATTAACTTTGTAAGCGATTGCAATGTTGATACCGATATGGAATTGCTTTTACCCGAAAAATACATAAGCAATACTGCCGAGCGAATTAACATGTACCGCCGGCTCGACGGTATTAAAGACCCCGAAACTCTCGAAAATTTTAAACTACAACTTATCGACCGTTTTGGCGATATCCCGCCGCAAACAACCGAGTTGCTCGAGGTTGTTAAACTACGGTGGCTGGCTATGCAAATGGGTATTGAACGGTTGGTACTAAAAAACAACAAAATGACAGCATATTTTATTCAAAACAGCGAATCGTATTTTTACAAATCGCAGGTTTTTCAAAAAATATTGCACAATATCCAAAAAATGGCAGGCTCGTGCCATATGCAAGAAAAAAACAACAAGCTTACACTTACATTTTCAAATATTCAATCTATCGAAAGTGCATTAAAAAAACTTAATCAAACCGGCAATTAGTTTTTATTATTACATTTGTCAGTCAATATTTTTCAATATAAAACTATGGGTAATATTTGTTTACAAAACAACAATACAATACTCGACCTGTTTACTTTCGACCTTTCGACCTTTTTTGTTGAAGAGGACTATTACGAAACACACTCGTGCGAAGAACATGGGGTTTTAATGGTTGATTACCAAAAACCTTTACCATGGACTGAATTGTCGCTTTTTGACACAGTATCGTTCAGGTTTTTTTCGGAAAAAAGAAAAATTGACGGCGGCAATTATATAAATGTCAATTTTAATGCCGAACCTTATAAAATAAACCTTCAAAGTGTCGATACTTTAGTTAATCAAGTTGTTAGTATTTATGGTAAAGACAACTGCAACAGGAAAGACCTTACCGAAACCGAAAAAACTTTTTTTAAAAAAACAACTATCGAACGCGAGTGGACTGTTGGCGAAGGAAAAAATGTTTATACAATTAAAATTTTAGTTGTTAACGGAACTTGTTGCACACTTGCAATACTTTTTCTTAACAACCTTATACCCTTTATTACAAATCCGGTTTTACTATGAACCTGGTAATCGATATTGGTAACTCTCAATATAAAATATGTGTTTTCAATAATTCGAGTTTAATTTGGAGCGGTTGTTTCCCGAATTTAAACACCGAAATATTTTCACAAATTTTTACAAAATATAAAATAAAAAAGGCAATTTATTCCGATACCCGTGGTATTGACCGTACCCAAATAGAAAATAATTTGCCATTAAAAATACAATTACTCGAGCTTACACACCAAACTAAACTACCCATAAAAATTGATTACAACACACCCGAAACTTTAGGTAAAGACCGCATTGCCGGGGCTGTGGCTGCTTATCAGGCTTTTACTAATTCACCAGTTCTTATTATCGATATTGGTACTGCAATTACTATCGATTTTTTGTCGGCAAACGCCGAATTTAAAGGAGGTATAATATCGCCAGGGCCCGAAACGCGGTTTTTGTCGCTACACCATTTTACCGGCAAGTTGCCACATGTTAAGCCGGCAAACAAAACAAACTTATTTGGTATATCAACAACTCAAGCTATACAATTTGGAGTACAAAACGGAATACTGTTCGAAATAAACGAATATATTTTGCGTTATAAACAGCAATATCAAAACTTAAAAGTAATAACTACCGGCGGTTATGCATATTTGTTTGATAAAAAAATAAATTATCCCATATTTGCGGATTCTTTTTTAATCCCCAAAGGGTTGAACAGCATATTAAATTATAATGAATAAAGGATTAATTACCTTAACAATCACATTAGTATCGGGCATATCGGTACTTTTTGGACAAACAAGTTCGCCATACTCGCAGTTTGGTTTGGGCGACTGGAGCAATAAAGGGTTCGGATACTCCGAATCAATGGGCGGTATTGGTATCGGGCTCCAAAGCGAACAACATATAGTAAACAATAACCCGGCATCATACTCGGGTATCGATACATTATTTTTTATTTACGAAGTAGGCATCAGCGGCCAGCTTAATAAAATAAAATCAAACAATGCATCGCTGTTAAAAACAAACACGTCAATCGACTATTTTGCGGTGGCATTTAAAGTTAATAAACATTGGTTTACAAGCATGGGAGTAGTGCCTGTTACAAAAATGGACTATACCTTTAAAACAGTTACCGACGATAAAATTATTGGTAAATACAACACATACTACTATGGCGATGGAGGTATAAACCAAATTTATTGGGGAAACTCGGTTAAATTTGGAAACTTATCATATGGCCTGTCAACGGGCTTGGCTTTTGGTAGTGTTAACCAGGTTACAAGTATACTGTTCGGGTATTCGGCCGATGCACTGCATACAAAATACGACAACCGTATTGTAATTACCGACATGCTCATAAACAATGGAGTTCAGTACTCGATAAAACTACCAGGTAATTCAAAATTAATAGTAGGCGCAACCTACGAAACCAGTTTAAGCCGTATTGCTAACAATAAATTTAACAATACTACATTCGATAATATTGCAGGTACAATATCGTCGGCTAATGTTGACGAAGAGTTTTATAAAGATATACATTACAAAGAGCTTACCGATACAATATTGATGCTCGACATGGTTAAAGGGGTTACACAGTTACCTACAAACTACGGGTTAGGAATTAGCTTTACAAAGCCCAATAAACTTACACTTGGTGCCGACATTAACTTTTACAATTACAGCCAGCTAAAATCCGATTATCTTGAAACTAACTTTAAAAACAGCATGTCGGTTAAAGCAGGTTTTGAGTTTATTCCCGATAAAAATAACATAAACAATTATTTTAAACGTTGGCATTACCGGGCAGGCGGCTATTACACTCAGTCGCACATTAATATTAACGGCCAACTTATTAACGATTACGGAGTTACATTTGGCGTTGGTTTGCCATTTTTTGGTTCAAAAACAACAATTAACTTAAGCGGTAAAATTGGCCAACGAGGAACTTTTGACCAAAATTTGTTGAAAGAAACCTATGGAATTTTAAGTTTAAACTTATCTTTGTCAGATATTTGGTTTATAAAACGTAAATTTTATTAAAAATGAGATCTTTTCCTTTAATTATTTCAACATTTTCATTAGCCGTTATAATATCTACATCGGCATTTGGGCAGGGGCTACAACCACATAACGACCCCAAATATGGTCCCGACAGTGCTTCACGTATCGAATGTGTTAAAAACATATCGCTTTATTCTGAATTTTACAAACAGAAAAACTTTAAAGATGCATCAAAACCGTGGCGCAGGGTTTACGACAATTGCCCACAATCGAGCAAAAACACCTTTATTAGGGGGGCATCAATATACAAAAACCTTATTGCTGTTGAAAAAAACAAAGACATTAAAAACAAACTTATCGATACTTTAATGCAAATTTACGACAAACGTATCGAATTGTTTGGCGAAGAAGGACTTGTACTTGGCTTTAAAGGTGCCGATTTATACGGGTATTATGGTAATAGTGCTGCCGATAAAGTTAACCCGTTATTAAAAAAATCGTGCCAGCTCGAGGGTAAAGAAACAGATGCTGCTATTGTTACAATTTACATGCAAACAACTGTCGATTTATTTAAAGAAAACAAGTTTACCCCCGAAGATGTAATATCGGCATATACCCTTTCGATGGAGACTATTGAACTTGCAATGAAATATAACAAAGCACTTAAAGATGCAGGAGGAAGATCAGGAGCAAAAGCCGAACAAAACATACCAAAATTAGAAACATCGGCTGCTAATGTTGAAGCACTTTTTAGCGAGTGTGGTGCTGCCGATTGCTCTGCTTTAATTTCAATATTTGAACCAAAATTTGCCGAAATGCAAAACGATATTGAATGGCTTAAAAAAACAACTAAACTGCTCGATAAAACCGATTGCTCCGATAAACCATTTTTTGCTACCGCAGCCGAGCAATTATATAAACTCGAACCATCGGCCGAG
>CAZJCR010000025.1:5306-25084 GCA_964544385.1 uncultured Bacteroidales bacterium
CTTGCACGCTTGTTCCTTAAACGCGAAGACTACTCCAAAGCCGACGGTTATTACGATGAAGCTACTAAACTTCAGGAAGACCCTGCTACAAAAGCAATATACTTTTACGAATGGTCGAACTTAGCTTTTGCACAAAGCAACTTTTCAAAAGTAAGGTTATTGTCGCGCGAGTCGCTACAAAATAACCCTAACGATGGGCGTCCGCTTATTATGATTGGACGTGCTTATGCTGCCGATGCCAAAAATATTGGCAAAGAAACCGTTGAACATAACGCAGTTTACTGGGCTGCTGTCGATAAATTTAAAGAAGCAAAAAAAATTGACCCTAACGTGGCCGCTCAAGCTGACGAATTGATAACTACTTTCTCAAAATATTTCCCAAATAAAGAAGAGGCTTTCATGTTTGGTATCCAAGAGGGAAAACCTTACACCGTTGGCGGTTGGATTAACGAAACTACAATAGCAAGGTTTTAACAAATGAACAATATTTTATCGTTATTAAAATATAAAAAGCTTATAACCCCTATTTTTATAGGGGTTTTTGCTATTTTATACTCTTGCGAGAACGATATAAAAAAAGTTCAAGAGCTTACCGCAAAACAAGATTCAGCTTTAATTTCGGTTACAAATATCGAAATGAAATACACTGTTAACGGATTAAGCCAAATGATTATGAAAGCCCCTTTGGTTAACAGGTTTGTTGAACAAAATAAAAACAGTTATATGGAATTCCCTAAAGGAATGTTTATGTGTTTTTACGATTCAACAGGCAACGTGTCGTCAACTATACGCTCAAACTACTCAATTTATTACGAAGATAAAGGCATTTGGGAAGCCCGGTACGACGTTGAGGCAGTTAATGACAAAGGCGACAAACTTAATACCGAATTTTTATTATGGGACCGTAACAAAGAGGAGCTGTCGAGTAACCAAAGGGTAAAAATGACAACAACCGACGGTATTATTTACGGCCAGGGTTTTATTTCGAACCAAAGTTTCGACAAGTGGGAGGTACTTAACGGAACCGGCATAATTAATATCGATAAAAATGAATAAAACACTAAACACATTAAAAAGCATTGTTAAATACATGTGGCTTTTTACAGCAATAGTTAGCTTAGGTGCAATGGCACGCGAGTTTTGGCTGGCTAATTACAAAAATGCCCTGCTGTTTTTATTATTTACAATTATTGCATCATACTTTTTTTACTCAAGGCATCGCCAACAAAAAAACAACATAAATTAGCATTAACACATTAATTAAAACAGTAAAAATTTCATACTTTAGTAAATTAAATAGTGTAAAAAAGGAAATTTTACATATATTAAAGTATAAAACAACAAATTAAACACCTTGGACAATTTTGCTTTAATACTGATAACACTTTTACTCTCGGCTTTTTTTTCAGGTATCGAAATTGCATTTGTATCGGCAAACCGGTTAAGGCTCGAGATTGACAAAAAACGCAGCAACCTTGCATCGCGGGTAATTAAAGTATTCTCCGACAATCAATCGCAATTTATTACAACAATGCTTATTGGTAATAATATTGCACTTGTTGTTTACGGTATTATTATGGCTAAAGTGTTGGAGCCGGTTATTGAACAGGTTTTTTACAGCCCGGCTGTTGTTTTGCTTTTACAAACAATAATTTCGACAGCAATTATTTTACTTGTTGCCGAGTTTTTACCAAAAACCCTTTTTCGCATTAACCCAAATAAAAGCCTTAAAGCACTATCGGGTATAGCCTTTATTTTTTATGTGTTATTTTATCCTGTTGCTACAGCAACAACATTTTTATCGAAAAAAATTATCGAAATTATGTTTAGAATAAAAATGCAGGAAGAAAGCGACACCGCTTTTGGGAAAACCGACCTTGGGCACTTAGTTAACGAGATGCAAATGGACCAACCATCGGGCGGTGAGCTTAAACATGATGTAAAAATTTTGCAAAACGCACTCGATTTTTCAAACATAAAAATTCGCGAATGTGTTGTTCCCCGTCCCGAGATTGTTGCTGTTTCAATTACCGATTCGGTTGAAAGCATTAAGAAAAAATTTATCGAAACCGGCCTTTCAAAAATACTTGTTTACCAAAATAGTATCGACAATATTGTAGGTTTTGCCCCATCAATAACACTTTTTAAAAAACCAAAATCAATTGCATCAATGGTGTTGCACATACCAATTGTGCCCGAAACAATGCCGGCAAATAAGTTGCTTAAACTTTTTATTCAAAATAAAAAAAGCATAGCACTTGTTGTCGATGAGTTTGGCGGAACATCGGGAATAGTTACAATCGAAGATATTATTGAAGAAATTATTGGCGATATTCAAGACGAACACGATAAAATTAAACTCGATGAGAAACAAATTTCGGAAAACGAATTCCGTTTGTCGGGTAGGCTTGAGATTGATTATTTAAACGAGAAATTCGACCTTGGGTTACCCGTTTCTGATGAGTATGAAACAATTGCAGGTATGATATTAACTTATCATGGGTCGTTCCCTAAAATTAACGATATAATTATTATTGGTAAGTTTACAGTTAAAATTCTTAAAGCCGGTAATACAAAAATCGAATCGGTTTACCTTACAAAAGACAAATAAACAAGCCTTAAAACCTTGCTCTTTTTATTAATACCGCAATATAAAACACAAACAGGCACTTAAAAATATTGAAATAACAAATAAAAATAGTTCAATTTATTACGTTTATTATAAAATGTTTAGCATTAAGTATTTGATATAATGTGGTTTATATAGCTTATTAATATTAATTGCATTAAGTATGTAGTTATTTAAAATTTAGTATATTCGTAGCCTAAAATAAAAAAACAACAGATTAATTAATAGAATAATAGACAAATGGCAACATTACAAAAAATTAGGGACAACGCTGGTGTTTTAGTGTCAGTTGTAATTGGTATGGCTCTTTTAGCTTTTATACTTGGTGACTTACTTCAATCGGGCGGTAGCATTTTTGCCAAATCGCAAAATCAGGTAGCCGAAATTGATGGCAAATCGATACCAGTACAATTATACCAAAGCAAAATTGACGAAACTACCGAAGCATATAAACGCAACAGTGGCCGATCAAGCATCGACGAAGAGACAATGAACCAAATTCAGGATGAAACCTGGAATCAATTGTTACACGAATACATTCTTGAAGAACAATACCAAGAAGTTGGATTAGCTTTAAGCAGCGACGAACTTTTTGACATGGTACAGGGCAACAATATTGACCCGCAAGTTATGCAAATACCTATTTTTCAAAACCAGGAAACTGGGCAGTTTGACCGTAACCTTGTTATACAATTCTTAAAAAATAAAGAGCTCGACCCTTCGGGAAATGCCGAAAAATCGTGGGAAGCTTTTGAAAAAGCATTAGTACAGCAAAAAATTAGCAACAAATACAACAACCTTATTAAAAAGGCTATGTATGTTACTAAAGCACAAGCCGACAAAGAACTTGCCGAAAAACAAAATAAAGTTGATTTCGATTATTTGGTTTTACGTTACAACAATGTTAACGACAGTTTAATTTCGTTTACCGAAACCGACCTTAAAAACTATTATAACAAAAACCAACAAAAATACGAAAGACCCGAAGCCCGCGAAATTAATTACGTTACTTTTACCGTGGCTCCATCAACCGACGACGAACAGCTTGCTTTTAAATGGATTAGCGAAATTAAAACCGAGTTCGAAACCGTTGACAAAGTTGAACAATTTGTAAACCTAAACTCCGACGTACAATTTAACGGGGCGTTTAAAGCTAAAGAACAATTATCGCCAGCAATTGTCGAACTTTTTGATGCCCCGGTTGGTACTGTTACCGGCCCATATACCGAAAATAACTCATACAAATTAGCAAGGCTTATTAAATCGGCAAATATTCCTGACTCGGTTAAAGCTAGCCATATACTTATACGCACAAGCCAAACTTTATCGGCCGAAGCCGCAAAAGCAAAAGCCGACAGCCTTTTTGCCGTAATTAAAAAAGGTGGTAAGTTCGACGAACTTGCAAAACAATTTAGCGAAGACGGTTCGGCTCAAAACGGTGGCGACTTAGGTTGGTTTACCGAAGGTACAATGGTTGGACCGTTTAACGATGCATGTTTCTCGAACAAAAAAGGCGATATTTTAGTTGTCGAAACACAATTTGGCGCGCATGTAATTAAAATTACCGACCAGGCAAAAGCAACTCGTAAAGTACAAATTGCCGAGCTTGTTCGCAATATTGAGGCTAGTTCAAAAACATTCCAGCAAATTTATGCTAAAGCAAGCCAGTTTGGTGCTAATAACCGCACTTTAGAGTCGTTTGTTAACACAGCAAATACCGAAAATATTGTTATTAAATCGGCAAGTTTTGGTCGTAACGAGCGACGCGTTGCTAACCTCGAAAACCCACGCCAATTAATACGCTGGGCTTTCGAAACCGAAGTTGGTAAAGTATCTGAAGTTTTTGAAATGGGCGATATGTTTGTTATTGCTGCCGTAAAATCGGCTCACGAAAAAGGTGTAGCACCGTTCGATGATGTTAAACTTGAAGTAGAACGCGAAGTTAAAAAAGACAAAAAAGCCGATTATTTGGCAAACCAGTTAAACGGTTATATGCAAGGTGCAAATACATTACAAGCAATAGCCGAAAAGGCATTAACCGAAGTTAAAGAGGCAAAAAACGCATCATTTGGAGCTTTCTCAATATCGGGTGTTGGTGTTGAACCACAAGTACAGGCTAACATTGCAAAACTCGAAAAAGAAAAAATATCGGAACCAATTAAAGGAAACTCGGGTGTTTTTGTTGTACAAGTAAAAAATGTAATTGCTGCCCCCGATGGCCTAAACAATTTGGCCGAAAAGTCGAATATTAAACGTACATATGAAAACCGTGTAAACTATGAGGTTTTTAACGCGCTTAAAGAGGCTTTAGAGGTTACCGACAACCGCTCAAGATTTTATTAGTGATAATTAATTATTGATATAAAAAAGCTCCGTATATTTTACGGGGCTTTTTTTATTATTGGTTGTCAACCCCTAAACGTTTAGCCCTAATTATATCTTGCACAGGCGTTCCCGATATTTTGCTCTCGAGCCACGAAATAATATCAAGATACAAAAATGGCCGTTTTTCATATGGGTCGTTTCGTAATTTTTTTAACTCCTGCAAAAGTTTTCTAAACTCATCGGTAAGTTTATCGGCCGATATTAATGGTAAACGCCGTAAAAACAATAACATCTCTTTTTGTGCCCTGTGTAAATCGTGCATCTTAGCTAAAAACCTGTATGTTGTTTTTACCAAATACTCAATTAAATCATAGTTTTCCATCTCAAAATGGCTTATTAGGTTTAAAATACGGGCAAAACACTGAATGTCGCCACGTAACTCTATATCCTTATAGTTAATTACCATGTTAAGATACTTAATACAATTTTTATAGTCGGCACTACCAAAATACAAACAGGCAATTTTATAGTAAAATACCAAAACAATATGGTTATCAAGGTAAATGCTATTAGTATTAATAAAATCAATAATTTTTGGGGCAAATTGTATCGACTCCGAAAACTTGCCCTCCATAAATACCCAATTTATATAATGTGTATAGTAATGTTGATAATAAAGTAATTCGGTATTTTTATTCCATTGTACATTTAAGTTTTTACCAAAGCTGTCAAATTCGTTTAGTGCTTTCTCGAACCTTGTATAATCGCCGGTAAAATACAATCCGTCAAGTAGATGGTCATATCCTTTAATGTATAAATCGGTTTGTGATTCAATTGCCCCCGGTGTTTCTTTAAACAACTCTACCCATTTTAGCGAGTATCTAAAAACCATTAAAAAATCTTGCAAAAGCAAATAGTACCATACATGCGATTGGTAAAGGTTTATTTTTTCGTAAAAACCTAAATCCTCAAAATTAAACTGCGGCATATACCGATGAAAATAATCGGTAATACGTATTTGGTCATTTTCGTTACGGGCATACCCGTTTTTTAAATAAAACCCATAAAGCCTTATGGCCATATTCGACATTGAACTACTCAATACAAGGTTCGCGCTAATTTTGTCCGACTCCTCGGTAAGTTCGTCGGCTCGTGTGTCAATGCTCCTTGTAATGTATTGCGATTCAATAAGCTTTTCATTCTCAACCATCTCAAGGTAAATAATGCTACGGTTATATTTTTGAGCCATTTGTTTGGCCTTATTTAAAACCGACAAGCTATTATTATATAAAGCCTTATTATAAAGTATTTTAGCAAAATCGAGTTGCTGCCTTAACATAATATCAATATCGGTTTGACGGCTCATTAACTGAAGACTGGTTAGCAGGTTTTTTGTCAGGTTTGCTTTCATATTTGGCAATTGGACCTGGCTTATTGTTTTTGCTTTTTTTAATATCTCGTTTTCGTCGTATTCTTTCATTTTATCTATTATATCAAATAATGTAATAAATTTCAAATCGTCGGAGCCTCCAATGCGGTTAGCATAAAGCTTAAAGTGCCGTTTTTCAGCTTTTGTAAGCGATTTTATAAGCTTAAATAAATAATCGTTTTTTTGCTTGGCCATTGTAGTTTATATTTTATT
Source organism: uncultured Bacteroidales bacterium (assembly GCA_964544385.1). Classification (GTDB taxonomy): domain Bacteria; phylum Bacteroidota; class Bacteroidia; order Bacteroidales; family SZUA-534; genus CAZJCR01. Next base: position 11,903 of record CAZJCR010000025.1, read on the forward strand.
ATATTACTGATATTTATTGCATATGGCAAATATATATTTTAATTGACGATTGTAGTACTATGATTTAATAGTTTTTTTAGGGGCATCTTGCCTTTTACATTTGGACACTGTTTACAAAGTAATTTCTCATACTATGACAAACGAAACATTAAGCTTACAAAAAAGCACATTTAGTAAAGCGGCTGTTACAAAAATGCTCGAGTCGTTAAGTTCATCGTTAAAAACCGATGCCGGGCTTGCCAACGATTTATTTAATTTTTTATCGGAACGTAACATTATTACGGCCGAAACTATTAAAACCAACTATAACAAAGTACTGCCAATAACCTTTAACAACAAAGGCAGCATTGAGCAAATTAGCTATGTTAAACAATCGTTTAGCAATACAGTTATGCACGAAAATATTCTATAAAACTTTAAAAAAACAATTAGCATGTCAAGCAATAAAGTTTTCATTTTTGATACAACTTTACGCGACGGTGAACAAGTTCCCGGTTGCCAATTAAATACAATCGAAAAAATTGAAGTAGCAAGGGCTCTTGAGGCTTTAGGTGTCGATATTATTGAGGCTGGTTTCCCAATTTCGAGCCCGGGCGATTTTAACTCGGTGGTAGAAATTTCGAAAGCGGTTACAAACCCTACAATTTGCGCATTAACACGTGCAGTGAAAAAAGATATCGAAGTTGCAGCCGAGGCACTTAAATATGCTAAACATGGGCGTATTCATACAGGTATCGGCACTTCGTATTATCATATTCACCACAAACTAAAAACTACCGAAGACGAAATTATACGCAGGGCAATTGAGGCGGTAAAATATGCCCGTAACTTTGTTGACGATGTTGAATTTTATGCCGAAGATGCAGGACGCTCAGACAATGAGTTTTTGGCAAAAGTTACCGAAGCCGTAATTAAAGCCGGTGCTACTGTTGTTAATATTCCCGACACTACTGGTTATTGTTTGCCACAAATGTTTGGCGAAAAAATTAAATACCTTATTAACAATGTGCCAAATATTGATAAAGCTATAATTGCAACACATTGCCACAACGACCTTGGAATGGCCACAGCAAATACGGTTATGGGTCTTATTAATGGTGCCCGACAGGCCGAGGTTACTATTAACGGTATTGGCGAGCGTGCTGGCAATACATCGCTCGAAGAGGTGGTTATGACTCTTAGAAGTCATAAAGACCTTAACCTTGAAACAAATATCAACTCGCAAAAACTTATGTCGACAAGCCGTATGGTGTCATCGCTAATGAACATGCCGGTACAGGCAAATAAGGCTATTGTTGGTAAAAATGCTTTTGCACACTCATCGGGAATACACCAAGACGGGGTTATTAAACACCGCGAAAACTACGAAATTATTAACCCTGTTGATGTTGGTGTTAAAGAGTCGGAAATTATTTTAACTGCCCGTAGCGGGCGAGCTGCACTTAAACACAGGCTCGAGCTTTTAGGTTATAAACCTAATGGTAATCTCGATGATATTTATGAACGGTTTTTGGAACTTGCCGACCAAAAAAAGCAAATTAACGACAACGACCTCGAATTTTTAGTCGATCAAAATAAAAGCTCACAACGAAGCATAAAACTCGATTATTTACATGTGTCGACAGGTACTGCACCCGAAACTATGGCTACTGTACGGGTTAATATTAACGGTAACATTAAATCGGCAACAGCACAAGGTAATGGCCCTGTTGATGCATCGTTTAATGCTGTAAAAGAGGTTGTACAAAAAAACCTGCACCTTGAGGAATTCCTTGTACAGGCTATTACAAAAGGTAGTAACGACATTGGTAAAGTGCACGTACAGGTTAAACATAACGATACTGTTTATAGCGGGTTTGCAGGTAATACAAATATTGTTACTGCTAGTGTCGAGGCTTATATTGATGCTATTTCAAAAATTAAATAGGGTATGATGAAATTTAAAAAAGAGCCTTGCATTTTTTGCAAGGCTCTTTTTTTTAACTCCACGAGCAATTAAAAGTTGTGAATTGGTCGCCGCGTGTTAACGATTTGGGTATTTCAATTTTAACATTTTCGCACCCCGAAATTTCCAAAGCCCGCTCCATCCAGCCTGCTATACGGTACTCTATTATTACAGTGGGCTTTTCAATATTAAACATTTTTAGGTTAACATATTTGTCGCCCGACTCGGTAACCTCTATCTCGCTCGACGAGTAATATGCTGGCAAAATGCGGCTCGCCCTTTGTATTATATGGTTTGGCGAACTAAATTTTACGTATATTTTGTATATGCCTGTTAATGCTGTCTCGGCACTAAAACGTCCACACTCCCATGCGCCTTTTCGTAGATTGTTCTCAAAAAAAATCTCACCAATTTTTTTTGTTGGTTCAATAGCAGCATCGTTTAGCGAATACCAATTTGCCGATATAATTGACTCTATCATAATCTCCCTCGATGTTGCAGGTAATGAATCAAACCATTCATTATAGCGGTTTGGGTAATTTTTTAATACAAAATCTTTAATTGATTTTACAGCAGTTCCTTTTATTTCCATTTTTAGGTTTGTTTAGTTGGGTAATTTTTTATTGCACTTTGTGTTTAAAAGGCAAAAAAATTTGTTAGTGCAAAATAATAAATAGGTTCGAAATAAAAAACCATAATTATGTTTATAAAATAACAAATGGCTTTTTTGTTTTAGGCAAATTGAGCGATACGCTCAATCGATTTATATTTTGTATGTATTTAGCTACACTTGGTTAGTGAAACTCAATAAACTCTATGTCGGGGTTATGCCTTAGTAAAGAGTTTATTTGCTACGCTTTAACCGCTTAACTTAGGTTTTAGTTTACCTGTATAGCACCATTTTTTAATATTGGCAATACCTCCTGCAAAAGTACCGATATGTTCGATAAAAATAATTTTAACGATACTGCCAATAGTATTATCCCAAAAAACTTTTTAAGTATGTAAATGCCGGCCTGGCCCAATAGCCTTTCAATAACTTTGGTAATGCGTAAAACAATGTAAACCAATATTATATTTATTGTTAGGGCAATTATAATGTTAATTGTCTCGTATTCGGCGCGTAAGGCTAAAATTGTTGTAAACGAGCCAGCTCCTGCAATAAGCGGAAAAGCTATCGGTACTATCGATGCGCCACCGGGCATGTCGTATTTAAAAATTTCGCGTCCAATAATCATTTCAAGTGCTAATATAAAAAGCACCACCGAGCCCGCAACCGCAAACGACGATATATCGACCCCAAAAAGGCCTAACATAGCCTCGCCAACAAATAAAAATATTACTAAAATTACATACGATACCAATGTAGCTTGTAAAGCATTTATGTCGCTCTTGGCCTTTAAATCAATAATAACAGGTATTGCCCCTAAAATATCGATTACGGCAAATAAAACTATTGTTGCCGAAAATATTTCAATAAAGTTAATATGCATAAAATTAAAATTTGGCCAAATATATTAACATAATTTTGTTTTTATTTATGATATAAAGCACATTAACCTATTACCTTGTTTTTTGCAATAGTGGCTACAAAGTCTTTTAAATAGTAAGGTTCAAAATAGGCTACATCAACAAAATTTTTGTTAGCAAGTTTCGTGGCCGAAAGTGTTGCCATGTAACTTGCCAATGGATATATATTATCGATAAAACCCGAATTTGACGAAGTAATTATATCGCGGCATTTTTTTGCGCCATCGCCAAAAAATAAAATAGTGTTTTTTTCGAGCTCTTTTACAAACGATTGGTTATCAATAATTAAAGCTTTGGTAGCAGTATATTCACAATTATTATTATCGAACAAGGCTGTATAAACTTCCATTCGCCTGGCATCAATCATGGGGCAATACAAGTTATAGTTTTTCGAACTCTGTTCTTTGGCCATTAAAGCCATTGCCTGTAAAGTGTTAACAGCAATTAATGGAACGTTTGCCGCATAACAAATACCTTTGGCCAACGATACTCCTATACGCAAACCGGTGTACGAGCCTGGACCCTGGCTTACAGCAACAGCACTTAACTGTTTGGCTGTAATGCCTGTTTCGTTAAATATTTGGTTTACATAAATACTTAACATTGTTGCATGCGACTTGTCGTCAAAACTTACTCGACCCGATATTTCTTTGCCATTTTCGCTTATCGATGCCGAACATACTGGCGTTGATGTTTCAATGTTTAGTATTAGCCCCATTTTATTTAGTATAAACTTTGTTCATAATTTATTTAGCCGCAAATTTATAAAATATAGTATATCTATGGTATTTATAATTCAATGTTTAATTTCCAAAAAACAGCTTTATATTTGTGTTTCTCATCAAAATAAAGTTTTATTTTAAAATGAACGATAAAACATTAATGTTGTTAGTTTATTACTATTATATAAAAATTAACACGGGTGTTTTATAATAAACTAGTTTATAATGGTTACAAAAGGTTATTTTTTATCGCTGGCTTTTTTAATATTATCGGTAAACTTTTATGCACAGCAAAAAAGCATTGTATATCACCGTAACGGTAAAGTTGCATCTGAGGGTACTATGCTAAATGGCCTTGAACACGGCCTGTTTACATATTACGACAGTTTGGGAACAAAATTACAACAAACCAGCTTTTTTAAAGGAATGGTTCATGGTAACTTAATTTATTATTATAGAAATGGGAAAATTCAAAACCAGGGTCAGTTTAAGCACGGAAAATTACATGGCTCTTATATCGAAAACTACGAAACTGGCACTGTTAAAACAACAGGTTATTATAAAAATGGTATAAAAGACAGTACATGGTTTTATTATTCAGCATCGGGCAAACCTTTAAAAAGCGAAAACTACAAAAACGATTCTGTTTTTTTATTAGACTTTTACGATGCTAATGGCAATAAAACTATTGATAATGGAAATGGAATTTACACATCGTACTATAACAATAATCAGGTTGAGGAAACCGGTACCTATAAAAACGGCTTAAAAAATGGTTACTGGAAACAATACTACATTAACGGACAGTTACTTGCGTCGGGACACTATAAAAATGGTAATTTAACTGGTAAATGGTTAAGCTATTACCGCGATGGGAACATAAAAAGCCAAATGAATTACGAAAACGGTGCCAATATTCGATATTATCAAAACGGCCAAATCGAGATGCAGGGTAAACTTACAAACGGGCACAAAGACAGCGTTTGGTTCTATTACTATCACGACGGTAAACCAAAATTTTCAACATCGTATTTATTGGGACAAAAGCACGGACCGCAAACATCGTGGAGCGTTACCGGCCAAAAAGACAGTTATATTGAATATAAAAACAACAAAAAAAATGGTAAGGCTATTTGGTGGCATCAAAACGGAAATACCGACATTGAGGGTTTTTTTACCGACGATTATCAAGATAGTATTTGGACATACTGGCGTACCGACGGGAAAATTGGAAACCAGGGTTATTATAAAAACGGAAAACTTAACGGAACATGGACATATTGGTATGCTAACGGCCAAATTTGGAAAAAAGGCAATTTTATTGATGATGAGAAAAATGGTATCTGGGTTATTTATTTCGAAAACGGACAACTTTTTCACCGCGGTAAGTTTATTGATGGCAAAGAACAAGGCTTTTGGGAACGTTGGTACGAAAACGGGCAAATTGAACTTACTGGTAGTTTTAATAATGGCTTAATGGATAGCGTTTTTAATAGTTACGACGAAAACGGGAACCACATTTATCAAATTGCTTACAGTAACAATATTAAACATGGTACTGCTAAGTATTGGTATACCGATGGCAAAATGCGCATGAGCCAGAATTTTGACATGGGAAAACCTAACGGAGTTTATAAAACCTGGCGCCAAAACGGTTCGCGTATTATCGAAGGTAATTACCTTAATGGGCAAAAACATGGAACATGGAACTACTACAACGAATACGATAAACTTTTACGTACCGAAAATTATAGCTTTGACCGCGAACACGGAAAATGGACTACATGGTATAAAGAAGGACCTGTTAGCAGCGAAATAAATTATAAAAACGGCCAAAAACATGGTAAAGTAGTTTACTACGAAATTCGTGGCAAAATTATTTACCATGCAGTTTTTAAAAATAATGTCGAACATAAAGTTATTGTCGACAACCGGGTTAAATAGTACCTGCGTTAATTGAGCTATTCGCTCAATTTGGGTAGTAGTGATTATTATTTTTTGGCCAAATATTTAACCATACTCTTACCATACAATAAAAAATGTTGTATGGTTTTTTTATTTACTCAAATTTATAATTTGCAGATAATTTTTACCCAAAAAATGTTTTACTTGATTTAATACAATAACGTGGTTTATTTAATATGTTTATAAAACCATGAATTATAAGCTGCAAATTCCGGCTCAAAACGGACACTAATTCCGGGTGAAAGCGGATAGTGATTCCGAAGCAAAATGGACACCCATTCCAATTAAAAGCGGACTTAAAATCTTATTGCTCAAATTTAGCAATTAGCCCACTCTGTTTGTAAAACCAAACCAAGTATACATTGCGCCTATTCCTGAGCATTGTGGTTTTTTGCCATAATTTATCAACTTAACTTAGGTATCTAATTTATTTTGATTTTTTAATGTGTAACATATGTTACACATTAAAACACCTACACGTCTTATATTTGTATTGTTAATTTAATTTTAAACAGTATAAATATAAAACTATGATACGCGAAATTGTAAAAATTGACCGCGAATTATGCAACGGTTGCGGCGCATGCATTCCAAATTGCCACGAAGGGGCTTTGCAAATGATAGATGGCAAAGCCACACTTGTAAGCGAACTTATGTGCGATGGACTTGGAGCTTGCATAGGTCATTGTCCGGTAGGTGCAATTACTATCGAAAAACGCGAGGCCGATGAATACGACGAAATATTGACCATTAAAGAAATGATAAATGCCGGCCCTAATGTTGTTACCGCTCATTTAAAACATTTAAAAGACTATAACGAACACGGATACTTAAACCAGGCATTTGATTTTTTATTAAACAACAAATCAAGTATAAACTTTAATGTCGACGAAGTAGTTTTTGAAGTTAATGCACATGGGCAAAAAAACACGAAAAAAAATAACCCATATTTACAAAACCTTGTTAATAGCCATAAAGGCGATAAACTTGCATGCGGTTGCCCAGGTACGGCTGCTAAAGAGTTTGCACCTTGCAATGTCGAAAATAACCACAATAACGACGAAAATTCGCAGCTAAGCCACTGGCCTGTACAATTACACCTTATTAACCCTAATGCAGGGTTTTTTAATCAATGCGATTTACTTTTAGCTGCCGATTGTGTTGCTTACGCTTTAGCTAATTTCCATCAAAAATATCTTAAAGGAAAAAAATTGGCAATTGCCTGTCCTAAACTCGACCAAAACAAAGAATCGTACATCGAAAAACTTACACATTTAATTGACCACGCACAGGTTAACACCATTACAGTAATTAAAATGGAAGTACCGTGCTGTGGCGGTTTGCTACAGTTAGTTCAAAGTGCTTTAGCAATTGCAAAAAACAAAGTTCCGGTAAAAGTAATAACCGTTAGTTCGCAAGGAAAAGTTATAGAAAATGCCTGGCTTTGAGCATTATAAATATCACATTATCGATAAAATACCATTAAATAAATAAGGTTTAGTCAATCATGTTTTATTATCGAATTTAAATAAACAGTTCCAGTTATTATTAAATAAAATTGAATTATTATGAGTATGTTTTGTTATCAATGCCAAGAGGCTGCTAAAGGTACTGGTTGCACCTTACAGGGAGTGTGTGGAAAAAAAGAAGATACTGCCGGGTTGCAGGATTTGCTTTTATATTTGTCGAAAGGGATTTCGATTGTAGCAATTGAAGCCGCTAAAAACAACATTAATACCAATAAAGCCGATGTTTTTGTTATGGACAGTCTTTTTATGACAATTACAAATGCAAATTTTGACAATACAGTTTTCGAAAAGCAAATAATAAAAGGTATTGCTTTACGCGATGAGCTAAAAAGCAAATTATTAACAAACACCTGGCCCGATATTGTTAATTGGAACGGTGCCCCCGAAACTTTTGCACAAAAAGCACAAACAGTAGGTGTTTTAAGCACCTCTAACCAAGATATACGCTCGTTACGCGAGTTGCTTATATATGGTATTAAAGGCATGGCAGCTTATGCTCACCATGCTGCTGCTTTAGGTTATACCGATGCCGGGGTATTTGCTTTTATGCATAAAGCATTGGCTGCAACAGTAAATAACAACCTTACTGCCGACGAGCTTACAAAACTTGTGCTCGATTGTGGACAAAGTGGTGTAAATGTTATGGCGTTGCTCGACAAAGCCAACACGCAGTCGTATGGTAACCCCGAAATCACAAAAGTTAATATCGGAACCCGTAATAACCCTGCTATTTTAATATCGGGCCACGACCTTAAAGATATGGAGATGCTTTTAGAACAAACAAAAGACACCGGTGTTGATGTTTATACACACAGCGAAATGTTGCCTGCAAACTACTACCCGGCTTTTAAAAAATTTAGTCATTTTGTTGGCAACTACGGGAATGCCTGGTGGAAACAAGCCGAAGAGTTTGAAACCTTTAATGGCCCAATTTTAATGACAACCAATTGCATTGTACCACCTAAAGCAAGCTACATTGACCGTTTGTATACAACCGGTGCTGCCGGCTACCCGGGAGCTAAGCACATTGACGATGGTAGCCCAAAAAACTTTTCGCAAATAATTGAACATGCAAAAAAATGTCAGCCACCTTTACAAATCGAAAAAGGCGAAATTATTGGCGGTTTTGCACATAACCAGGTACTTTTACTTGCCGACAAAATTGTTGAGGCTGTTAAATCGGGGAAAATTAAAAAATTTGTTGTTATGGCAGGTTGCGATGGTCGTTTGAAAAGCCGTAATTACTATACCGAATTTGCATCAAAACTACCAAATAATACTGTTATTTTAACAGCTGGTTGCGCAAAATACCGGTACAATAAACTACAATTAGGCGATATTAATGGTATACCACGCGTACTCGATGCCGGCCAATGTAACGACTCGTATTCGTTGGCAGTAATTGCACTTAAGCTTAAAGAGGTTTTTAACTTAAACGATATTAATGAATTGCCAATTGTTTATAACATTGCATGGTACGAGCAAAAAGCTGTAATTGTGCTATTGGCTTTGTTATATTTAGGTGTTAAAAACATACATTTAGGCCCAACTTTACCTGCATTTTTGTCGGCAAATGTTGCAAATGTACTTGTAAACAATTTTGGTCTATCGCCAATTGGTACAGTCGACAGTGATATTGAACTTTTAATTGGCAAAAATTAACAACAAAGCTGATATTAACAGTATAGTAATATGACCAATATCAAGTATCAAAAAACATGGCATAACGTATACTGGCACATAAGTTGATATATAAAACCACATAATTATTTTTATGCATATACTTATAAAAACTAACCGACGTGGCCATATATCGTTTAATCATTTAAGCGAACAATACCACATAAATTTTGGTAATGTATTAATGAAACTTGATTTTATACAGCTTAAAAAATTCGAAAAAGTTGTTGAAGGTATCGATATTGATAATTATAAAAATGAAATAGACATAAATACATTTGAGCCTTTTAGCAATAATATGCAATTAACTGCCGATGAGCTTTTTGATTTAAAAGATTTACTTGGGGTTAATAATAGTGCGAAACCAGAAAAAATTAATGTTTGTTTTTCAGTTAATTAAGAATTCTTTTCATAGCATGGCTCGATTAATTTATGGGTTTATTAATTGAGCCATTAAGGAGCCGGTTTAAACCGACTCTTTTTATTTTTCGGTTATTTTAATTGCGCCTATAGCACCGGTAATGTCAAATTCCATTTTTACATTGGTATTATTGTATGCTTTATTAGTATATACTTTACCATCGCGATAAAAATTATTAGCATCAACATCGCCTAAAAAGCCCGATACTGTAATTTTAACCCCAACATTTTCGGGTACAATAATATCAATTTTACCAATACCTGCTTTAATTGTGGCATTCAGGTTTTTTTTACGGTTGCCCGATAAATCGAAAAAAGCCTCGCCAATACCTGCTTCAATTTTTAATGCCGAAATGTTACTATTAGCCAAATTAACTTTAAACGAACCAACTCCAAGCCTGAACAAACCACGGCTAATTGAATAATTGTTTAGGTCAATGTCGGCAATGCCGGCTCCTAAAACAAGTCCAATTGAGTATGTTGGTTTTTTGTTTAGGGTAATTATACATTCGTTGTCTTCGTCAACACTTTTTTCGGGGTTATCAATTTCAGCTTTAACAATAAGCTTGCCTGTTTCATTATTTTCAGTATACGAAACCGTTGGGTCCCATTTTGACCCGTTGTAACTAAATTTTACTAAAGCCAGGTCATTCGATTGTCCGTTAATTAACAATTTGCCGCCAGCAATGCTAATAAGGGCTTTAACGTTGTTTACCTTGCTGTATGGTATGTTTTGCTCAAAGCTTTTAATATTTTGGCTATATGCATTTATTGTTATAAATATAACAGCTATTAATGCACTTAAATTTTTTTTATACATAAATTAATTTTTAGTTTAATAAACTAACTATTGACGGTACAATTTTAATTTTGTTACTTAAAATAGCAAATTATTGAGAAAATTTGTATTAAAAAAAAGTAACCAACAACAACTTTTTTAAAAAACAATATGCCCAAAAAATTTAATAAAGTTACATTTGCGCAATAAATAAATTTAATATGGAATTAACAGGCAGGATAATACAAATTCTACCCGAATCGTCGGGTAATTCGGCACGTGGAAATTGGTCGCGGCAAGATTTTATAATTGAAACACAAGAGCAATTTCCGCGCAAGGTATGTGTGTCGAACTGGAACAATAAAGTTGATTTGAATGCAATGGGTGTAGGTACAGTAGTTACAGCATCGATAAATATTGAAAGCCGCGAGTATAATGGCAAATGGTATACCGATGTTAGAGTATGGCGTATGGTTATTGCAGGTGAGGGGCAACCGCAACAACAAGACAGTTTTATGCCACCCCCGCCAGTTATACCACCTATTGAGCAAAGTGAAGAAGATGGGTTGCCTTTTTAATTAATATTATAAAGTATTGTTATATTATTTACAATGGATACCAATTATTTTGATGAATTTGAACAGAGTGTTACTATTTGCGATACAAATGGTATTGTTTTATATATGAACAATAAGGCTGTTTTAACTTTCGAAAAATGGGGTGGAGCCCAGCTAATTGGTAAAAGTTTATTTAGTTGCCATCAACCACAATCGGTTAACAAAATAAAACAAATAATTAGCAGTGGGGTTGGTAACACGTATACAATCGAAAAAAATGGCATTAAAAAGCTTATCCACCAAGGCCCCTGGCTTAAAAACAATGTTATTGAAGGGGTTATCGAGATTAGTATTGAACTGCCAGGTAATATACAGCACAAAATACGATAAAACCTAACGAATTTTTTTTACCCGGTCAAGTTCGCGTTTATTGTCACGTTGTTTAATATCCTGGCGTTTGTCGAATTGTTTTTTACCGCGTGCCAAAGCAATAGTTATTTTAGCTAAACCTTTTTCGTTAAAAAACAGTTCAATGGGAACAATTGTAAAACCACGTTCTTTAAGCTTTTTTTCGAGTTTGCGTATCTCTTGACGGTTTAAAAGTAGTTTGCGGTCGCGCCGTGGTTCATGGTTTACATAACCTCCCAGTTCATATTCGGTAATGTTCATGTTCCTAATAAACAATTCATTACCAATAAAGGTACAATAGCTCTCGGTAAGGCTTGCTTTGCCTGCCCGTATGCTTTTAACCTCGGTTCCGGTTAGTTGTACTCCGGCGGTAAATTTTTCAAGTATCTCGTATAAAAAATACGCCTTTTTGTTTTTTATATTAATGTTGTTGTGAGCAGCCACTTTTTATATTTTAATTTTTCACAAAAGTGATAACATTTTAGAATATAGCAAATACTAATGCCAAAAACTTTAAAAGCCTTTAGTTAAGCCATTGATAATGCCTATAATAATAATATAGCTAAAAACAAATAATAGCGATACAATTATAAGCAGCAACAATTTACGTTTGTTATCGGTATTTGTCATAATGCCTGTGGCATGCCAAAAAATTATTACCGAGTAAAACCCGAAAAGCCATATAAATTTGGCAAATGCTGGTAATAACCCTGCAAGTATAAACGAAATGTAATATGGGGTTAAACTGTACGATATCATTTTAAAAGTTAAAACATAGTTATCGTAACCTTTAAAAAAAACAATTATTTCGTTAACTATATAAGTAACAAAAAAAAGTGTTATTACTTGTGCTAAAAATATATAAAGCGAACTTTTAATAACTACATCAACTCCAGCGTTGGCCGACACTTGTGTAAAAATTAGTCTTCCGGTTATTGTTGCTAAAAACCCCGATAAAATAAAAGGTAAAACATACAAAAAAAACACTTTGGTAATGGTTATATGCGCCGGCCATATTATTTTAAGTTCAGCAAACGGTTTTAATAATAAATTTTTTACGCGTGCTGTAAATGTTAATAGTTTCATCTGTTTATTTTTTTTTATTATGGTCAACATTGCTTGCCCCGGTTTATCGGGGCAACATACATGAATAATAATGTTCGTTTGCTATAAATTTCATTATCATTAATGTTTAATTATTTTTTGTTAAAAATAGGTTTTACAAACAATTATATAGTTTAATTATTTGTTAAAAGTAACTTTTGTTTAGTGTATAATCAAATTTGGGGTGTTTTATTGAGCAATAACTTAAAATTGCCATCAAATTTAAACTAATTTTACAATTTAATATAAAATTTATCATCTTTAACTTATGCATTTATTTAAGCCCGATATGATTACGGTATTAGGCCCAACCGCCAGTGGTAAAACAGCTTTTGCGGCAAGGCTCGCGTTTTTACTTGATACCGATATTATAAGCGCCGACTCGCGACAGGTTTATAAAGGTATGGATATAGGCACTGGTAAAGATTTATCGGAGTTTATTGTTGATGGCAAACATATTAAATACCACCTTATTGATATTGTTAACGCGGGCGAAAAATATAATGTTTATCAATACCAGACCGATTTTTTGAAAGTATATAAA
>CAZJCR010000026.1:0-3437 GCA_964544385.1 uncultured Bacteroidales bacterium
GGTTACCGTTTGCAATATTTTGGGCTAACACAACACTTTTTTCGAGCGATTTTGATATGCCACGGCTTATATAATTATTAATAATTATAAAAACCACAATACCTATAATCATTGCAAAAATAAGGGCATATGTCATTTTATTTATTATGCCCATAAGTTCGTGTTCGTATATTGTTACGGCCACGTGCGAGTTAATGCGCTCAATGTATTTAAAATACTGGTATTTAAGTTTATTGTCCCACATGTAATACGTTTTACCGCGCTGTTGTTTCGAGTTTTTAAGCTGGCTAAAAAACTCTTCGTTGGCCGATACTGTTTTACCTTCGTTAGTTGGGTGTATAATAAACTTACCGTTATTATCAATCATGTATGGATAACCTGTATCAAAAAACTTGCGGCTTTTAAAAACAGCTTTAAGGCTTTCTAAATCTTTTTCGGGAGTTCCTATCGATACAATACCAATTACATTGTTATTTTTAATTATTGGCCTGTATGCAGTTAAAAACCAGTCGTTAATAACAATAGCACGCCCGTAGTAAGCTTGTTTGCCCGATATTGCCTGTGCAATTGGCGAACTGTTGCTTATAAAAGTACCTGTCATACGTTTGCCGTCGTTACCCGAAACTGTTGTTGATACTCTAATATAACCTTCGGGTATTTTTTGAAAAATTTAAACTGCAACTTTAGTTAGTGAGTTTATTTGGTCGACAATTTTAGTACTGTTTTGAAAAATTTCGTTGTTTATTATCCAGCTGTCAACCTCAATTGCCATGGTAGTCTGTGTTTCCTGGTTCATGGCATTGTACGTTACTTTTGTTTGTGGGTCGATAGTAATATCGCCAATGTTTTTAAAATAAAATTCAGATGTTTCAATCGACACATTAATCATGTTTTGCTTTGCATCAATTTGCTGGTTTACCATTTCGGCTAAATCGTCAACATGTGCAAACATTTGTGTATCGGTTGTATCAATAATATTTGTGCGCTGGCTTATTAACAGGTAAACCCCCAAAACAGCCAATATAACAAACATGGCTGAGCTTAATACTATATTAAGCCTTGTGCCAATTTTAAGGTTGTTCAAAAAAATTCATAGTTGTAATTTTTAGTTAATTTATTTAGTTGTAAATGTCTTTCGGAAAATACGACCCGCTATTTGTAATCTGGTTTAAAGCCGGCCCCAGGTTATCGTAAATGTTCCGTTTAAAAACGCAGCCTTTAAACCCGCTCACCATAAGTTTTGTCAGGTAGTTGTTGTCTTCGTAATTAGTAATGGCAACAATATTAGCTTTTGTGCTTGCAAGTAACTGTCTTGCAGTTTCAATGCCATTTTGTCCCGGCATCTCAATATCCATAAGTATAAAATTAGCATCGCCAATATTGTCGAGTTTTAAAAACTCGTAACCATTGTTGGCTTCGGCAATTACCTTGCAGTTCAAAATATTCTCTAAATAAAACCTGAGCCCTTTTCTGAATTGCAGGTTGTCGTCAACTATAATAATTCGATAATTACACATGGCTTAAAATTTTAATGTAAAGGTATAGCCATTTTAATTTTACTATAAGAGGTATATTCCCCTTTAAAGTAAGGTAATTACCCTATTCGCTATTTAGTGGTTTTTTATACCTTTGTGCAAGCAACACTTTTAATAAAAGTTTTTACTAACTAAAACCAATCAAATGTCGATTGATACTATAATAAAACTCGAGAATGTAAACATTGCTCACGACGAAAATGTTGTTTTAACAAATGTTTCGCTCGAAGTTATGACAGGTGAATTTTTATATTTAATAGGAAAAACCGGCAGTGGAAAATCGAGCTTACTAAAAACACTTTATGCCGAATTGCCATTGCTAATTGGCGAGGGGCAAATTGCCGGGTACAATTTACATAACATTAAAACCCGACAAGTACCATATTTAAGGCGCAAACTTGGTATTGTTTTTCAAGATTTTCAACTGCTTACCGACCGTTCGGTATATCAAAACCTTATGTTTGTGTTAAAAGCTACCGGCTGGAAAAAGAAAAGCGAAATGGAAACCCGCATACAGCAAGTACTTGAGCGCGTTAACCTTATGTACAAAGAGTATAAAATGCCCCACGAGCTGTCGGGTGGCGAACAACAGCGCGTTGTTATTGCACGTGCCCTGCTTAACGACCCCGAAATTATTTTGGCCGACGAACCTACCGGTAACCTTGACCCCGAAACATCGGACGGTATTATGAAACTACTTTTTGAGATTAGCCGAAATGGCCGCGCAATTATTATGGCTACACATGATTACCCTTTGCTCGAAAAATACCCATCGCGAACGCTGAAATGCGAAAACGGAAAACTTGTGCCATTAAACAATAATATACCCCAAAATAACAGCGAAACTTTATTTTTATTAGACGAGCCTGTTGATAGTAACAATGAACTAAGCAATAATACCTAAGTTGATTGTGTTTCACTAACCAAGTGTAGTGAAATACTTACAAAATCTAAATCGATTGAGCGAATAGCTCAATTTGGGTAATAATTAGTTTTGGTAATAACTAATTGTGGTTTTTATTTTAAAAGGATATTTTTTTTGCAATAGATATTAAAAACCTGATAAAAAACAGTTTTTATTATTGCAATTTAAAATTTAACTCTTACTTTTGCTACCGATTTAAAACAACAATATGACTAACACTTTACATCATCATCATCATTTTTATAAAAGCAAATGCTAAGCATAACTGATGGTGCTATGTAGTTAAAATATTAAACTCAAGGGCTCGCGGTAATGCGGGCCTTTTTTTTTACTAATAAACAATAACAGTAATAACAAACAAAACAAATGGAGACAACAGTTTTAAGAATAGCGGTACAAAAAAGCGGCCGTTTAAGCGAAAAAACACAAGAGTTACTTAAAGCCTGCGGGTTAGACCTTAACGCGGGTTCGGCACAATTAAAAATACGGGCAACAAATTTTCCGCTCGAGGTACTGTTTTTGCGCGACGACGACATACCCGGATATGTTGCAAGCGGAGTTGCCGATATTGGCGTTGTTGGCAAAAATGTTGTCGACGAAAAAGGTTCGAAAGTTGATGTTATCCATTGTTTAGGTTTCTCAAAATGCCGTTTATCGATAGCAATACCTCGCAGGTTCGAGTATACCGGCACACAATATTTACAGGGCAAACGCATTGCAACTTCATATCCTAATATATTAAAAAAATTTTTAGCCCAACAGGGCGTACATGCCGATGTTGACGAAATAAGCGGCTCGGTTGAGATAGCCCCGGCCATTGGCCTTTCAGACGCTATTTGCGATATTGTAAGTACCGGCAGTACCCTGCTTGCAAATGGGCTTAAAGAGGTTGAAACATTTTACCAGTCGGAGGCGTTGCTTATTGGCACCCCTGGTCTTAACGGAGGTAAAGGCGAGTTGCTTAACAAACTTATGTT
>CAZJCR010000026.1:3447-10218 GCA_964544385.1 uncultured Bacteroidales bacterium
AAAAATATAAATACATTATACTAAATGCCCCTAATAATAAACTTGCCGAAATATCGGCTTTATTACCAGGCATGAAAAGCCCTACAATTACACCGCTTGCCGTTGAAGGCTGGAGCAGTATGTACTCAGTTGTTGCCGAGGACGAGTTTTGGGAGATTTGTCAAAAACTACACGAAGCCGGTGCCGAGGGTATTTTAGTTTTGCCTATCGAAAAAATGATTTATTAATACTTTACGCCATGAACAAATTTGTAAACCCCGACAGAAAACTTTGGCCATCGTTAATGGCAAGGCCGGTTTTACGAAACGACCAACTTATACCCGTTGTTAGCCAAATACTCGATGATGTAAGGGTTAGGGGCGATGTTGCTATTCAAGAACTTACTTTTAAGTTTGATGGCTCGGCTCCCGATAAGATAATGGTTAGCGATTTGGAACTTAACCAGGCTACGCCTTTGGTCGACGATGAATTAAAATCGGCAATACGAGCAGCTGCTTCAAATATCGAGGCGTTCCATAGCGCGCAAATGCCACGCGTTGTACGCACCGAAACTATGCCCGGTGTTAAGTGCTGGCAAAGGTCGGTGCCTATTGGCAAGGTAGGTTTATATATACCGGGTGGCACAGCACCATTGTTTTCAACGGTTTTAATGTTGTCGATACCAGCCCACATTGCCCAATGCGACGAAGTTATACTTTGCACACCACCCGACAAAGACGGTAAAATTAACCCGGCAATACTGTTTGCCGCAAAACTTACAGGTATAACACGTGTGTACAAAGTTGGCGGCGCACAGGCAATTGCTGCAATGGCTTATGGTACAGATACTATTCCTAAAGTTGATAAAATATTTGGCCCGGGAAACCAGTATGTTACCACTGCTAAGCAACTTGTGTCGGCGCAGGGTATTGCTATCGATATGCCTGCAGGGCCGTCGGAGGCAATGGTTATTGCCGATAAAACAACGCCAGCACATTTTGCCGCCGCCGATTTATTATCGCAGGCCGAGCATGGCGTCGACAGCCAGGTAATTTTAATTGCCGATTCGGAATCAAAACTCGACGAAATTATTACCGAAACAAACCGGCAGCTTTACCTTTTACCACGTAAAGACATTGCCGAAAAAGCATTGCAAAACTCGCGGTTTATTTGTTTCGAAAAACAAACCGAAGCTGTTACGTTTATGAACGAGTACGCCCCCGAGCATCTTATACTTGCTGTTGAAAACCCCGAAGAGTGGGCAGTGCTTGTTAAACAGGCCGGTTCGGTATTTATGGGGCTGTACACCCCCGAGTCGGCCGGCGACTACGCCTCGGGTACTAACCACACTTTACCTACAAACGGTTTTGCTAAAGCTTATAGCGGTGTTAATATCGACAGCTTTATTAAAAAAATTACTTTTCAGCAAATTACACCACAAGGCCTTACCGAAATTGGTAAAATAATTGAAACCATGGCAATGGCCGAAAAACTCGACGCGCATAAAAATGCTGTTTCAGTGCGCTTAAACGATATTAGTAAAAATAACAACCTGAAATAAATTTTATGGCACCAGTATCGAGTTTCGATTTAAGTAAATTAGTTAGGCCAAATGTTTTAGAAATGGCTCCGTACTCGTCGGCACGCGACGAGTTTGAAGGCGAGGCCAGTATTTTTTTAGATGCAAACGAAAACTCGCTTGGCTCAGTTAACGGGCAAAATTTTAACCGTTATCCCGACCCACGCCAAACCCCTTTGCGCTTAAAAATAGCCCAACTAAAAGGCATAAACCCCGAACAAATATTTTTGGGCAATGGCAGCGACGAGGCTATCGACTTACTTTACCGAGCTTTTTGCGAGCCCAAAAAAGACCGCGCTATAATTTTTCCGCCAACTTATGGAATGTATAAAGTGCAGGCAAACATTAACGAAACACCTGTCGACGAAATTATGCTTAACGCCGATTTTTCGTTACCTGTCGAAAAAATTGAACAGGTAATTAACCCTAACGTTAAGCTAATGTTTATTTGCTCGCCAAATAACCCAACTGCAAACCTTATTAACAAAGAGCACATTATTAAAGTGCTTAACTGCTTTAAGGGGTTGGTAATTGTCGACGAGGCTTATATCGATTTTGCCCCGCAAGCTTCAATGGTATCGTTAATTGATAAATACCCTAACCTTGTAATTTTACAAACTTTTAGTAAAGCCTGGGGCTTGGCCGGGCTACGTTTAGGAATGGCTTTTGCCCAAAAAAATATTATCGATATTTTATGCAAAATTAAATACCCATACAACGTTAACCAGCTTACGCAACAGCATGTTTTGCAGGCACTTGGCAACCATAGCCAAAAAGATACCATGGTTAAAACTATTATCGAACAACGTGGCTGGCTAAATAACGAGTTCTTAAA
Source organism: uncultured Bacteroidales bacterium (assembly GCA_964544385.1). Classification (GTDB taxonomy): domain Bacteria; phylum Bacteroidota; class Bacteroidia; order Bacteroidales; family SZUA-534; genus CAZJCR01. The sequence continues at coordinate 5,841 of CAZJCR010000026.1, forward strand.
AATTGATGCTGTTGAAAAGGTTTATCCATCAGATGCAAATTTTATATTGATACAGATAAAAAACGCTAACACTGTTTATAAAAACCTTATAAACAAAGGTATTGTGGTACGTAACCGAAGCAATGTTGCTTTATGCGGCAATTGTCTTAGAATAACAGTTGGCACCCAAACCGAGAACCAGTTACTTATACAAGCTTTAAAACAATTATAATTTTATTTTATGGCAGCCAAAAAAGTTTTGTTTATCGACCGCGATGGAACTATTATTATCGACCCGCCGGTCGATTTTCAGGTTGACAGCCTGCAAAAACTTGAGTTTTTACCAAAAGTAATACGAAACCTTTATCAAATACGCAAAAACAGCGATTACCAGTTTGTTATGGTTTCGAACCAAGATGGGTTAGGAACACCCGCTTTCACGATGCAATCATTTGTTGAACCGCACCAAAAAATGCTAAAAACACTTGCCGGCGAAGGTATTGTTTTCGATGCCGAACATATTGACCCGTCGATGCCCGACGAAAAATCGATAAACCGCAAACCCGGCATAGGTATGCTTACTGGCTATTTTAACGGTAATTACGATATTAAAAACTCGTATGTTATTGGCGACCGTATTACCGATGTTGAACTTGCAAAAAATTTAGGTTGTAAAGCTATTTGGATAAGTAACCAAGACCCATCGGTATTAACAGGGCAGGGGCTGTCCGAATATTGCGCACTGCAAACTACCGACTGGGACATAATTGCCGAGTTTATTTTAAGCCCGACAAATAAAATATCGGTTGTACGCAATACTAAAGAAACAAAAATAAACCTTACCCTACACCGCGACAATATATCGAGAACCAACATAAACACTGGTCTAAACTTTTTTAACCACATGCTCGAACAATTGGCAAGGCACTCGGGTTGCGGCCTCGAACTTACTGTTGATGGCGATTTAGAGGTTGACGAGCACCATACAATCGAAGATGTTGCCATAGCTTTGGGGCAGGCATATAATAAACTTTTAGGCGATAAACGTGGCATAAACCGCTATGGCTTTTTATTGCCTATGGACGAGAGCCTTGCAACTGTAGCCATCGATTTTTCGGGACGCCCTTGGTTTATTTGGGATGCTAAGTTTAACCGCGAGTACGTTGGCGATTTTCCGACCGAAATGGCTATGCACTTTTTTAAATCGTTTTGCGACAATGCACTTTGCAACCTGCACATAAAAGTTACAGGCGATAACGACCATCATAAACTCGAGTCGATATTTAAAGCTGTTGCCAGGGCTATTAACGACGCCATTACAAAAAACAAAAACCACGAACTGCCAAGCACCAAAGGTATATTGTAAAACAGGGTAATGTAATAAACATGAATAAAAACACCGCAATAATTGTAATGCACTGCCCCGACCAAAGGGGAATTGTTACCAATACAACAAAGTTTTTGCACGATAACAATGGTAACATTATTAGTTTGGAGCAACATGTTGACCGTGTTATTGGCCGGTTTTTTATGCGCATTGAGTGGGAACTCGACGGTTTTGCAATTCCTAAAGAAAAAATTGACGAGTACTTTAATACACTTATAGCCAAAAGATACCAAATGAATTACCGGGTTTATTTTTCCGATTATAAACCTCGTATGGCTTTGTTTGTGTCAAAACAAATGCATTGCGCATACGATATTTTGTCAAGGTATCATGCCGGCGAGTGGAATGTTGAAATACCTTTACTTATTAGCAACCACGAAGAGGCGCGCATGATAGCCCGTCAAATGCGCATCGACTTTCATCATTTTCCAATCGAAAAACAAAACAAAGATAAACAGGAACAACAACAACGCGAGTTACTTGCCGGTCATAATATCGATTTTTTGGTACTTGCAAAATACATGCAGGTATTATCGCCACAATTTGTCGACAATTACCCGCAACGCATAATTAATATACACCACTCGTTTTTACCAGCTTTTCCGGGTGCCAAACCTTACCACTCGGCTTATGAACGTGGCGTTAAAATTATTGGTGCAACAGGCCATTATGTTACTTGCGATTTAGACGCCGGACCAATTATTGAGCAGGATATTATACGTATTTCGCACACCGATACTATTGCTGACCTTATCCGTAAAGGTAAAGACCTTGAAAAAATTGTACTCGCGCGAGCAATTTACGCGCATCTTAACCGTAAAATTATTGTTTACAATAACCGGGCAATTGTTTTTAGATAATAGTTAATTTTTTATAATGAATATAGCAATTGTTAAATATAATGCAGGAAATACTCAATCGGTTGAGTTTGCCCTTAACCGCATTGGTGTTAAGCCTGTTATTACCGACGACCCCAAAATACTCGGCTCGGCCGATAAAGTTATTTTTCCGGGAGTTGGCCAGGCTAGTACAGCCATGCAATATTTAAAAGAGCGTGGGCTCGATAAAGTTATTGTTAACCTTAAGCAACCATTCTTGGGCATTTGTCTTGGTATGCAACTTATGTGTAAATACTCGCACGAAAACGATACAACTTGTTTAGGAATTTTTGACTTAGATGTTAAGTTTTTTGAACCTAAACTTAAAGTACCGCACATGGGTTGGAACACTATTACAAACTTAAAATCGCCTTTACTTAAAGGCCTTAATAATAACGATTACCTGTACTTTGTACACAGCTATTACGCTACTATTGGCAACCAAACTATTTGCACAACTAATTATATTAACAGTTTTAGTGCCGGCCTTAATAAAAATAATTTTTATGGTTTTCAGTTTCACCCCGAAAAAAGTGGGTTAACCGGCCAAAAAATATTACAAAATTTTATTGATTTATAATATTTAGTTAAATGGAAATAATACCAGCTATCGATATTATCGACGGAAAGTGCGTAAGGCTTACTTATGGCGATTTTAGCAAAAAAAAAATATATAACGAGAACCCTGTCGATGTTGCACTACAGTTTCAGGATGCCGGACTTAAACGTTTACACCTTGTTGATTTAGACGGTGCAAAAACCGGTACTATTGTTAATTACAAAACACTCGAAAAAATTGCCGTTAAAACTAATCTCGAAATTGATTACGGTGGCGGTTTAAACAGTAACAACGACCTTAAAACAGTTTTTAACTCGGGTGCTAAAATGGTTACCGGTGGCAGTATTGCCGTTAAAAATCGCGAACTTTTTACAGGCTGGCTTAGCGAATATGGCCCCGAAAAAATTATTTTAGGTGCCGACGTACGTAATAACTATATAGCAATTAAAGGTTGGCAAGAGAATTCGGACATTACAATAGATAACCTAATTAATATGTACAAACCTTTTGGCATAAATAAAGTTATTTGCACCGATATTTCGAAAGATGGTGCAATGGCAGGCCCGTCGTTTGATTTGTACGCGCAATTAATTGCTACCTTTACCGAACAGCATTTTATTGCCAGTGGCGGTGTTACAACTATTGCCGATGTTGAAAAACTTAACCTGATGGGAATGTACGGGGTTATTATTGGTAAAGCAATTTACGAGGGTACAATAACCTTATCCGATTTATCGAAATTTGTATAATTAAATAATAAAACAGTGTTAGCAAAACGAATTATACCGTGTTTAGATGTTAAAGATGGCCGCACAGTAAAAGGTGTAAACTTTTTAGAACTGCGCGATGCCGGCGACCCTGTTGAACTTGGTGCCCTTTATGCACAAAATGGAGCCGACGAGCTTTGCTTTCTCGATATATCGGCCACGCTTGAACAACGTAAAACTTTTGCCCAACTGGTAAAACAAATAGCTAAGCATGTAAATATACCATTTACCGTTGGTGGCGGCATAAGCAGCGTAAGCCAGGTGGGTGAGCTGCTCGGGGCTGGTGCCGATAAAATTACAATTAACTCGGCGGCTGTTAACAACCCGGCTTTGGTTAGCGATATTGCCATGCAGTTTGGCTCGCAATGCGTGGTTGTAGCTATCGATACCAAATTTAATAATGGTAACTGGTATGTACACACCCACGGTGGCACAAAACCTACCGACATTTTAACAACAAACTGGGCAAAAACAATTTATAACCTTGGTGCCGGCGAAATATTGCTCACAAGCATGGACCACGATGGTACAAAAAACGGGTTTGCAATTGATATTACCAAACAATTGTCGGAGCTGGTAAATATACCAATTATAGCGTCGGGGGGGGCAGGGGCTGTTGAACATTTTAAAGATGTGTTTGATTATGGTAAAGCCGATGCCGCTTTGGCTGCAAGTATTTTTCATTTTAAAGAGATTGAGATTAGTGAACTAAAAAACTATCTGCGAAAGCATAATATACCAATACGTAACTAAACAAAATACACTATAATGAATATAATAGACATGCTGAAGAATCTCTCGTTAAGCG
>CAZJCR010000026.1:10228-24615 GCA_964544385.1 uncultured Bacteroidales bacterium
TAATTAAACAAAACTTACTATAATGAACATTAACTTTGACAAATATGCCGATGGCCTTGTGCCAGCAATTGTACAAGATGCAAATACCAACATAGTTTTAATGTTGGGTTTTATGAACCAACAAGCTTTACAAATTACTCAACAAACAGGGCGAGTTACGTTTTACTCGCGTAGTCAAAAAAAGCTTTGGACAAAGGGCGAAACATCGGGGAATTTTTTGAATGTTGTTAAAATTTTTACCGATTGCGACAACGATACTTTGTTAATTAAGGCTAACCCAATTGGGCCAACATGCCATACTGGTGCCGATACTTGTTTTAACGAGGTTAACCAGTCGAAATTCTCGCTCGGGTATCTCGAAAATATTATAAGCCAGCGGTTAAGCGAAGACCCCGAAAAATCGTACACCCGGCGTTTGTTCGATAAAGGTATTAACAAAATTGCCCAAAAAGTTGGCGAAGAGGCAGTTGAGCTTGTAATTGAAAGTAAAGACCAAAACGACGACCTTTTTATTAACGAGGCTGCCGACCTTATGTTCCATTATCTTGTTTTACTTAAAGCAAAAGGGTTTAAACTTGCCGACGTTATTGATGTTTTGCAGGGTAGGCATAAAAAATAATATTAACTAAGTAGCTTGTCGGGCAATTGTATTTTTGCCCGCAAGTGCTTTTGCTATAAAATACAGATACTGTTGGGTTAGTATTTGGTGCATTGGTATATTTTTATTCTCAACCGGTATACGCTGATAATGCCCCTTTATTGTTTCGGTTTTCATTCCGGCTGTGCCAAATGTTAAATCAACAATGCGTGGTGTACCATTTAGTAAAACATTAAAAACATTAGTTTTAATACCATGGTCGGTAAACGGAAAACTGAATGTTTTAATGCCTGTTTCAAGGTTATTGGTTAGCCAGTTTATACTGTCAATAACCTGGTTAATTTGTTGTTGTTGATTTATATTGTTAAATAACGGGTGGTTAACACTGTGCACGCCAATATCAACACCTTCGGTTTTTAGTTTAATTAGTTGGTTTGTTGTTAAATACGGTTTGTAGTTTTGCAGGTAAGCTGAAAAACTAAAATCTAAAATGTTGGCAGCTTGGTCTAATAATTCGCTTTTATTGTAGTTAACGTTAAAAAAAGCGTTTTGCAGGTTATTATTTTTGCTATTTAAAAGTTGTTTTATAGAGTTTGTTTTACTACTGTTTGGTTTGTTTATATTTATGTTATGAGCCAGTAAAGCTGCTTTAAACCGGTAAAACATTTGTTGGTTATTAACAAAAGCTGTATTAATAAACAATGTGGGTTTTATGCCTTTTTGTTTTAATATTGGCCAGGCATTATAGTAAAATTCGGTTAGCCCGTCGTCGAACGAAATAAAAACCGATTTTTTTGGCAGTTGTTCGCCCGAATAAACATGGTTGTATAAATTGGTTAACGATATTGGTTTATAGTGTTTAAGCAGGGTGTCAATATCGTTAATAAACTGTTTTGTGTTACGTGTTATTTTAAGTTTGTAAGCGTGTTGTGGCTCGTTGTTTGCAACAATGTGGTAAAAAGGCATAACCATTTTTACTTTGGTAATATTTGCAAACAGGTTTATAATGTTTTTATACATTATTTAAGCAGTTTTGAAAGTAATGGCAGTTTACTGTAACGTACCCGTGGTATATTGTATTTAGCTGCACCTAAACCGGCATAAACTAAGTTTTTCCATTGTTCGTCGGAGCTTTCAAAATTCAAGGTAAAAGGTTTTTCGCTGTTTTCGTTAATGTAATTATCAAAAAGGAACAGTATTGCTCCATTTTGTTCGCGTGAGCCGCTTAAAGCCCAAAGCAGGCATGTTGTTTTATTGTGCGATTTTATAAAATAAGCTGCTGCAACAAGTTGGTTTTTATTGTTGTAGGTACCGTATATCTCGCCAATATTGTTCGATATTGTAAATGGTATAATACGGCGTAAAACATTAAGTTGTTCAATTCCTAAAGGTTTGTCGGCGTTGTTTTGGTAAAGTTGCATTAGGTCTTTTAAGCTTAAATGCTTCATTACCTGCATTTTAATTATTTTGGCTTCGTTTATTTTGTCTTTGGTATCTTGCGTGTATTTACTAAAGGTTAATTGGTAAGGTGTAATTAAATCGAGCGCGTGTAAATCGTTTTGTTTAATATTTAGTTTTGGGTCGTTAAAGGTGTTAAATACATTAAGGTTTATGTCAGCCAAAACAAATTTTTCGGGTATCGATTTAACAAAACTTTCAACTATTTGCGGAGTAAGTAATGTAGTTGAAAATATACCCAATTGTGTAGCAAACTCGGGTTGTAAAATATAACTAAGCGAAAGGCGCCTTTGCCATGTAAGAGGCATAATTATTTGATAATCGGCATAAACAAGGGCATCCCAATTGTACGAAACTATGTCGAGGTACCACGAGTATGCAAACACGTTGCCATTGTAAGCAATGCTAATGCTTTTGTCCCATTTTTGTTTGTTTATTTCGGTATGCCTCAGGTATTTAATTTCCATAGCCTTGTATAAGGTTTGGTTGTTTGTTATTATTTTAACGATTCGTACAGTACTTTTTTGTAAAGTTCGCGCCAATCATTGTTATCAAACGTATTGGCAAGTGTTTCATTATGCCATAAACTTACAAAAGTTCCGTTTACTTTTTTACAATTATCAATAATTTCTTTAATAATAGTAAACGATTGTTTTGCATCGAGTTTTAAGTAGTCGATAAATGTACGTTCCATAACGGCAAAAGGTACAATAGTAATATTTGTTTGGGTGTTTTTTTCGATATCGAAAAACCTGAAAGGTACCGATGTTCCAGCCCTAAAGCCTGGTTGGTCGGCAAAGCCCATGCTGTAGTCGGTTGTAGTGCATTTTTTTTCGAGGTTTTGATAATAGTAAGGTATCGATATTGTTAAATAATGTTGACGAACACGAGTAGGTTTTTGGTTGGTTAGTTTGGTAAAGCTGTTAATTTCGGCATCGAATATTTTATTGTTGTTTGCAGCCTGGTAGCTTGTATGCAGGCCGGTTTGGTGTTGAGTAGTTAATGTTGCAACAAAATTTTTAAATGCACGTTTGCGTGGGTTTATGGTTTTGTCGTATTTACCGTATTTGCCAAGGTGAATAAAAAATATGGGTTTTAGGTTTACAGTTTTATATAGTTGGTTTAAATAATTAAAGGTAAAAAATGGGTCGGGTTTTAACCTTAAAAGTACCATTAGGCGTTCAATAATTTTTGCGGTGTTTAATTGAACAAAATGTTTAAACAAACCGCCACAATTGCGTAAAAACCCTTTGTGCAGGTAACTCCATGGGCTGTCAATATCAATAGTTGGTATTGTTTTGTAGGTTTCGGGTTTTAGTTCAATATGTGGGTAAAATTGTAATAGCGATGTTTTAAAATTATTAATCCAAATGTCGACAACCGGTAAACGTAAATAATTGTTTTTTGCAAAAACCGAGCTGCTGGCGCAAAACCTTTGGTGGTTGTCGGGGGTAAATGCCTGGTACTCTTCGTATCGGCCAATGGTATAAAATATTGCACTAAAAATATCGAAACCTATAGTGCTTTGGTTATTAAATAGTACAGGTGTGTTATTTATTAAAATTGGTTGAGGTTTTATTGGCCTAATGTTGTTTTCGAAAACAAGGCCTTCGGGAATTATTTGCAAAGTGTTTTCAAAAAAAGTATCGGAGTAGTTTATTTTGTAACCATTATGGCCAATAAAGTTGTTTACATTATTTGTGGTTTTATAATTTATGCCTAACCGGTAGTTAAACAGGTAATTAAGCACGTAGTTTAAACGGGCGGTTATATTGTTGGTAAAAATAAGCATTATATAATTGAGCTGTAAATTTGTAAAAGTTTTTCCGATTCGTTTTCCCAACAAAGTAATTGTGCAGCTTTTTCGAGGTTTTGTTCCATTAATTCGGCTTGTTCAACAGGCATGTTTAAAACCTGTTTAATACGCGATGCCAAAATAATTGGCGAGCGTTCGGTAATTGTGTATCCAACTTTATAATTGTCGACAATGTTTTTCATCTCGGGTAGGTTAGCTACAATTACTGGTACCCTGGCCTGAATATAGTCGAAAAGTTTGTTAGGCAGTGCGTAGTGGTAGTTTAAGCCAAGGTCTTCTTCAATGGTTAGTCCAACTCGTGCTTGTTGGGTGTAAAACTTTAGTTGGTTAATATGAATTTGGCCTAAAAAAACAATTTGGTTTGCATAAGCTTTTTGCGATACTGTTTTTTTTATTTTGTCAATTAAATACCCATTACCAGCTATCCATAACTGGGCATTAGGTAAATATTGCATTGTTTCAATCATAAGCTCGATACCACGCCCCATGTTAATTGCGCCCTGGTACATAATAATAGGTTTGCGCCCGTAAAAAGGTACAGTGGGTTTGGGTTCAAAAAACGGAACATTGCGTATTACGTTAAATGGTACGCCATATTTTTTTGAATATATATTTGCTAACGACTGACAAACTGTATAACAATTTTTTAGGTGTGGGATAAAACAATGTTCAACTGTTTTCCAAATAAATTTGTTAAATGGTTTGTTAACAAGCTCGGGCAGTTCGGTAAAAAGTTCGTGGCTGTCAAAAACTAACCTTTTTCTTTTTAGCAGGTTAGCGCAATAAGCCCCGGTAAGTAAATCGGTATCGTTGGCTACAATTATGTCGTATTTAGTGTTTAATATAAAAAAGAACAGCCTTATATTATAACATAAATAAAATAATGGCCCAGTTTTAAATGGCAGGTTAAAGCGGGTATAGTTATATTGTGTATTAAAAATGTTATTTTTGTTAAAAACATGGCCAACAAGCATAACAATATACCCGTTTTGGCTAAGAGTGTGGGCAACCCGATTAATTCGCTGGTCGGTTGTTAAATCGTTTGTTACAGCAATAATTACATGTTTTTTCATGTATTGGTTTAAATAATAATAACTTCGGGTTCGAGCGTGATATCGAATTTTTGGAACACTATTTTTTTAACATAATTTGCAACTTCAATAATATCATTACCTGTTGCATTACCATAATTAACAATAACTAAAGCTTGTTTATTGTAAACACCGGCGGTGTTTTCGGGGTTTTTCCAACCTTTAAGCCCGCTTTTTTCGATAAGCCATCCGGCACCAATTTTTGTAGTAACATTGTCAACCGGGTATTGTACAATGTCGGGGTATTGTTCTTTTATTTTGTTTGCAATGTATATTGGTACAACAGGGTTTTTAAAAAAGCTGCCTGCGTTACCAATAATCTCGGGTTTTGGCAGTTTGCCGTCGCGGGTGCTTATAACAGCTTTGCGTATGTTTGTAAGGTTAATTTGTCCCAATTTGCTTAACTCGTTTTCAAGACTGCCGTAATGTGTTATAAATTTTGGATTTTTTGTTAGTTTAAATATAACATTATCAATAATATACCTGTTTTTATACCTGTTTTTAAATGCGCTTGTGCGATACCCAAAATTACACTCGTTGTTAGTAAAAGCCCTTTCCGAACCATCGGTAAAACTAATAGCGTTAACTTGGTAAATAGTGTCTTTTGCCTCCATTCCGTATGCGCCAATATTTTGTACCGGAGCCGCGCCAACATTGCCCGGTATGTCCGACAAGTTCTCAATACCGCCCCAGTTGTTTTCAACAGCAAATTCAACAAGTTTGTCCCAATTTGTTCCGGCACCAGCTTTTACAAAAACATGTTCGTTTGTGTGGTCAATAACCTCGATAAAGCTGTTTACCGGGTGAATAACTACGCCATTAAAATTGCCTGTAAACAATTGGTTGCTGCCACCACCAAGTATTATCATTTGAGTATCGCGCGTAAGCGGACCCTCGGTAATAAGCCATTTAATATCGTCGGGTTTTGTATATTCAAAAAGGTATGCGGCAGTAGCATCAATACCAAAAGTATTATATGCTTTAAGTGGTGCATTTTTGGTTAATTTTGCCATAATATTGTTTTTTTACAAACCTACATAATTTTTAAAAAGCCCCCAATAATTTTATTGCCTTGTTACTTATTTAAAATTCATTAAGTTTGTGTCGTTTTTTTTATAACAATAAAATTAGTATAAACTTAAAATGCATTTTTATGAAACTACTTGAGGGAAAAGTAGCAGTTATTACAGGAGCATCGCGTGGTATTGGCAAGGCAATAGCTATCGAGTTTGCACAACAGGGCTGTAATATTGCATTTACTGATCTTTTCGACGATGATAATATGAAAGCTACTCAGGCCGAGTTAGCTGCTTTGGGCGTTACAGCAAAAGGTTATGCATCGAACGCTGCTAAGCTTGACGATACGCTTGCTGTTATCGATGCTATTGTTAATGACTTTGGCCGTATTGATGTTTTGGTTAACAACGCCGGTATTACTAAAGACGGTGCCTTAAAACGCATGACCGAGGAACAATGGGATGCTGTTATTACTGTTAACCTAAAATCGGTTTTTAATTTTACAAAAGCTGTTCAACCTGTTATGTGGAAACTTGGCGGTGGCAGTATTATTAATATGAGCTCGGTAGTTGGTGTTTCGGGTAATGCAAATCAAATTAATTACTCGTCGTCAAAAGCCGGTATACTTGGTTTTACAAAATCGGCCGCCCAGGAATTTGGTACCCGCAATATACGGTGCAATGCCATAGCTCCCGGTTTTATCGAAACCGAAATGACAGCCGTTTTGCCCGAGGCCGAAAAAGAGGCCTGGCTTAAAAATATCCCTTTAAAACGCGGCGGTAAACCATCGGAGGTTGCCAAAGTTGCTTTGTTCTTAGCATCCGACCTGTCGTCGTATGTTAGCGGACAGGTAATTAATGTTTGCGGCGCAATGCTTACATAACAAAAAGCGGTTTGCAATTTTTTAAATTTGCTTGTACATTCCGTTTGCAAAATATAACTTGTCCCTGTTTTTAGGTTTACCCCAATAACAGGGACATTTATTTTTTTTTATGATTGAACTTTTTTTCGACAACAGGTATGCTTACTTGTTTATCTTGCTTATTATACTTATTGCTGCTGGTATAACCTGGGCATTTTATTTTTTCAGGTTCAACAGTTTTGAACTTAACCGCAGGCAAAAAACCACGTTATCGGTTTTACGTTTTAGCGTGCTTTTTATAATAGGTGTTTTATTACTAAACCCGGTAATTAAAACTATTACAAAAAAGCTTATTAAACCTGTAATAGTAATTGCCAACGACAACTCGGCATCAATAGCACTGGCTACCGACACAGTTTTGCTTAACCAGTATAATAACAACCTTGCACAATTGTCGCAAAAGCTTGCGCAAAAATACAAGGTAATAAACCTTTTGTTTGCCGATACTGTTTTTGAGTCGGATAAACCATTGTACAACAGGCTTAGTACTAATTTTGTTAACTTGTTTAACCAATTTAATTTACAATATTTTGGTCAAAATATTGGCGCACTTATTATTGGTACCGACGGTATATACAACTCGGGAACAAGCCCATTACAACTTGCCGGTAATTATAAATTCCCGGTTTATACAATTGCACTTGGCGATACTTTACAAAAAACCGATATTTCTATTAAAAATGTCGATTATAATAAAACTGTTTATGCCGGCGTCCGGTTTCCGGTAATTGTATCGGTAAAAGCGTTTAATTTAGCAGGCAAACAAGCTAAAGTTGAGCTGTTTAAGGGAACAAAGTTAATTGATACAAAAAATTTAAATATTGATAAAACCAACTTTTTTGATAAAGTACCATTCATGGTTTTAGCCGATACAACAGGCCTTTACGATTATAACATAAATGTTACGCAATTTATTGACGAAACTAACATTGTTAACAATAAAAAAACTTTTATAGTAAATGTTAAAAACGAGAAACTTAAAATACTTATACTAAAACATGGCCCGCACCCCGATATATCGGCCATAAACCAGGCCTTGGAAAACCACCCTGCTTTTATTACCGAAACAAAAAATATTGACAGTATTAACAACAATATTTCGGGCTATGCACTTATAATTTTACACCAGTTGCCGTCGGCAAAGTATAACGCGGCAGTTGTACTAAAAAAGGCATTGTCGCTACAAATTCCAATGTGGTTTATTATTGGCCAAAATACATCGGTAAACGCGCTTAACCAGCTTAACATTGGCTTATGGTTAGCACATAAAAACCAAAGCTACGACGAGGTAACCGGTAATTATAATCAAAAATTTGCACTATTTACAACATTTGCCGATAACTTGTTGCTTAATAGTTTTCAGCCAATGGTAGTGCCTTACGGCGATTATGGATACCCACCTGCAGCCAACGTACTTTTATATCAAAAACTTGGCGATATTGAAACACAAAAACCATTGTGGTTTTTTACACAAACAGCTAATAACAAGTATGGTTTTTTATGCGGCGAAGGCCTTTGGCGTTGGCGTTTAAGTGAGTACTCAACTACAAATAACTTTTTAGTTACTAACGATTTAATAACCAAAACAGTACAATATTTGGCTCTTAAAACCCAACGGCAACGCTTTGTAATTGAAACCCCCGATGTTATTAATACCGGAAATGCAGTAAAAATTATTGCTAAATTATTTAATGCTGCTAACCAGCCTGTTAATACCCCCGAAGTATTATTTAAATTAACCGATAAACAAAATAATGAGTATAAATACTCGTTTATTGCCGACGGCGATTTTTATAGCCTTAATTTAGGGTCGTTACAACCCGGTAAATATAATTTTGAGGCTAATACTCAACTTGGTAACGATAAATTCGAAAAAAAAGGTGTTCTAATTGTTGAACAATCGTTTATCGAAAACTACAGCCTTGTTGCAAACCACAGGCTACTTTACCAGTTAGCTAAACAACAAAACGGAATAATGGTATATCAAAATCAAATTAACAATATTTATCAGCACATTATTAATAATAACCACATAAAAACAGTTTCGTCGGCCGAAAAAACTTTTTACGGGCTGATAAATAGTAAATTGATATTTGTAATATTATTGTTATTGTTAATTGCCGAATGGTTTTTACGTAAATTATGGGGTTTAGTATAATATACAGCTATTTCAATTATTTAAAACATGGTATTTTAATATTATTATTAAATGGTTGTTATGCTATTGGTTCAATATCGATTGAGGTTATTGAGCCGGCAAGCGTAGTTATCGATAAAAACATAAATTCGGTTGCAGTTGTAAACTCGGCGTTTATTGAGCCGTCGACACCAATAACCGACAACATACAAAAATCGCTTTATAGGCTCGATACATCAATAGTACAATTAACAGTTCAAAAATTGGTTCAAAACCTTTCATATTCGCCTCGTTTCGACACCGCAATTGCAATTTTACCAATTAATTATCGTAAACCCCACAACCTTGTAAACCATAGTTTATCGGCAAAATTTACCCAACTTGGCAGCAATAAAGGCATTGATGGCATAATATCGGCTAATGCAATATCGGTAACCGATACATTTTTATTTTTTGAGTATAATAACGGTTACGAAAATACATACCAAAAAAGCTTTGCTTTAATTATAAAATCGTTGTGGGCTATTTACAATGTCGAAAACAACGCGCCAGTTTTTAATAAAGTTTTTACCGATACAATAATATTATCGAATACCGAAACATTGGCGGTTTATTACAAACAACTTGAAAATAATAGTTTCAGTGAGTACCTGTCGGGTGAAATAGCCGGTCAAATTGCGCAAACGGTGTCGGGCTATATAGCACCATACTGGGTTACCGCTTATCGCGATATGTACACACATGGTCACGACAGTTTGGTTTTGGCAGCACAACATGCTTATAATGGTAATTGGTTAAAAGCTGCAACGTTTTGGCAACCATTAACAAAAAGCAATAATAAAAAACTATCGGCGGCAGCCTGCCACAACATGGCATTGGCATGCGAGATTAATGGTTTGTTAAAGGCCGCTGAACAATGGGTTAAGCAAGCCGAACTTAACTACCCATTTTTATCTACAATAAATTATGCAACTATTATAAACAAACGTTTGGACCAAAGCCGTGTGCTTGATAAACAATTTGGAATTAACAATAATTAATATGGCTACAGTAATTTTTAACATTATTTTATTAGTAATTATTTGCGATTTTGTTTTCGACCGTATTTTAAGCGGCTTAAATGCCAGTTGGCGGTCGAAACCAATACCTGCTTTATTAGCGGGTGTTTACGACAATAATAAATATAGTAAACAACAAAGCTATTCGGTTATCAGCTATCGTTTTTCGTGGCTTATCAATGTAGTTAGCTTTTTAGTAGTAACAATATTTTTTTTATTTAAAGGGTTTGCCTGGTTACATTATTCATTATCGGCAAGTATTAGTAGTACCCTTTTAAACGGGTTGTGTTTTTTTTCTATTTTAATGCTCGCTCTCGATTTAATTACATTACCGTTCGAATGGTACAGCACTTTTGTTATCGAAGAACGGTTTGGCTTTAACAACTCGACAAAAAAAATATTTTTAACCGATAAACTTAAAAATTATTTGGTTAGTGGTATAATAGGCGGGGGGCTTTATTCGGTAATATATTGGCTTTATACAGTGTCGCCAACATATTTTTGGATATGGTGTTGGGCTGTAATTACAATTTTTAGTTTATTTATGGTTCTTTTTTATTCAAACCTAATTGTACCATTATTTAATAAACAAACACCGTTGCCCACAGGCGAGTTACGCTCGGCAATCGAAGGTTTTGCAGCCAAAGCGGGTTTTAGCCTCGATAATATTTATGTTATCGATGGGTCGAAACGTAGTTCGCGAGCAAACGCTTATTTTACAGGTTTGGGGTCAAAAAAACGGGTTGTTTTGTACGACACTTTAATTAACACTTTATCGGTTGACGAAATTGTAGCGGTTTTAGCCCACGAAATTGGCCATTATAAAAACAAACATATTGTTTGGTCAATTATTTTGGGCAGTTTACAAAATGCCGTAATGTTTTATTTATTGTCGCTATTTGTAAATAACCCTTTATTGTCGCAGGCAATGGGCGTTAAACAGCCAGTTTTTCATGTTGGTTTAATGGCCTTTTCGTTATTATATAGCCCAATTACAACAATTATTGGCGTTGTTTTAAATTACTTTTCGCGTAAGCACGAGTACCAGGCCGATAATTTTGCTTCAAAGTATGGCTTATCAAAACCACTAATATCGGCACTTAAAAAATTGGCAAGCGATAATTTAAGTAACCTTACACCGCACCCGGCATATGTTTTTGTTAATTACTCGCACCCCGATTTATACAAGCGTGTACAAAATTTAGATAGTAAATAAACTTTATTAGTATATTTTTTGTGGTTATCCAAAATTTTATTTGTCGATTTATTATATTTGAACACACTTTATAAAAAATAACTACAAAACAAAAGCCTTAACAAAATTCGTAATAATAACATAATTACTACATGGAAGCAAAAAGGATACAAGGAACTGACGAGAGTCCTGAAATAATTTTAGACAAAACTACAAACGAATTTAGATTTGTAGGTAAATCGATGCCCGAAGACGTTAAAGAATTTTACAACCCTGTACTCGATTGGGTTGAAGAATACGCAAAAAACCCCAACGACGAAACTGTTGTTGAGTTTAACATGGAATATTTTAATTCGGCATCGTCAAAACAAATACTCGATATTTTAGAGCGTTTTTCGCGTATTGTTAATATTGGGAAAGCGGTAAAAGTAAAATGGCATTTTTTAGAAGACGACGAGGATATGGAAGAAGCCGGTGAGTCGTATGCCGATATTGTTGATATACCTTTTGAACTTATTAGTTATTGATAATTTAAATTGGACCATAAGCTTTTAATAGTTTTTGGTGCCCTGCTTATTTCGTTTAAGCTTTGTGCCCAGGTTTATCATTACCAAACAGGTAAAGTTGTTCCGGTAAGTAAGCCTGGGCAAATTGTTTGGCGCAGCGGTGTATTTAATGGCTATAATGCAAATTTTGGAACATTATTAGTAAAAGAGAACAGTAACAATAAAAAATCGAGGCTTATACACATACCGGTTGTTCAAATTCCACAAATTGGCACCGATACAGCTTTAACTCCCCTTTATATTCTTTATGGTGGTCCTGGCGAGAGCAACTTTAGGCCGGAGCTTATTTTTTTTGATATATTAAAAAAACGCTCGCTTGTTTTAGTTGGTTATCGAGGGGTTGATGGCAGTTCAAAACTCGATTGTAATTGTTTAAGTAATTTTTTAGTCAATTATAATTACTCCGACACGCTTTTTAAAAAGCAATATTTAGCAACTGTAAATAAATGCATCGATTCGCTTATAAGCCAAAATATCGACATTAATGGTTACTCAATTGACGAGGTGGCTAACGATATAGCAATGGTTGCCAATTTGCTCGACCATAAAAAAATTAGTTTATTAGCATACAGTTACGGCACAATGGTGGCACAACAGTTTAACGAAAAATATGCCGAATTGTCGGACAAATTATTGTTGTTAGGTGCCAGGCCAATTGGCGAGTTTGGCTTTTATGCTGATATTTACGAGCAACAAATAAATAAACTTGTAACCGAGTATTTACTTAACGTATTTAATAATAAATTATCAAAGCCGGTTTTCGATTCAATTATTTTCGCAAACACAGGTTTTAACCCAATAAAATATCAACTGTTTTTCTTTTCAAAACTCTATTCAAATTCGGGTGCTTTTGAGTTATTTAATGCAATAAACAATGCAACTAATAATAATTTTAAACCAATAGTAAATCAATATAACTTGTTTTATAAAACCTATCCGGGGTCGGTAGTTTTGTTCGATATGATAATTAAAAAACAAGGTTATGGATTAAAAAACCACAATAACCCGGCTAACAATTATTATTCAGGCATTACCCATTTTTTAAACACATGGTATAATCCTTTATTTTGTGGTTTAAGTAAAAAAAGCGCTGTCGATAGTAAATTATACAGCACCAAAGTATTAATAATAAACGGACAGCATGATGTTGCATCGCCGCCCCAATTGGTTGAACACTTAATATTGCCTTATTATTATAACGCCGAGTATAAAGTTATTGATAAAGCAACCCATTTAGAGCTGTTTTTTAGTTCAAAAGCTTTTGTCGACAGCCTTATTATAGATTTTTTTAATAAGTGGTAACAATTTTATTGAAAGTAAACCCTGCAAAGCTCATTACCACTATTTGTCGGTAACAACAATTTCAACCCGGCGGTTTTGTTTGCGGCCGTCTTC
The DNA here is from genome assembly GCA_964544385.1 of uncultured Bacteroidales bacterium. GTDB lineage: Bacteria > Bacteroidota > Bacteroidia > Bacteroidales > SZUA-534 > CAZJCR01. The sequence continues at coordinate 23,482 of CAZJCR010000026.1, forward strand.
AGTATCGTTTTGAGCAATTGGTTTGGTATTTGCATGCCCCGAGTATTTTACCCTGTTGTAGCCATTTGCAATTAAGTATTTAGCAACAATTTCGGCGCGGCCTAAGGCAATATCGTTATCAGCCGACAGTATCTCCATATCGTCGGCGTGGCCATGTACAGCAATTTTAACTCCCGGGTTAGCTCGTAAAACACGTAATAAACGTTCAAGTTCAGGGAAAGCAGTTGCAGGTATATCGGTTTTACCAATATCAAAATTCAAAGTTTTCATTGGTATTATTGAGCCCACAACAATACCTTTCATTAAAATATCTTTTTCGAGGTTTTTAAAGGTAACAATTTGTTGGCTGTAAAGCTTTTCGGCCATGTACCAGTAATCGGGTGCGGTAACTTCAATTGCGTAATCGTCGCCGGCTATAAAGCTTGTTGTGTATTGCCCGGTTTTCGAGTTTGTTTGTGTTGATGTAATTTCGTTTCCGTTTTTGTCTATTATCCTGATTTTTGCGGCTATTGGCGACAGGGTAGTGGCATCTTTAACAATACCAATCATATTTGTACGGCGTACAATTTCAATTCCAGGGCCATCAAGTTTTGAGCCGTATTCGTAATTTGAGGCAAAGTTTATCTTGCGTTTTTTTTCGTTAAAAATAAAGTTTACTTCAAATTGTTTATACCCGTTAAGCTGAACTTCGTAGTCGTTTTGTTCAAGTTCAAAGTTCTCAAAAAATATGTTGTTAACATGTACATTATACCTGTCGATATTTGGTACAAATAATACAAAATTACCTTTGTTGTCGGTAAGGGTCGAGTATTTTTTTCCGTGCGAGTCTTCAATTGTAACTTTAATATTGCTAATGTCGATTGTTCCTAAATTACTTAGTTTTGAGCGGTTAAGTATTATTTTTCCAAAAATTTTGTTGTTTTCGTAAAATGGTATGTATAGCTTCTCGTTTTTATCAATGTAAATGTTTTTTATCGATTCGGTTGCCGAATATGTGCTTTTTTCTTCCGATAGTGGATAGTACTCAATAGTATAAAAACCATTTGGTATATTCTCGTACCTAACCTCGCCGTTTAGGTCCGATAAAAGTTCGGTACCCATAAAATACGATGTTGTATTAAATGGTAGTTTGTT
>CAZJCR010000027.1:0-24449 GCA_964544385.1 uncultured Bacteroidales bacterium
GGTTCGGTATTGTTTGTCGTTAATATCAAAATAGGTAAAAGTAACCGGGGCAATACGGTATTTACCGGCGTGCCGCGGAATAAAAAGGTAGTCGAATGTAATATTGCCCGCCATTCCATTTTCGGTATTTTGTATGTTCAGCGATGTTTTGGGGTCGTAAACATCGAGCGCGGGTGGAAAAGCAACGTTAAGTGGTGCAATAAATTTAAGGTTACCTTGTCCCGATATACGAATACTAAGGGTAACAGCTTCGTTGGCAGTAACTTCGGTTTTAGTAATTGTCGACGACATTTTGAGTTCGCCAACAGCACCTGCAAACGATTCGGGTTTATTGTCGGGCAATGGTTTTACGTTAATTGTAACTTCGGGGCTTTTAATGTCGAGTTGTATGTTTCGGTAGCTGCCTCCAAAAAAGTCGTCGAAAGGGTTGTTGCTGCGCACCTGTTGGCGTATAACTACCGATGCGGTAAACGGTTCGATGGTTATTTTGCCACTGCGTTGGGGTATTAATAGTACTTTTTTTAGTAATGCTGCCTGGTATATAGTGCCATCAACATTCTCGTTATGAAAGTTTAATGTTGTGGGGGCTTCAAGGTCGTGGCTCCAAAAACCCGAAAAAGGCGGGAACTTATAATCTTCAAAACCTCCAAGATTTTTATTAGTATATATTATTATTGTAGCAGTTAGTTTTTCGCCTATGTAAACATTTTTTTTATCGGTAATTATGCGTGCAAAAACATCTTTTCCGCCCGACGATACTGTACCTTGTTGTTGGTTTTGTGTTGTGTTGGTTTGCGGCTGGTTTCCACGTGCAACAACTTCGACAGTTACCGGACCCGATTTAACAATTTGCCCATTAGCTTTTGCCGTTGCCGGTTCGATAGTAAAATTGCCGGCTGTTGGGGCACTAAGTATATAAGTGTATGTGTATTGTACACTTTGCGATACTTTACCGTTAATTATTTGCACGCTGCTGCTCGTGCTAACATTTGGCCCCGACAGCACATTAAAATCTTTGATGTCGGGATTGTTAAAACCCTCGGCTTTTGCGTTAAGCTGGTATGTTAGCCTAAATTGTTCGCCCTGGTATACTACGCGCGGTGCCGATGCTGTTAGCGATACAGTTTGGGCAAACGATGTACTTAATATTGATAAAAACAATGCAGCACTAATTGCCGATGTTTTTTGCCAAAAACTTATTTTGTTAAAAAGGTCCATATCTTAAAATAATAATATGTTCAAATAAAAACATGCACAAATATAAACAATCTTACCAGTCTTTGTCGGTTGAGCGTTTTTGAGCTGCTTTTGTTTTTTGTTTTTGTACTTTTTGTTGCACATTTTTTTCGTCGTTTTGCATAGCCTCTAAAATACGCATAGCATCTTCTTTCGATATTTGTTGCTGTTGTTGTTGTTGTTGTTCTTGTTGTTGTTCTTGCTGTTGTTCTTGTTGTTGTTGTTGTTGTTCTTGCTGTTCTTGTTGTTCTTTGTTTTGTTGTTCCTTGTTGTCTTGTTTATTATCCTGATTGTCTTTATCCTGGTTTTGTTGATCCTGGTTTTGTTGCTGTTGTTTGGCAAGTTTGTCCTGGGCCCAGGCTAAGTTGTATTTTGTTTCGTAATCGTTAGGGTTGCGGCGCAGTGCATTTTTGTATGCTTCAATAGCCTCTTGTAATTTGTTCGATTGTAAAAAAGCATTTCCCAAATTATGGTAAGCTTGTGCAACCTCGGTTTTGTTTTTATTTTCGAGCGCGGCCACAGCCTGGTATTGTTTAGCGGCATCGTCAATTTTGTTTTGTCTGTACAAAGCATTACCTAAATTATACGATGCAGCCCAGTTGTTAGGTTCTTTGTCGATAGCTTTGCGGTAATCAACCTCGGCTTGTTGGTAAAGCGATGTGTCGGTTGTAACCGAATCGATAACAGCTTTGTTGTAAGCCCGGTTACCTTGTCTTATAAATTTACGTTCGGCTTGTGCTGTTGCATTTAAAGTAAATGTAGTAAGCAAAACAAAAGCAATTATTTTAATATTCGATTGCATATTTATTTGTTTTTAATATTCAATAAATTGGTTTTGAATATATTAATGTTCATAAATAGTTTGTTCTTTTTTGGGAGTACCATAAACTCGATAAGCAGGAATAATAATGCAAAACCTAAAAAAAACTGGAATTGTTCTTCGTAGTCGGAGTAAACTTTAGTATCCATAGCTACTTTGTCCATTTTTTCGAGTTTGTCGAAAAGGGTGTTAAGACCTGTTTTAGTATTGTTAGCCCTAATGTACTCGCCTCCGCCCGAAACTGCTACTTTTTGTAAAGTAAGTTCGTCGAGTTTAGTAATAACCACGTTACCTTGGTTGTCGGTCCAGTAGTCTTTTTGGCCGTTTTTGTTAATAGTTGGTATAGGTGCACCTTTACTAAGCCCCATTCCAATTGTATGAATAATAATGCCCATTTTGTTTGCTTTTTCGGCCATTTCAACCGGGTTGTCTTCATGGTTTTCGCCATCGGTAATAATAATCAGGGCTTTGTTTTTTTCGTCGCCGGGTGTAAACGATTTTATGCCTATATCGATAGCTGCACCAATTGCAGTGCCTTGTCGTGGCATAAGCTTAGGCGATATTGTATTTAAGAACATTTTGGCAGCCGAGTAGTCGTTTGTCATTGGTAATTGAACGTAAGCGTCGCCGGCAAAAACAATAAGAGCAATTTTGTCGTTGTGCAAACGGTCAATTAGTTTTGATATTGCTCTTTTTGCGTTTTCGAGTCTGTTAGGTTGAATATCTTCGGCCATCATACTGTTCGACACGTCGAGTGCAATTACAAGTTCAATACCCTCGCGTTTAACTTCTTTAAGTTTTGTACCAAATTGTGGACCGGCTAAAGCAATTATCAGTAATGCAATAATAATTTGCATAAAAATAAATTTAACGCGAGGCCTAATTATCGATGCCTCGGGCATAAGGCCTGCAATAAGAGCCGGTTGCCCAAAGTTTTTAAGGGCTTTTTGTTTTTGCCATACCGATATTATAAAAACCAGTATTAAAAAAGGGATAACTAAAAGGGCATATAAATATGTGGGGTTTGCAAATTGGAACATATTACTTAGTTTTAAGGAATTTGTTTAAATAACGTGTTGCGTAAAATTACTTCGGCAGCTAAAAGAATAATTGCAAAAAGCACAAGTGGTAAATATTCTTCGTTTTTTTTGCTGTACTCTTTTACTTCAATTTTCGATTTTTCGAGTTTGTCAATTTCCTGGTAAACTTCTTGCAGCCTACGGTTATTAACGGCCCTAAAGTATTTAGCATCGGTTAGGTGAGCAATTTGTGTAAGTACATCTTCGTCAATTTCAACATCAACCTGTTGGTATTGTTTACGTCCAAAAGGGTCGGTAAAAGGGTATGGGGCTTGCCCGTTTGTGCCAATTCCAATGGTGTATGTTCTAACGCCAAGTGTTCCGGCAATTTCGGCGGCGGTAAGGGGCGGAATCTCGCCTTTGTTGTTAACACCGTCGGTCATAAGTATAATAACTTTGCTAATAGCCGAGCTCTCTTTAAGGCGGTTAACGGCGTTAGCAAGTCCCATTCCAATTGCAGTGCCGTCTTCAATCATTCCGCTTTGAACGTCGTTAATAAGGTTAATTAAAACGGCGTGGTCGGTAGTAAGTGGGCATTGGGTAAAGCTTTCGCCAGCAAAAACTACAAGTCCAATGCGGTCGTTTGGCCGTCCGTTAATAAACCTTATAGCGTCTTCTTTAGCAGCCTCGAGCCTGTTTGGTTTAAAGTCTTCGGCAAGCATACTTGTCGATATGTCGAGTGCTAAAACTATGTCGATACCCTCGGTTGATGTATTGCTCCAGTTATCGGTTGATTGTGGCCTGGCCAATGCAATAATAACTGCGGCGGTTGATAATACCCTTAAAGCAAAAGGCAAATGACGCAAATAATATTTATATGTTTTTGTATTATTGCTAAATCCCTTAATGCTCGAGAACCTTATTGATGCCTGTAATATGCCCTGTTTCCAAATATACCAGCCAATTGTTGGTATTAATAAAAACAGCAGGTAAAGCAGTTCTTTATTGTTAAAGGTTATATTTTCCATTACTCGGTTACAATTTTGTTATTGTTGTGTTGGTTATTATTTTCGTTTTCGTCGCGCAGTTGCTCGGTAATTTTTGTATTATCGATAAAATTATAGCAAAAGTTAAAGCCTGTTTCGTTTTCGGATGCTAAAGGCGTGGCTTTTGCAAATTTTACAAAGTCGGCTCGGGTAAGTAAATCGAACAAATTGTCTTTAAGCTCTTTCGAAATTAAAGTTCCATTTCGGAACGAGCTGATTATTTCGTCGGTAGTTTGCTCGAGTGCCGGAATATTGAACCGGTTTTCAATATATTGTCGTAAAATTTCGGTTAGTTGCGAGTAATACTCTTTAGTGTCGCCTTTTTGCCATAGTTTAGCCTGGCTTAATTGCTCTAATTGGCGATAAGCAATTATGTGTGCCGGTTCTTTAGGTTTTTGTTTTGTAACAAAAACTGGTTGTTTTTTTGCAAATTTTTTGTAAAGTATAAATGCTAAAAACAGAATTGCCAATACGGCAAAGCTATAGCCAGCGTATGGTAAAATTTCTTTAATTGTTAAAGGGGCATCAACAGGTTTTTTTATATCGGCAATAGCGTTTGCGTTTGTAGTGTCAATTGGCATTGTAATAACACCAAAGTAAACAGGGTTCGAGTAAAGGGTGTCGGTTGTGTTTTGGTGTTTTACAATAAATTTAACAGGGTTTATTTGGTACCACCCTGTATCGAAACTTGTAACAATATACTCGTTAGTAATTTTTAGCACCCCGTTTTCGGTAATAGTATCGGGCGTAAAAGTTTCAACAATCTCTAGTTTATCGATAATAGTATCGGAAAATAGTTGAAACTGTACATTGTAATTTTTGGGCAAAGTTGCCTGCAACCTAAACTTGGTTTGGTCGCCAATTAGCATCATACTTGTATCGATTTGGGCAGTAACGTTAACCTGTGCTATAATATTAGCAGGTAAAAATGTTATGCCTGTTATCAATAAATAAAATGTTAGTTTAAGGTACTTCATATTTTTATGCGCCACGGTGTTTAAACAGGTAAATTAGTTGTTTTACATAGTCGTCGTTGGTAGCCACCGATGCAAAATCGACACCACTCATTTTAAAGTCGTTTTTAATTTTGTCGGTATGGTTGTCCCACCATTTTTGGTAGTTTTGCCTAACACGTTTATTCGACGTGTCGACCCATTCGGCTTTACCGGTTTCGGCATCAACAAGTTTAATAAGGCCCATTGGTGGTATGGCGGTTTCGCGCTGGTCGTAAACTCTTAGGCCAACCACGTCGTGTTTACGGTTGGCAATAGTAAGTGCATTTTTAAAATCGTTGTCAATAAAGTCGGAAATAATAAAAGCTATGCACCGTTTTTTAATTGCATTTGTTAAATACTCGAGTGCCGCGGTAATGTTAGTTTGTTTGCTTTTTGGTTCAAAGTTTAGCAGTTCTTGAATAATAAACAAAATGTGTTTACGGCCTTTTTGTGGTGGTATAAATTTTTCGATACGGTTGCTAAATAAAATAACGCCAATTTTGTCGTTGTTTGTAATAGCCGAGAACGATAAAACAGCAGCAATTTCGGTCATTATTTCTTGTTTAAATTGGTTTTGCGTACCAAAGTTTTTCGACCCGCTAACATCAATTAAAAGCATAACTGTAAGTTCGCGTTCTTCTTCAAAAACCTTTATAAACGGGTGGTTAAACCTGGCGGTAACGTTCCAGTCAATGTCGCGTATTGCATCGCCGTATTGATACTCGCGCACCTCGCTAAATGTCATACCTTTACCTTTAAACGCGCTGTGGTATTGGCCTGCAAATATTTGGCTCGACAGGCCCCGGGTTTTTATTTCAATATGCCGTACTTTTTTTAATAGCTCCGCTGTTTCCATTTTTTGTTTTTGGTTATTCCCTTTTGGGGATAGTTTATTCCAAATTATTATAGCTTTTATTGCCGTTTAAGTTTACGGAACTTCAACAGTATTAAGTATTGTATTAATAATGTCTTCGGCTGTAAGGTTTTCGGCTTCGGCCATGTAGGTAAGTCCAATGCGGTGGCGCAAAACATCGTGGCAAACAGCGCGTACGTCTTCGGGTATAACATAACCGCGGCGTTTAATAAAAGCGTATGCTTTAGCGGCTTTCGACAGGTTAATGCTTGCGCGCGGCGAACCACCAAAGTTAATCATCTCTTTAAGGTTTGCAAGGCCGTATTCGTCGGGGTAGCGGGTTGCAAATACTATATCGATAATATATTTTTCAATTTTTTCGTCCATGTAAACCTCTTTAACAACGTCGCGTGCGCGTGTAATATCGTCGGTCGATAAAATGCGTGTTGCATTTGGAAAAGTTTTTGCAAGGTTTTGGCGAACTATCATTCGTTCTTCGTCTTTTTTAGGATAGCTAATTATTGTTTTTAGCATAAAACGGTCAACCTGGGCTTCGGGGAGCGGGTAAGTACCTTCTTGTTCAATTGGGTTTTGAGTTGCTAATACCAAAAAAGGTTTTGGCAGTTTAAAAGTTTGGTCGCCAATTGTAACCTGCTTTTCCTGCATAGCCTCGAGCAAAGCACTTTGTACTTTTGCCGGGGCGCGGTTTATTTCGTCGGCTAAAACAAAGTTCGAAAAAACCGGTCCTTTTTTTACGGCAAACTCTTCGTTTTTTGGGCTGTAAATCATTGTACCAATAACGTCGGCAGGTAAAAGGTCGGGGGTAAACTGTATGCGGCTAAAGTTGGCATTAATTGTTTGTGCCAAAGTGTTAATTGCCAATGTTTTTGCAAGCCCTGGCATACCTTCGAGCAAAACGTGGCCATCGCTAAGCAGCCCAATAAGTAAACTTTCAACAAGTTTGCGCTGGCCAACAATAACTTTGTTCATTTCAATTGTAATCATGTCAACAAACGCGCTCTCGCGTTGTATGCGCTCGTTCAGTTCTTTAATATCTACTATTTCGCTCATAATTGTTATTTATTATTTTCGGTTATTATTTTTTTTTTCGATTGTTGATTATTGCAACATCTATACCGCAATATTGTATTGCGCCGCTAATATTGCTAAATTTAGTTTTTGTTGTAAGTAAATTAACAGTATTTAACCGGCTTTAACATTTTGTTAACGTTTTGCTGTAAATGTACATGAAAAAATGTCAGTATTTATGTCGTATTTTATTTTTAAAATTTGACCATTACCATTTTTAGTTTACGTTTGCACAAAAAAATATAGTTTTGGTTTACCGATATTTTATAATACTCGATTATAACGGGGGCAATTACCATGGTTGGCAATTGCAGCCCAATGGTATTACCGTTCAGCAAGTTGTTAACAATGCTTTAAGCCTTTTGCTTGGCAGCCCGGTAAATGTTACAGGTTGCGGGCGTACCGATACAGGCGTTAACGCCCGTAATTTTGTTGCTCATTTCGACTCCGAAAAAAGTGGGCTGCACCAAAACCCCGATTTTGTTTTTAAGCTTAACAGGTTTTTTAACGATTCAATTTACGTGCACAAAATAGCACTAATGCATGCCGATGCCCATAGCAGGTTCGATGCAGTAAGCCGACAATATAAATATTACATACATATCCGTAAAGACCCTTTTTTAACCACGTTCAGCCATTTTGTTTATCAAAAAATTGATATTGGGCTTATGCAGCAGGCAGCAGCTTTACTTTTAAACTATACCGATTTTACAAGCTTTAGTAAAGTTGATACCGATACAAAAACCAATATCTGTAAAATTATTAGCGCAAACTTTGAGCAAAACCAACATATATTAATATTTACAATTAAAGCCGACCGCTTTTTACGAAACATGGTTAGGGCTATTGTTGGTACATTGCTCGACGTTGGCATGAAAAAAATAACCATTCAACAGTTTTGTAGCATTATCGAATCGAAAAACCGTTGCAATGCGGGGCAAAGTGTGCCGGGTAAGGCTTTATTCCTTAATAGCGTTGAGTATCCTTACAGTATCTGGCATTAGTTTTGCCCCATACTTTCAATTTATTTATTGATGCATATCATATTAACATTGCAACTCGTAGCTTTTATATTTCGTTAACTTATTGTTATTTATGCACAAATATGAATAGCAATAATATATGTTTTATATGCACAGTTTAAAAAACAAATTTTTACCCATTTTTTTATTATCAATTACAACATTAATTGCATTTGGCAATAAAGCACCAAGCAATTATTTGGCATATTTTTATGCCGAAAAAGCCAAAGCAATTGTTGATTACGATGCCGATAAAGCAAAAATTTACCTCGACAGTTGTTTGATAGAACTGTTGAAAAATTACGATGCTTTTACCGAGGGCGTTTACAATATTGAACTTGCCAAGGTTAATCGTAAACTGTTTAATTATAACGATGCCCAAAACGCCGCAATGTTAGCCAAACAGTACTTTTACAAAACTAAAAATGCCCTTTATTTGGCCGATGCCCAATACCAACTTGGAACAATTTACTTATACTATAATAAATTTAACGAGGCTTTAACCGAGTTTAAGCAAAGTTCATATTTATATGACTCGCTCAATGTTTATAGCGAATATATTGCCGTACAAAATGCCATAGGCAGTTGTTTTTATCAAATTGGCCAACATAAAATTGCCGAAGAATATTTTAATACAGTGTACCAATATGCCCAAAAAAACAACGACAGCTTAATGCTTTATTACAGTTTAAACAATTTGGCTGCTGTAATGCAATCAACCGAACAATTAAAGGCTATAGGTTACTATAAAAAAGCTCTCGAGATAAACAAAAGCATAGGTTTAAACGATGGCATAAGCGGCATACTAATGAATATTGGCGTAGTTTATGGTTTTGTAAATAACAACGATTCGGCAATTAAATATACCTTACAGGCACTTAGTTATGCCAAACAAAACCTCGATACTGTTGAACTTATTATGGTTTATGTTAATTTATCGCAATTTTATAACGACTTACAAAAATATAATAAATCAATAGCTTGCGCCGATACTGCTATTTACTTGTCAAAAGCTGTTAATAATTATTTATACCTGCCCGATTTATACTGGTTAAAATCGCAAAATTATGCCGCAGTTGGTAATTATAAACAAGCTTATAATATTCTTGAACTGGCATCTGATGTTAAGGACTCGATTTGGAACGATAATTTGGCTGAAAACTTGAAACTGCTTAACGACAGCTTTGCGACCGAACGCGAGCTTAAACAAAAAGCACTCGAAAAAGCACTGCTCGAAAGCGAGATGTCGAAATACAAAGTTACAAAGGCTAAGTATTTTGCATTAGGGGTTACTTTTGTTTTTATGTTTTTAATAGTAATAACTATTATAATATACTCGCGCAAATTAGCAATTAAAAATCGCGACTTAAACCATAAAAACAGCGTAATTAAATTACGTAACAGTAAACTTAGCGATACTGTTAAAAGCCGCGATAAACTTATATCAATTATAGCCCACGACATTAAAAACCCGTTGAGCACAATAATTGGCTTTTCGGAACTAATACAACAAAACATTCAAACTAACGATACTTCAAGGGTTGGGCTGTTTGCATCTGAAATTTATAAATCAACAATACTGCTTAACACTTTGCTCGACAATTTATTGTTTTGGGCAAAATCGCAAAAAGACAGCATTGTTTTATATCCCGAAACTCTTAATATTTATAATATTGTTGACGATAATTTTAGGCTTTACTCGGTAATGGCCAACGAAAAAGAGATTGATTTAGTTAACGATTGTAATATTAGTGATAATATTTTAGCCGACTACTCAACAATAAATACAGTTGTACGAAACCTTATAAACAATGCTATTAAATTTACCGGCAATCAAGGGTTTGTAAGTGTTAGTACAAGTAAAAACAACGGGCTGGTTGAAATCCAAATTAAAGACAACGGGTGTGGCATGAACAGCGATGAGGTGTTGGATTTGTTCAACAATAAAAAAATTGTTCAAAACAATAAAAAACCAAATTCGGGTACCGGGCTGGGTTTATTATTATGCAGCGAGTTTGTAAAAAACAACTCGGGAAAAATATCGGTTTCAAGTGAAAAAAACATAGGTACAACCTTTATAATTACATTACCTGCAGCTGTTTAGCTGTTCCAAATTTTCCATGCCTCTTCTGCCTGCAAAATTAGCATTTCAAGGCCATTCTTTATCGACGCCCCATGTTGTTTTGCATTTTGCAAAAACAATGTTTCGGCAGGGTTATATATTAAATCGTAAAACAAATGGTTATTTGTAACAGCGTTGTATGGCAATGCCGGAAAACCCTCAACGTTTGGGAACATGCCCAGCGGTGTGCAATTAATTACTAAATGCGTATTTTTTAAAATATCGGGTGTAACCTGTTGGTACGATAAGTGGTCGGGGCGGGCAGGTTTTCGGGTTACAAACCGGTAAGTTATACCAAGCTTGTTAAGCACATATTTTACAGCTTTCGATGCCCCACCGGTACCAAGTATTAGTGCTGTAGTGTGGTTAGTTTTTAACAAAGGCAACAACGATTGTTCAAAGCCAACTACATCGGTATTATAACCAACAAGTATTTTGTTTTCATAATCGTTTGTAAATTTAACAACGTTAACAGCACCAACTTTTTTTGCTATAGGGTCGAGCTGGTCTAAAAATGCTAAAACGCGTTCTTTATAAGGTATAGTAATATTTAACCCGCTAATATTTTCGGTTTCGCTCACTATTTCCGGAAACTCGCCAATACTTTCAATCGAAAAATTAAGATATTCGGCTTCGATGTTTTCGTTAGCAAATTTTTGGGTAAAATGCTTTTGCGAAAACGATTGTGAAAGCGGATATCCGACCAACCCATATACTTTCATGTTATTAGTTTTTAGTCATTTTTTTTTTACCGAACCAAATGTTTCGGTTAACCATATGGTTGCTATACCTGCAATAATTAATGCTATGGCAAATAATAGCCCGATATTTATTTGTGGCAAAAACCAATCGTAACCAATGGTTTTTGTTTTATCGCCAAAAGTTTCGGTAATTGTGTTTTTCCAAGGCCAAAGTGTACCTATCGAGCCAAGTATAAAGCCGGTTAAAACAGCCATTGTTTGATGGTTGTACTTTTTAAGCAACCAAGCTAAAAAATGCGAAAACGCGAGTAAACCCACAACAACTCCTAAAGCAACAGGCAAAAGTATTGTTAAATTAAGTTCGCTCACTGCTGTTATCATTACAAGTTTATAATTGCCCATAAGTATAAGTACAAACGACCCCGACAACCCCGGCAGTATCATGCTGCAAACGCCTACAACACCGCATAATATTAGGTAAAAAAAGCTGTCGTTTTCGTTGGCCGGTGTAAGTACCGATATTGTAACAGCAATGGCAGTACCAACTATTAGTGATATTATTGTTGCTAAATTCCACTTGTTAATTGTTTTGCCAACAAAATATACCGATGCTAATACTAACCCAAAAAAATACGACCAAATATAAACAGGATAATTGTTAAACAAAAACTCGAATAAATGCGCCAATGAAATAATAGCTGTACCAACGCCGGCAAACACATAAAAAAGAAACCAAAAGTCGGTTTTTGCAGCAAATGCTTTAAACTTGCCTGTAAAAATAAGTTTAACAGCGTCAATATCGAATGATTTAAGCGAGTTTATTAACCGCTCGAAAATACCGGTAATAAGCGCGATAGTGCCACCCGAAACTCCTGGTATAACGTTGGCACTGCCCATGGCAACGCCTTTTGCAAAAAGTGTCAGTTTGTTTTTCAATGTTAACATTTTAGTAAATGTAAATAAAGGCAAAAATAGTTTTATACACCGTAAATAGCTTCAATTTTATCCCAAAGTTGTTTTTTGTATTGATTGCGGTCAAACCTGTTGCAATTGTCAATATTATCAACCTGTTGTGTGGTATACATCATCTCTTCAACAAAATCGGGGGCACGCCTTATACCCTCGCCAATGTTAACTAACACGTTGTCGCCGTTTTTTATTAACCCTTTGTGTAGCGATTCAAAAAAACCGCCTGCAGCTATAGCTGCTGCCGGGCCAACTCTTACAGTATTTTCAAACGCAATTGCACGTGCTATGTCAATAATATGAGCTTCGTTAAATTCAATTATCTCGCCGTTGCTTTTTTTAACAAGGTTGGCAATAATAGGATATGTTCCGGGTTTTCCGGTTGCAAGAGTTGGTACTTTAGTTTCGGGGTTGTCGTAGTTTGGGTATGCTGTTAGCCAACCTTCGGGGAAACCATCGGCTTTTGCTTTTTCCCAGCCGTGTGTCATAGGGGCGCAACCGCTTGGTTGTACCATTATAAAACGTGGTAGTTGGTTAGTTAGTCCCATGCCGTTAAGGTCTTTGTACGCTTTTTCGATAGCAATAGGTCCTGTGCCCCCACTAAGTGCTTGAATATAAACATTTGGTACTTCGCCAATTTGCCGTAACCATTCAAAAACCATGGTTTTTTTACCTTCAACGCGCATGGGGTCTGTGTTTCCACCCGACATTAAAATACCGTATTTTGTCGAGTATTGGGCGGCAATTTTTTTTGCATCAGCATAGTCGCCATTAACACGAAAAAGTTTTTGGCCATAGCTGTTAACTTCGGCTTCGTTAGCTTTAAGCGCATCGTTAGGTACAAATACGGCCAGGCTAATGCCGGCATCGGCTAAATAGTGCGCGTAGGCATTTGCAATGTTGCCAGTACTGGCAATGCAATATTCTTTTATCCCGTTCTCTTTTAAAACACTTGCTGCAACTGCTGCTGCAACATCTTTAAAAGTGCCGGTGCCTGGGTTAAGGTCGTTACGGTAAGCGTGTACTTTTATGTTTAAATTATACTTATTTTTTGCAAATTGTTCTAAAAATTCCCAACGCTCTAATGGAATAACTCCTTCGCCCCGTGTTATAATGTTTTTTTTGTCGTTAAGAGGTAAAAAGTCGAAATAATGCCAAAGGCTTTTGGGTTCAGTATTTACCGATATAAGATTTTTTAACTGGTTATAGTCGCGGTTGTATTTAACATCAACAATTGTACTGCCACATTTTGGGCATTTTTGCATGTGTGCAAACCATTCGCTAAAATCGGCAATGTTATAACCGCATTTTGTACAGTTTAAAAAGAACTTTGATTGTGTCATTATTTTTTGTTTTTATATAATCGTTGTTGGTTTGTCTTTGGTAATAAATTCTTTTATTTCATCAATTTTATCGGCGTATTCAAAGGTTTTTGTTATTTCGTTTGCCTTTTCGGGGTATACTTCGTAAGCTTTGCTAAAAAACGATATTCCTGATTCGGTAAAGCCCGCGGCAAGCAGGTATCCGGCCTGGGCGTACATAAGGCCTGCATCGGTAGGCATTATTTCGAGTGCCCGCGATATTGTGTTTAGTGCGTTAAATGCATCGTTAAAATTGTAGTAAGCTTTTGCCAAACATAACCAGCCTTCAATATCGAATTTATTTTTTGTTATAAGTAGGTTGAATTTATCGACAGCCTTTTGCCATTGTTTTGTTTTGGAGTATATGCTGCCAAGTTCAAAAATTGCATCAAGGTGTTCGGGGTCGGTTTCGATAGTTTTATTTAAATATTCTTCGGCATCAATAAAGTTGTTATTTTCGCTGTAAACTAACGCTTTACCATACCAACCATCGGCAAATTGGGGGTTAATGTTAATAATTTCATCAAAATACGACATTGCTTTTTCTGGCTCTTTAAGTTGTAAATAACATTCGCCTATGTAGTATAAAACCCCTTCCGATTGTCCGTACTCATAAATGTACTGATTGTATAGTTGTATTGCCTCAATGTTTTGGTCGTTATTGGCTAAAGCGTTAGCCATGTTAAAAACAGCATCGCCCATGTTATTGTCTAAAGCGTATGCAAATTCGTAACATTCAATTGCTTTTGTGTAGTTTTCAGCTTTATTGTATAGTATTCCTAAATTAAACCAAACATTTTCCGAAAAAGGGTTAATCTCGATATATTGTTCGTAAAAGTTTATTGCTTCGGTATAATGATAAAGCCTGTCGAAACAAAAAGCCAGTTTGAAAATGAAATCGGTATTTTGGTTAAATTTTCGGTTGCCTTTGCGGTAAAATTTAATTGCCAGCGAAAAATACTCGTAGCTCTCGAGCAATTCGCCTATCTGTAAAATTAAATCCTCGAACTCGTCGGTTGGGCAATATTTTAAAGCTTTGTTAAAAAGGTTGTTTGCTGTTTCAATATTGTCTTTAATAATTTCGATAACGCCTTGTGTATAAATATACTCGTAATTATTGGTTGCAAGCTCCGATGCTTGTTTTAACCAATATTGCGAATTTATAACATCGCCTTGGTTTATATATAGTTGTGCATTTTTAAATTTTAGTTCAATTGCCCCGGGGTGTATTTTTAAGCCCCATTGGCAAGCTTCGTGGGCAATTTCGGGTTGTCCGTTTTCGGTATAGTGTTCAATAATGTCAATAAATTCGTCAACATCAAAATATGTAAAAATACCAAGCCCGCGCAAAGTATCGTATTTATTAATGCTTTCGTAAGTATTGTTCCCGCTTAAATAGTCGCCTGATTTACCTATCATAAATTCTTTTTTTCAACCTGCGAAGATAGTTAAATCATTAAACTTTTAGTTAGTATTTTTACTTATAGTATGTTTGTTTTATTGCGCGAGTCGTTTAAAAGGTCGTTTTCGTATAAATGTTCGGTGCGCAATAAATCGTGCACGGTTTTAACGGGTGTAAATGTCGATATTGGTACTTCGGCAAATACAGTAGTCCAATTCGACATTGCTCCATTCCATAACCCGGGTAGTTCAAGTGCCTTTAGTTCGCGGCCTTCGGCCGATTTCGAACTTATAAAACCGGTGTTTTTATCGATAAAATTAATACAGTATTTAATACAACATACAACATCAACAGGGTTAAAATGGGTTGCTTTTTGCATTAAATGTTTATTTTGGTCGGTAAACTGCGAGCTTTCAACTATTTGCAGCTCAACCGACCCGTCGGCACTTTTTACCCAATAAGGTCCTCCGCCGGGTTCGCCTTGGTTGCGTACCATTCCACAAACCCTTATTGGCCTGTTTAGTTTCGATTTTAGGTAAGCAATTTTTTGTTCGCGTTTTAATGTATAAAAACTGTCGGGCGGAATAATTGTAAGATTTTTGCGTAAAAACTGCTCGGTTTCGTTAATAAGTTCGTCGGTGGTGTCTTTAGTTAAAAGCTTGTAGTATTTTTCGGTTTTTTGTCTTAAACTTAGCAGCCAGCCGGCAAGTGCTTTTTTGTAATTTACAGTGTCGTGTTTATGCCTGTCCTGGGTTACGTTGTCAATGTTTTTTATAAATATAATATCGGCTTTAAGCTCGCTAAGGTTTTTTATAAGGGCTCCATGTCCGCCGGGCCTAAATATTAATTGCCCGTTTTGGTTTTTTATTGGGTTATTGTTAGCATCAACTGCAATTGTGTCGGTCGATGATTTTTGTACACTTAGTGTAATGTTATATTTTATGTTAAATTTCTTTTCGTAATAAGTTTTAACTTCGGTTATATGTTTTTTAAACAGGTTAATATGCTCGGGCGATACAGTAAAATGTAAATTTACTTTTTTGCCCGATGTGGCATATAAAGCACCTTCAACCATGTGTTCTTCAACCGGGGTGCGGTTACCGGTTGCTGTACGGTGAAATTTTAACAGGCCTTTTGGCAAGTTTCCGTAGTTAAGTCCACACTCGGTTAATAAACATTTAAGTAAAAAAACTATGTTATACTCGCTCGAAAGTTTTTCGATACTTGAACCATTGTTATGTATCGATTGGTTTAAATCGTCGTAAAAAGCGAGCATTTGCAAGTTGTTGCAAAAGTAATAAATTGAGCCAAACTGGCGATTGCCCATTAAATCTAAATAGCTTTTTTCGTCGCCTGTATATGTGTTTATAGCTTCGAACAACGATTTGAACATTCGCGAAGCTGCTCCCGATGCTGGTACAAATTTTACTTTTTCGAGCTTACTGCCCATTTTTTCGTAACGGTTAATAAGGTCGTTAAGTTTATTGTCTGTCAGTTGCCTGATGCCGTCTTTTAATGTTGCCGGCTTTACAATGTCTAAAGGTTTAAAACCTTGTTTAAAGTTTTCAATTTGTTGTTCAACATCGGCGGGTGTTATGCCCATTTCGCGCATTTGTTGTATATCTGTTTTCGAAAACATAATAGTAATTTTAAGTTTTTCGTTTGTCGATTTTTTTATAATGGTTTTCAAATGTACAAACTTAAAGTTATAATCCGATACCTTTTTATTAACCAGTGTTATTTAATAATATTTGCAATTATGTTAATAATGTATGAGTAATATATTTTAGCTTTTATTCATATAATTATTATTCGATAATTTGCTTAGGTTTTTTTATAGTTTTGTTTAATTTTTAAAAATATAAAATCAAATGTTGGGTAACAATAATCAAATAATTTTAATACGTAAAGCTTCGGGTATCGACGAGGCTTTTGATTATTCAAAACTTGAACAATCGTTAAAAAACTCGGGAGCCAACAGCCAGTTGGTAAACCAAGTTGTCGAAAATATAAGTAATTGGGTTTTTGATGGTGTTACTACAAAGCAAATATATAAACGGGCTTTTTCGTTATTAAACAAAACTAAGGCACTATCGGCAATTAAGTATAAGCTAAAGCAGTCAATGTTCGAACTTGGCCCTACAGGTTACCCGTTCGAGGTTTTTATCGGGCATGTTTTTGCATCAATGGGTTTTAATGTTGAAGTGGGGCAGGTGTTACAGGGTAATTGCGTAACACACGAGGTTGATGTAATTGCTACTAAAAACATTAGCCAGCACCTTGTTGAGTGCAAATATGGCCTGTCGCAAGGCAAACAGGTGAGTGTGCAGGTACCTTTGTATGTAAGGTCGCGAGTTAACGATATTGTTAAATATCGACTACAATTGCCGCAGTACCAAAACTTTGAGTTTATTGGCTGGGTGGTTACAAATACGCGTTTTTCAACCGATTCGATAAACTATGGTTTATGCTCGGGGTTGCGTTTAATGGGTTGGGATTATCCGGCTAAAAACAGCTTAAAAGAAATTATTGAACGCGAAAAACTTTTCCCGGTAACGGTTTTAAATCAACTAACCAAAGCCGATAAACAATTATTAATAAATAAGGGAATAGTAACCTGTAAGCAAATACTCGTCGATAATACAGTTATTGATGAGTTAAACCTGCCTGTAAATAAAAAACAACAGTTGTTAAAAACTGTTGCCGATATTTGTTTATAACCCAATTTGAGCAATTTGCTCAAAATATTTAGGCTCAAATTGAGCTATTCGCTCAATCGATTTAGTTTTTGTAAGTATTTAACTACACTTGGTTAGTGAAACACAAAAACTACACATCGGGGTTATACCTAAGTAAAGCGTTTAATTGTTACGCTTTAACCGCTCAACTTAGTTATAAACCTTTTTCAATCTTTTCGAGCAACTCTTCGGCTTCTTCAATAGTGGTAACCTCAATAGCAGTGTAACCAGCCATTATCGACGTTTCGGACCAAATTGATTGAATAATATTGTTGCCAGTTACTCGTATAACCTTACCAATTCCAAGCTCAAAAAGCGTGCGCATAGTGTTTTTTAATGCCTGTCGGCCGTCTATCATTGTTGGCGTTAGTTGCGATATATCGCTTATTACACAAAAGCCTGGTTTAAGCATTTTAGCCTCTTGTATTACATTGTTGCCCCCTTCAATAATATCGAGTGCATCCATTTTTCCCCTAAAGGTAATGTATAAACGGTTACGTTCAATGTCGGCTTTATTTTTATACATAATTAATGGTTTTAATTATAGCTTTGCCTAATTAACAAAATGCTAATGTTTTTGTTTAGTAAACAAATACTGCAATACTGTTTTAGTTACTATAATATTAAAAAAAAAGCTGCCTTTAAGCAGCTTTTTTTAGGTTGGGGTTTAACAATAAATAAATTTCATTTACTCATTGTTAAGTATGTTCGTTCGTATAAAATAAAAAAGCCGCGTAAAGCAGCTTTTTTTGTGGGCGGTGAGGGATTCGAACCCCCGACCCTCTGGGTGTAAACCAGATGCTCTGAACCAACTGAGCTAACCGCCCTTTTTATTTTTAAAAAAGCTTTTTTACCAACCATTTTACTGAACCTTGCTTGTTTTAAAAGCGATGCAAAGATAGCTTTTGCATACTTATTTGCAAACAAATTATAAAAAAAATACCCCATTTTTTTTAAAAATGTCAATGGCTTATGTAAAGTACAATTATTCAATAATTTACAATTAATTGGTTGTTGTTTTTGTGGGTATTGTTTTATTAGCTTTTAAATTTTTACCAAAATTGAGCAATTTGAACATAGTAAATTGTGCACTAATTTAGGTTTAACCGCAATTTACAAGCTGTAGGTTTTATCTGTTAGTCGAGTCTAAATCATTATCGCTTTTGCTTAGTTAATGGGCTTGCTGTTAGCATGAACCAATAAATTTAATTATTATGCAGTATATAAAACTGTAAAAGCTTAATAATTATGTAATATAATTTGTTTTATTGTACCTGTATATGTTGAAACGGGCTATTAATTTTAGCCGAAAAAAGTTAATTTTGTGCAAATAAACTAAAAATATAATATGGCACTTAAAATAAACCTTAGCAGCAAAGTATATTGGTTAGGTTTTAACGACAGGCGCAAACAGCTTTTCGAAAACCATTGGCCTTTAGAAAAAGGCGTATCGTATAACGCTTATTTAGTTATTGATGAAAAAACCGCTCTTATCGATACAGCCGAAGCCCCATTTAGCGGCGATTTACTTAATTGGGTTAATGAACTGCTCGATGGTAAACAACTCGATTATTTAATAATAAACCACATGGAACCCGACCACTCTGGAGCAATACGCGATATAGTACAGGCATATCCAAACGTGGTTTTGGTTGGTAACCGTAAAA
This sequence comes from uncultured Bacteroidales bacterium, assembly GCA_964544385.1. Taxonomy (GTDB): domain Bacteria; phylum Bacteroidota; class Bacteroidia; order Bacteroidales; family SZUA-534; genus CAZJCR01. The sequence continues at coordinate 19,038 of CAZJCR010000027.1, forward strand.
CTCAACCTTTGGTACAGGCATTTTATAATATCAATAATAATTTTAAAATTGTCGACGATGGTGAGTCGTTAAGTATTGGGCAAACAGTTTTAAATTTTTATACAATACCTATGGTACACTGGCCCGAGTCAATGGTTACTTACAACCAAACCGATGGCATACTGTTTTCGAACGATGCTTTTGGCAGCTTTGGTGCTATTAGTGGTGGTATTTTTGATTACGAAATTGACCTTAATTATTACGAAGACGAAATAATGCGATATTATACCAATATAGTTGGTAAGTATGGCCCTCAGGTACAAAAAGCACTCGATAAACTAAACAATCTTAAAATAAATACAATAGCACCAAGCCATGGTATTATTTGGAAAAATAATATAGAGTACATTATAAATAAGTACAACTTATGGAGCAAATTTATTGGTGAACCAGGCGTTGTTATTGTATTTGGGTCGATGTATGGTAATACCGAAAAAATGGCCGACTATATTGCAAGGTTTGTTACTCAAGCCGGAGTTAAAAATGTAAGGGTTTTCGACTCGGCAAAAACACATGTGTCGTATATTATTAACGAAATGTGGAAATACAGCGGCGTAATTTTAGGGAGCTGCGCTTATAATGGTGGCATTTTTCCGCCAATGGCACACCTAATGGCCGACATTGAGCATATTGGTTTAAAAAACCGTACACTGGGAATTTTTGGCTCGTCGAGTTGGGGTGGTGGCGGAGTGCGCGCTATTCAAAAATTTGCCGAAAACATAAAATGGGATGTGATACCTGAAACAGTTGAAGCCCGATGTTCACCAACTAAAAACGATATTGAAGTTTGTAAACTGATAGCCGATGCGGTTGCAGCTAAGGTGTTGCAAAATAATTAAGGTTTTTATCGTGAACGGGAATTGATCAATTTGGGTGAAAAGCTATTATTATTTATAGCAATTTACTTAGGCAGTTTTATTTTCGAAATGGTGCTAATTAAACATAATATTCAAATAATTACTAAATTATAATGTCAATCCAAAATCAGAACAACCTGTTAATTGACGGAAACTTATACAGGCCCGAAATTGATTTTAACCCCCAATCGGGTGTATTAACAATTTCGGGAAGGTCGATACTCGAAAATACAATTACATTTTACGAACCGGTTGTCGACTGGCTTAAACAATATTGTAATTATCCGGCAACGGTAACTACTTTTAATATTATGCTCGAGTATTTTAATACCAGCTCGTCGAAATACCTGCTAACCATGGTCGAACTTTTAGAAGAGCTTTATATGGGTGGTAATGATGTTATTGTTAACTGGTTTTATGGCGACGAAGATATGATGGAACTTGGCGAAGATTATCAGAACATGTTTAATGTACCTTTTTTATTGAAGCAACATGTATTTGTAAAAAAATAAAGTCATATAAATAATAATTTTATATGGTTTATATTTTTTAATAGTAACAAACAAAAAGGTATCTTTAATATTTTATAACATGCAGTTTTGTATTTGTAACACATTATATATTAATTTAATATGAGTTTATTTTTAAAACGTGTTATTGTAACTTTTTTATTTTTGCCATGCATTTTAGTTTTAAATGCCCAATTAAACGAAAACGGCCTAATTGAAAAAATAAACGCCTTAAAACAAACTGGCGATATGCCCGCGGTAGCCGAACACATAAATAAACTGGCTTTTTTGTATTGGGAGAACGGGAACCAGCAAAAAGCTATCGAAACTTTTGAACAATCGCTGGCCATAAATAAAGAGATTGGCAATTTAAACGCCATGAAAGCCATATATAATAACATAGGCATGATATACTCAGATATAGGCCAACCCGAAACATCGATAGTTTTTTTTCGCAAAAGCTTGTTAATAAGCCGTAAACAAAACAATAAAACCGATATTGCAACAAACCAGTTAAATATAGCAACAGCTTTAAGCCTTTTAAACCGTTTCGACGAAGCAATGGTTGATGCCCGCGAAGCATTACAATTATCAACCGAACTGCAAAACGTAAAGCTGTTAAAGTCGAGCTATGGTTTACTTGCCGAACTATACAAAAATATTGGCGATTCGGATAAATCGATGGAATACTTTTCATTATTTTCATCGTTCCAGCACGACTTGCAGCAAAAAGAAATTGACGAAACAATGCAAACCGCTGCTAAAATTGAACAAGAACATAAAAAAACTATTATCGAAAAAAAACAAACCGAACAAAAACTAATGATTACCAAAGACTCGTTGAAAAAAGCCGAAGAGATTAACGAGCAAAACCGGGTTAAAATGCAATTACAAGAACTCGAAATAAAACAAAAACAGGCAGAACTCGCGAACCAACGCCTATGGACATTAGTACTGGTTTTAGGAGCATCGGTATTATTTATTTTTGTAGTTTTTGTTTTGCGCAGTAACCGTATAAAACGCAAACATAACATTGATTTAGAACACCGTAACCAGGAAATAAAAGCACAAAATGCAAAAATAAACCATAGCATTAATTATGCTAAAAATATACAAGGTGCCTTATTGCCATCGCAAGAGCTTATTGCCGAAATGTTTACCGAATCGTTCGTGTATTTTAGCCCACGCGATGTTGTTAGTGGCGATTTTTACTGGTTTTATAAAACAAACACCCCAAACCCTAAATATTTTGTAGCAGCAGTTGATTGTACCGGCCACGGTGTTCCCGGAGCATTTATGAGCATGTTAGGAATGAGTTTTTTAGACGAAATTGTTATAGGTAAAAAAATTACAAACCCGGCTAATATTCTTGAATCGATGCACCAAATGGTAAAAACATTGTTAAAACAAGATACTACTGGAAACACCGACGGTATGGATATTGCAATGTGCATGTACGATACCCAAACCAAAGAGCTACATTTTGCAGGCGCGGTTAACCCTTTGGTTTACTTTGTCGATAACGAAATGAATATTGTTAAAGCCGACTTTTTTGGCGTTGGCGGGCAAATGAAAGGTAACGAACGCATGTTTAAAAATAATATTATTAAAATTGACAAGCCTGTTACTTGTTATCTGTTTTCCGACGGCTTTGCCGACCAGTTTGGCGGCCCCGATGGTAAAAAATACTTTATGAAAAACTTTAAAATACTTTTACAAAATATTTGCAGCAAACCAATGAGCCAACAAAAACAAATTTTAAACGATACCCTAAACAACTGGCTTAACAACAAATATAACCGTGTTGACGATATTTTGGTTATTGGCTTTAAAATTCAATAACTATTAAACAAAATACAATCTAATTCGTATTAATTGCATAGTATAAAACTAAAAACAAAAAAATGTTGGCACGCTATATTTTATTTTCATTACTAATATCAATAGTGTTAGTAGCAAAAACTCAAACTCAACAACAACCTGTTCAAAAAATGTATAAAGCCCCCGATGGCAAACTTTACATAAATAAAAAGTTACCTGTTTACCTTTTTTTATCAACATCGGCCGATGGCAGCACAGGCATGCAAAAACTCGAGAGCGACAGCACTAAAGCTTTTGCAAACCCAATGTATTTTGATACCGAAGGTTACAATACTTTCAGGTCGCCGTCGGCAGTTAACCCCAAAACAAAACAATTGGTTTACCCAATTACCGATGTTGTGTTTGAAGTATACGCCGACAGCCGGGCACCTCATACAAAAACTGATTTCGACCCTGATTTAAATTATGTTAATAAAAAAGCATTTGGGGGCAAAAACATAAAATTATCATTAGTGGGCAGCGACGCATTGTCGGGTGTCGAAAATACTTTTTATTCAATAAACAATACTGAATATAAACCATATACAGCTGAATTAACATTTGATACCGAAGGCAATTACATAATTACATACTACTCGGTTGATAATGTTGGTAACATTGAAAATGTTAATAAAACTGAATTTAATATTGATATAACTCCACCTGCAACCGAACTGGTTTTTGATGGCGGAAAATTTGAAAACATAATATCGGGCAACACAAAATTAAAACTTGTGGCTACTGACCAGGTATCGGGGGTTTCAAAAATTTTATTTTCAATCGATAACAAAAAGTTCCAAACATACAGTTACCCAATACAGGCGCAATACTATACCGAGGGCGAACATATTATTAAATATTATGCTGTTGATAAAACCGGAAATACTGAAACAGAACACGAGTTTGTTTTTTTTATCGATAAAACACCGCCAATACTTGTTGACGAACTAATGGGAAACAGTTATAATGTAAACGGCCGCGAATACTCGTCGGGGCGGACAAAACTTAAACTTACAGCTGTTGACAATAAAGCCGGTATACGCGAGATAAAATATTCGATAAATAACCAAGAATATCAAGTTTACGAAAAACCTTTTTATTTAACGTCGGTGTCGGGACAGTTAAGTGTGCAATCGTATTGTGTCGATAATGTTGGGAACAAAAGTGTAGCTACCGAAAAATCGACACGATCGCGTGCAGCTTTTGTTGATTTAACCGGCCCGCAATTAAAACATAATTTTATAGGTAAAGTTTTTATTACCCGCGATACAATATTTATTAATAAAGACACGAAAATTCAATTGCTGGCAACCGACCCAGAGTCGGGAGTTAAAAACATAACATACAGCCTTAACAACAATGCCGAGCAAAATTATACCAACCCATTTAATATTACAACCGAGGGGGTACAAACTTTAAATATTTATGGGTACGATAATGTTGACAACTCGAACCGTAGTACAGTTGTTTTGGTTATCGATAACCAGGGTCCCGATATTTACAATCGTTTTAGTATATTACCAATAGGGAAAAAAATTATCGATACAGTTGAACGCGAACTATATTTAAGCCATGCCGTTTTATTTTTATCGGCCACCGATACAAAAGTTGCTATCGATAAAATATATTACTCGGTTAACGGTAGCCCCGAAAAACTTTATACCGGCATTATCGATAACCTTAAACGGGGTATGGATTACAAAATAAATGTTAAAGCATACGATAAACTTGGCAATTTAAATCAGCATGAAATAATTTTTGCAACCGACAACACCGGACCCGAAATAGGCACAAGGTTTAGCGTTACGCCTGTTAATAAAACACAAATAAACGGCGAACAAATTGATGTTTACCCGGCTCATGTATCGTTGTTTTTATCGGTAATTAACGCGCCAGTAGCCTACGACCGTATTTTTTACAGCATTAATGGTTCAAAAGAAAAACTGTACCAGGGCATTATCGATGGTTTTGCAAAAGGTTCACAAATTAAAATGCACATAAGGGCTGTCGATAAATTAGGAAACCAAACTTCAAACGATATACATTTTGTTATTGAATAGTTTTTTAAACTTTTTGAATTTGTGATTTTATAATAACCCAAATTGAGCTAATGGCTCAATCGATTTAGATTTTGTAAGTATTTCACT